>DATCZQ010000082.1:0-24901 GCA_036525815.1 Yeosuana sp. | reverse complement strand
TTGTAATTGAGTTTTAAATAATTTTGAGTCTTCTATCAAATTTGATTTTAATGCTAAACAAGTATCTGCAATTAAATCATCTGGATAATTATCTCCTTCCATCAAAGTCGAAAAGCCGTATTTTTCAAATAAAAATTTCGTCAAATCATTTAGTTTATACTGATTAATTGTTTTTAAAAACTCGTATTTATTTGGAACAATTACATATTTATAATTATTTAAATTAGTTTGAGAAAATGCACTTGAAATAAATGCCAGTGCCATGAGTACAGTAAAAATTTTAATCTTCATTTTCTTGTGTTTTTTGACTAAAAGTAAAGATACTTTTTATGGATAATATAAATTTAAAATCTGTTAAAATATTTTTTAAGACTTTCAACTTATAAATAAGTTTTAAGTTGGTTTAAATTATTTATTTGTTTGATTTTATGTTCATGACTATGATTATTAATATTAAAAAAAATCGTATTCATCCCAATATTTTGAGCTCCAAGAATATCCGCTTCATAATTATCGCCAATCATAACACTTTGTTTAACATTTGTTTTTGCTACTTCTATGGCGTAATTAAAAATTAAAGGGTTTGGTTTCTTTACGCCTACATGCTCAGAATTCGTAACTGTTTTAAAATAATGATCAATATTAGACTGAGCAAGCTTTTTTTGCTGAACCTCTTCAAATCCATTCGTAATAATATGCAGGTTATATTTAACACTTAAATATTCAAGTACATCAATAGTATTTTCAAAAAGATGATTAAAAGAAGTAAGATGCGTTATATAATCTTCTGAAAGTTTAACAATTTTTTCTCTCTCTATCACTTTATTAATGGCAAGAAATGCATCATTTAACCTTCCAAACCTTAATGAGGCTTTATCTATTTTCTCTTCACGGTAAAGTTTCCAATAATCTAGATTAATAGGTTCATAAAAACTTAAAAATTCATTAATATTTACCTCAACTTTATTTAATTCAAAAATCTTATGAAAAGTTAATGAAGAGTTTTTATCAAAATCCCAAAGGGTATGATCTAAATCAAAAAAAACATCGGTTATATTTTTAATTTTCATTTGCTGAATCTAAAATTATATTAAACAACTCCTTAAAACCCTTCCACCTATCTAAATCGCTGAAAGTATAATTATGAAAAACAGGGACAAATTCCCCATCTACCTTTTTTACCTCGTTCATTATTTCATATAACACCTTCTTTTTATCTAATAGCGAATGTATTTTTAACAAACAATAATCCATTATATGGTACGACCAAATTTTTAGAGGCGTCTGTACTTCATAATCTAAGTCATAAAACAAAAAAGGAGAGCAGGTTCCCGCCCTAAAACCTATTTGATTAACATAGCCCATAGTAAAATCTTCTTGAATCTCAAGCTCAATTAAATTTCTGTAAGTTTCAGGTAAATTAAGTTTAGAAAAAGAGTTTCTTGAAGCAGTTAAATCGGTATTGATAATAGCCTCCATTCTTAACTTTTCTTTTTTTAATATAACAGGATCGTGAATTGCAAAATAAGAAGCTTTTAAACCTACTTTACAATAATCAGCGACTTGTTTTATAAGCGACACAAATTTCTTTTTATTTGGATTGATTCCTTTGTCATAAGTGGAATAGGCCCCAATTAAAAAAAAGAATGTAAACTTATACTTTGTTTGTTTTTGCTTATTAATAATGTACTTAAACGTATCAAAAGGATCATGCTGAAAACCAAAAATCACCATGTATCTATAGTACAGCCGTTTTAATTTAAATTCTGCCAGATCTTTAACCGTTCCTCCAAAAGTTCTTAAGAGGCCCTTTAACTTAAAATTGTAAGCAGATGGCACATCTATAATAGGTTTAATACTATATGCTCTTTTTGTAAATTCAAATGTAGGGTATTGAATTTGTAATTTTTCCTTAAACTTATAAGCCCAGATATCGACCACTGGTTGGTGTAAAAAACCATGCTTATAAGCGATACTCTCTGTGGCTGAAAATCTGCCAAATTCATCATTAACATGAGGCAAATACTCTTCATATCTGGAAAGCAAATAAAAAGAGGCCGCAAATATATCAAAGGGAATAGAGCTTTTATCTCCATTATAAAAGAAGCATTTAGTGTTTTCCCAATCATGCACATTTATCTCAATATCTGACAAGCCCTGCTCAAACAAAATTTCATGGCTTTTAACAAATATTTCATTCCCAAGTTGTTGCTTTGTATATGACATTTTTAAACTGTCATGTGCAATAAACTCTTCAATTGTTGTAGTAAAGGAAACTTCAATTCCTAAAAGCCTGGTACAAATATGTTTAAAAACATATCTTAATCTTGGTGTTATTTTATGTGTATAAACTAAAAGCATTACAACAGGTTATCATCGGCAAAACTAAAGTATGCCTTTTCAGTTACAATTACATGGTCCAGCACTTTTATATCTAAACTTTCTGAAGCCACTTTGAGTTTATTAGTTAATTGTTTATCAGCTTCACTTGGCTGTAAGTTTCCTGACGGATGATTATGAGCAAGGATGATGCCTGTAGCCCCAACCTCAAGAGCATTCTTGAGCACCAGTCGCACGTCAACCAGGGTGCCCGTAATACCACCTTTACTCAACTGGTTTTTTTGAATAACTTTATTAGAATTATTTAAATAAATAATCCAAAATTCTTCATGTTGTAGATCACCTATAATAGGTTGCATCAATTCAAAAGCAGAGACACTTGACATGATTTTCTTTTTTTCCAAAGCATCTTCACTTCTGCGTCTTCTTCCCAATTCTAAAGCAGCTATAATAGTGATGGCCTTAGCCTCACCAATACCCTTAAAATCCATCAATTGTTTGATTGACAACTTTCCTAACGCACTCAAATTATTCTCAACACCCGCTAATATCCGTTTTGATAAATCAACCGCGCTTTCTTCTTTATTCCCTGAGCCAATTAAAATGGCAACCAGTTCGGCATCGCTTAAAGCCGCTTTACCTTTATTTAATAATTTCTCTCTTGGCTGATCATCTTGAGACCAGTTTTTAATAGAAAACGAGGTTGGTTTTTCTTGCATTTGATAAAGATAAATATTGTAAATTTATAAATCAACAATCCCTAATTTAAAATATTTAACAGCTTGAATTATCCACCAAAACATTATCAAGACCACAATATCAACCACATGATAGAGGTTATTAAAACCTATCCGTTAGCCACCTTAATTTCTGTTAAAAATGAGGAACCTTTGATAACGCACCTGCCTTTAATTTATGATGAAACTACCGGGAATTTGATTGGTCATATAGATTTATACAACCCGCAGGCTGAATTACTCAAAAACAATCAGCCAGTGACTGTTATTTTTTCAGGACCTCAATGTTATATTTCTCCCAGTATTTATACAACGACCCAATTACCTACCTGGAATTACATTAAAGTACATTTAAAAGGCCATGTTATGGCAATAAATGACTCTGAGGCTATAAAAAAAAGTATGATAAAGATGACTGAATTTTTAGAACAGCCAGATTACAAATATGCGTTAGAACCTGATAATCCAAAAATGGAAGGCGCTATAAATTATGTAAAAGGGTTTGAAATAAGGGTTACGCATTGGGAAGGTAAATTTAAGCTCTCACAAGATAAAAAGCCAAAAGATATTGCGAACGCCAGAGAACAACTCATCAAAACAAATCAAGAAAGCATTACTGCCTTTTTAACAAATATTTTTTAGAAAAATTATCTGCGCTTTTGTTTATTAATCATCTTTAAGTACATGCTCTCAACTTTTGCTCTTGCCCAGGGTGTTTTTCTTAAAAAAGTTAAACTTGATTTTACAGTAGGATTTGTTGTGAAACATTTAATTTTAATAGTGTAACCCATGTATTCCCAACCATAATGTGATACCAAATCGTTCACAATTTGTTCTAATGTAATACCATGAAGTGGATTGTTTGGCTGTGTTTCCATACCTTTTTAATATCTTCTGTCATTACTGCGCCTCTCGTTATTACGTTTAGGCTTTCTGGATTTTTTATTATTAGAATTACTTGAATCCGCCTGATTTCTGGACCTGTTTCTTCCTTGTCTTTGCTGTTTTTTTTCAGGCTCTGTCGAGGCGTTCGGATCAGGTTCAAAACCTTCAATAATTTCAACCGGAAGTTTTAAACCCACAAGCTTTTCAATATCACGCAAGAAAACAGTTTCATCAGCACTTACTAAAGATAAGGCTTCTCCGCTGGCTCCTGCTCTACCCGTTCTTCCAATTCTATGGACATAATCCTCAGGGATATTAGGTAATTCAAAATTTATAACATGCGGTAATAGCGGAATATCCAATCCACGGGCCGCTATATCTGTGGCCACTAAAACCCGAACATGTCCCGTTTTAAAACCTCCTAAAGCCTTCGTTCTGGCACCTTGACTTTTATTTCCGTGAATGGCTGCAGCTGAAATGCCCGCAGATACCATTTTTTCACAAAGCTTATTGGCACCATGTTTCGTTCTTGTAAACACTAAAACCTGTTTCCAGTTACCATCAGAAATTAATTTAATTATTAACCCCGTTTTTAATCCCTTTGCTACTCTATATACTTTCTGAGAAATAGCATCCACTGTTGTGTTTTCTGGAGTGGCTTCTACCTGAACCGGATGGTGCAAAATGCCATGTGCCAATTTCTTGATATCATGAGAAAATGTTGCTGAAAACATCAAGTTTTGTCTTCTAGATGGCATCAATTTCATGATACGCTCTATATCACGCAAGAAACCCATATCAAGCATACGATCTGCCTCATCTAAAACTAATATTTCTATTTTTGCTAGAGATAATAATCCTTGGTTATTTAAATCTAACAAACGCCCTGGTGTTGCTACTAAAATATCTACCCCTTGACGTAATTGATTGACTTGTGATTTCTGATTTACACCACCAAAAATAACGGCTGATTTTAAATCAAGGAACACACTGTATTCTTTTACATTTTCAAATACCTGAGCAGCTAATTCACGGGTCGGTGTCAAAACTAATGCTCTGACCGGTCGGTGTCTTAATGTTTGACCTTGTGACAATAACTGTAATAAGGGCAAGGTGAAACCAGCCGTTTTACCAGTTCCTGTTTGCGCCGAAGCTAAAATATCTTTTCCTTCTAAAATTGGTGGAATGGCCTTTTGTTGTATAGGACTAGGCGTTGTATAGCCCTTTTTGCTAATAGCTTTTAGCAAGGCTTCAGATAAGCCTAAGTTGTTAAATGACATATAAATTATTTGGTAAATGACCATCTAATTGTTAGTGTCATTCTTTTATTAAGCGCCAAAGGTACACTTATTTATTTGATACTGCCTACAAGTTTAATTGAGAGAGATAAAATCATCAACCAGATTACAACAATCAAGAAAGTTTTATCGATATAATTGAATGTTATTAAGCTACTTAAAAGTATTCTCTATATTGCATTACTCTAAAATCAAAGGTAGTAAAATTAGAATTTCTGCTTTTTAGTTGCCTATATAAAGGCATACTTCCTATAGCTCTGTTCGCACTGCCAGAAGCCGAGGTTAATGAAACTGTTTTAATCCGGCGCTGATTAAGAGTAAACTGATGAATTCTCGGGATTTCATTAGACAGCAATTCAAGCGTCAACCCTTGTTCCTTGAGATGTTTTCTAAAAAAATATTCCGGCCCATTTTTACTATTACCACCAGTAAATAAGAGTGTTTCAACCTTTGGATATTTCCTTATATAACCTACTAAGTTGCGTAAAACAATATTTTTCATACCTAAATCTGAGGCATCCATTTTATCCCTTTCACAAGATTCCACAATATCGCAAACCCCAATTTTATTGTTAATTAAAAATTGTTTACGCTGCTCAATAGCTTCTTGAGAATTATCAAAACGCAGTTTTAAATCATGAATTTTATCAATAAATAACCACAATGAATTGTAATAACTTCCATAACAAAAATCAACATCCTTAACTAAAAGGTCTCTGGTTGAAAAACGTGGTGGCGGCAAAGTACCAACTATTAATTTGGTAGAATCATTTTTAATAAATGGAACATATGGATGCTGGTGTTTAAACACGTATTTAAAAAATATTAATTAAAAGAATTAAAAGGTATAAAGTAATAATTAGCTAAAAATAGACTCTTATAAAAGGCACCCATGACTCTGAGTAAATACTCTTATTTTTATCATAAAGTACGTCAAATCTAATCCCAAAAGTTACAGGCCCACTGTTATATCCCACTCCTAAAAACAAGGCAGGATACCAGTAATTCTCATCCGCAAAACCGGTTCTGCTATCCCACGTTCTGCTTACATTCAGTTCTTCAAATTCTGCAGAAAGTTGAATTTCAGGTATAGGATTTACCAAACCCACTATACTGGCTCCAACAATAGATGATTTATACAAATCTTTCTGGGTGTTATAAGTACCACTTAACCCAAGGCCTAATGCCACTTGTTCATTAAATTGATAAATGGCACTCGGTGCCAGAGTACCACTAAAAAAGCCATCACCAAAACTTAAACCAATACCACCTCCAAAGCGCACATGATCCCAAAAATCACTTGAAGTACCAATAGATTTGTTGTTTTGCGCCAATAAAGGAAATGAAAATATAAAAAACAGGACTATAGAAAAGGTTGTTTTTTTTAAATAATCAATAGATTTTTTCATAGCCTCTTTTTTGTTGTGCCCATATTCAAACTAAAATAATATTTAATTTTTATAAAATTTGTTCTTTTAAAAAAAATCACTCACGCTTTAGCGTTTTAAGTGACAAATTCACAATTAGCAATTTAGAAACCCCATAAGGAATCAATGAGTAACTTGGTTATTTCTATAAAATTTTGTACTTTATAACTTCCAAAATATACTAAACTATGGGCAAAGGAGACAAAAAAACAAAGCGCGGAAAAATAAACAGAGGTACTTTTGGCAGCAGAAGACCTAGAATAAAAAAACGTCGCTCAGTTGAAAATAAATTAGATATCAATAATAAGGCAACAGCAAAATAATTACCTGATAAACACCAAATTATTTTCTTTTGACATGGCTTCGCTATAACCATAGCCCTCATAATTAAAACCCTTTATATCATCTAAGGTTTTTGCATTGGTATCTAATATATAGCGCGTCATAAGTCCGCGGGCTAATTTTGCAAAAATGCCAATTATTTTATACTCCCCTTTATTCAAGTCTTTAAATTCTATATGAATGACGGGCACTTTAAGCGATTTGGTATCAATGACCTTAAAATACTCACTGCTGGCAAGATTTAAAAATAACTCACCCTCCTGGAGTTCTTCATTTAAAGCTTTAGTAACTGCTTTGCTCCAAAACTGATATAAGTTTTTATGCTTACCAACAGGCATTTTTGTTCCCATTTCCAACCGATACGGCTGCATTAAATCCATAGGTTTTAAAACGCCATATAAACCAGAAAGTATTCTAACGGTATTTTGCAGAGTGTCTAATTTATCTTCCTTAATGGTATAAACATCCAAACCTCTGTAAACATCGCCATTAAAGGCATAAATAGCCTGACGTGCATTTTCATTTGTAAAAGGCAATTGCCATTCTTGAATACGTTCATAGTTTAACTGTCCCAAAGCATCCGAAATGCTCATAAGCTTTGACAAACTTTTTGCCGATTTCTCTTTTAGAAGCTTATTAAGGCGCTCTGATTCTTTTAAAAACAACGCTTGAGTAGCTTGAGTAGTTGGCAATTTAGTTTCAAAATCGAGTGATTTTGCAGGTGATAAAACAAGTTTCATAACATCATCAGTTTGTATTTCAGTTCAAATTTACGATTACTGCATAAGATTGAAAAATGTACGTTACAATTATTTATAATAGCCTGATAGATTGAAATGATAGTAAACCGGATGCGTTAGCGATAGAGGCTTTGTTGGAGCTCCTTGAAAAGAGCAACTGTCAATAGCGCGACCTGAAAGGAAACGCCCAACTACTCTATATCCTGATGCTTTACGTATGAGCGCCATTTTTCAATACACTGCTGCATATCCTCAGGAATTTCTGATTCAAAACGCATAAACTCACCAGTTTTAGGATGGATAAACCCAAGTGTTTTAGCATGCAACGCTTGGCGTGGTAATATTTTAAAACAATTATCTACAAATTGCTTGTACTTGGTAAACGTTGTGCCTTTTAATATTTTTTCACCACCATAACGCTCATCATTAAAAAGGGTGTGACCAATGTGTTTCATATGCACCCGTATTTGATGGGTTCTGCCCGTTTCTAACTTGCATGACACCAAAGTGACATAACCCAAACGTTCTAAAACCTTATAATGCGTGATGGCTGGCTTCCCTTTATCTTCATCATCTCCAAAATACACCGTGTTTTGGAGTCTGTTTTTAGGATGCCTGCCTATATTACCTTCAACAGTGCCTTCTTCATTTTCAACATTTCCCCAAACTAATGCTACATACTCACGTTCACTGGTTTTTTCAGCGAACTGAAGCGATAAATGTGCCATGGCCTGCTCTGTTTTAGCAATAACCAAAAGACCACTGGTATCTTTATCAATTCTGTGAACCAGTCCAGGGCGATCACTGGAGTTATTTGGCAAATTATCAAATCTGTAAATAAGGGCATTTATTAATGTTCCTGAATAATTACCATGCCCAGGATGCACTACCATACCCGCCGGTTTATTAACCACTAGCAAAGTGTCATCTTCATAAACAACATCTAAAGGAATATCTTCTCCAACCAACAGATTTTCATAAGGAGGATGGGCAAACAAAACTTTAATCACATCATAAGGCTTTACCTTATAATTTGATTTTACGGGCACGCCATTTACAAAAATACTGCCATTTTTGGCGCCTTCCTGGATTTTGTTTCGTGTCGCATTTTCAATGCGATTCATTAAGTATTTATCTATACGAAGTGGTGATTGGCCTTTATCCACTGTAAATGCATGATGTTCATACAAATCATCATTATCATCTTCTGGCACGTTTGAAATATAGTCTTCTATCATTAGTCTGGTCTGTTTCCATTACCAAGTACTAAATCAATTTTTGATGTTTTAGGTAACATCTCGCCTGGCTTTATTTCTTTTCCATCAAACATCATTTTAAGCACCATATCTTTTCCTATATTATCAACATAAGTGACTTTTCCAACTGTAAAACCTATGGCTTCAAGGGTTGGTTTTGCTTGTCTAAAAGTCCGTTCTTTTAAATCTGGCACAGACATTTTTCTGTAACCTGAGGGATTTAGAGTGATATATATTTTTCTGTCTTTTTTAACCTTGCTGCCCGCTTTTGGATCTTGTTCAATCACTGAGAACCTCGCGTATTTTGGATTAAAATTGGCTGAGTCCTGAATTTTAAGTTCCAAATTATTTTGTTCAAGTTCTATTTGAGCAACACTTATTGATTTACCGGTAAGATTAGGCACCGTCTGAAAATCACCGTGCTTGGTTGAAATGTTTAACCATTTTAATAGGATAAAACTTAATACTATTATGGCAATAACGGCCAATCCCAATTGTTTGAAAAAGGTTTTACTAGAAAGGAATTTAATAAGGCTCATGGATATTCAATAGTTTTGACAAAACTAAACAATTTTATGTTTTAAAATTTAATTGGCTTAATTTTCGTTTGTATTATATACGTTGCATCTTTTAAAAAAAGTTTAAAAAGTTGCATTAATTTTTTTCCAGACACGTTTGTTTGGAATAAATAAATGATATTTTTACAAAACGTCTTTTACTAAAGAAATATTTGATTTAAGAAACCTGAGTGACGACATGAAAAAAAATATTGCTATCATTATGGGAGGTTATTCCAGTGAATATGAAATCTCATTGAAAAGTGGAAATGTTGTATTTGAAACTTTAAACCCTTCAAAATATAATGCCTATCGTATTCATGTTTTTAAAGACAAATGGGTGTATGTTGACACTAGTAACAAGGAATTTCCTGTAGATAAAAACGATTTTTCAATTACCATAAACCATTCAAAAATAAACTTTGATTGCGTATTTAATGCCATTCATGGTTCTCCGGGAGAAGACGGTTTTATGCAAGCTTATTTTAAACTTCTTAATATCCCCCAAACCAGTTGTGGCATGTATCAGGCAAGTTTAACCTTTAACAAGCGCGATTGCTTAAGTGTTTTAAAACCTTATGGTATTAAAACGGCCGAATCTTTTTATATTAATCTAGGCGACACCGTCAATGAGGATGCCATTATTAAAAAAGTGGGCTTACCGTGTTTTGTTAAAGCGAATAAAGCAGGAAGTAGTTTTGGAATCACTAAGGTCTATAAAAAAGAAGATTTACAAAAAGCCATAGAGGTTGCTTTTAAAGAAGATGATGAAATTATTATTGAATCGTTTTTAGATGGCACAGAAGTGTCCGTTGGTGTGATTACTTATAAAGGCGCCACCAAAGTATTGCCCATCACAGAAATAGTACCTAACAATGACTTTTTTGATTACAAAGCTAAATATCTGGGCGAATCTCAGGAAATTACCCCGGCACGCCTATCAAAGGAGCAAGAGAACAAAGTAAACAAAGTAGCACAACAGGTGTATGATGTCTTAAAAATGAGAGGTTTTTCACGAAGTGAGTATATTTTTAAAGATGGTGAACCTCATTTACTTGAAGTCAATACCGTGCCTGGCTTAACCAGACAAAGCATCTTACCACAGCAAGCCGCATGCGCCGGTATCAGTCTTAGTGAGTTATTTGATAATGCTATTGAAGAAGCTTTAAAATAAAAATTGTAATTTTAAATTATGAAGAAAGCACTTTTTCCTGGGTCTTTTGATCCCTTAACCTTAGGGCACGTTGATATTATTAAACGTGGTGTAGCATTATTTGATGAAGTGATTGTAGCTATTGGTATCAACTCAGAGAAAAATTATATGTTCTCTTTAGAAGAGCGGAAACATTTCATTGAAAACACTTTTAAAGATGAGCCAAAGGTTAAAGTGGTGACTTATGAAGGCTTAACCGTTCAATTTTGTAAAGAAATAAAAGTGCCGTTTATATTACGTGGCTTAAGAAATCCGGCAGATTTTGAGTTTGAAAAAGCCATAGCGCACACCAACAGGCAACTTTCAAAAATAGAAACCGTTTTCTTATTAACCTCTGCAAGAACCTCTTTTATCAGCTCAAGTATTGTGAGAGATGTGATTAGGAACCATGGCGATTACACCCTTTTAGTGCCTGACAGTGTTAGGGTTAAATAATCTAAAGTTTATATTCTCCCAATCCTTTGGTAAACGCTTCAGGGTTTTCAGCTAAATGATATCTTGGATCATCAATGTCTTCTTCTATGACTTCATGAAACTTAGGGTTTGATTTGTAAAGCAATATTTTACAGTCTTCACTTAAATGCTTCAACTTTATTGATTTGCCTTCAGCTTCATATTTATTTACCAGGTTAAAAATAGCTTCAATAGCTGAATGATCGCTGATACGAGATTCCACAAAGTCAATCTCTACATTTTCAGGATCATTTTTAACATCAAACTTTTCATTAAAAGCTATTATTGAACCAAAAAATAAGGGCCCCCAGATTTCATACACTTTAGTGCCATCTTCACGTATCCGCTTGCGCGCTCTAATGCGTTTGGCATTTTCCCATGAAAACACCAAGGCACTCATGATAACTCCAGAAATCACCGCTATAGCCAAATCAAATATCACCGTTAGAGCTGAAACAGCTACCAAAACAATGACGTCACTTAAAGGGATCTTATTTAAAATTCTAAAACTGCTCCAGGCAAAAGTACCTATAACCACCATGAACATAACCCCTACTAAAGCCGCAATGGGCACTTGCTCAATAAGTCCTGAAGCAAATAAAATAAATATTAATAAGGCTAAAGCGGCCACAATACCAGACAATCTTCCTCTTCCACCACCTTTAATATTAATCAGTGATTGACCAATCATAGCGCAACCTCCCATTCCACCAAAAAATCCCGTCACAATATTGGCGCCACCCTGAGCTAAACACTCACGGTTGGTATCCCCTCTGGTTTCTGTCAACTCATCAACCAAATTAAGGGTCATTAATGATTCAATGAGTCCAATAGCTGCCAGTATTAAGGCATAAGGAAAGATGAATTTTATAGTTTGAAAATTAAAAGGCACTTTACTAAAAATATCAAATTGAAATTGTGGTAAACCGCCTTTTAAGCCTTCTCCTCCACCATCACTAATAAAACTTCCAACCGTAGCCACATCCAGTTTGCCAAAAATTACAATGGCTGAGACCACCAAAATAGCAATCAGGGCTTCGGGTAGCTTTTTTGTAAGTTTAGGCAAGCCAAACATAATTCCTATGGTTAAAGCAACCAGACCAACCATAGTTAATAGTTGTGAGCTCTGCATCCACACCATCTCTCCGTCTTCATAAGTCATAAACATTTTTAATTGAGATAAGAAAATAACGATCGCTAAACCATTAACAAATCCCATCATAACCGGATGCGGAATTAAACGAATAAATTTTCCGAGTTTTAAAAACCCGGCTAACATTTGTATCACTCCCATCAAAATAACCGTAGCAAACAAATAATAGAGCCCTAAATTTTCTGACTCAGCCCCCATGGCATTTCCCTCGGCAACTAAAGCCACCATCACAACCGCCAAAGCACCAGTAGCTCCACTAATCATTCCCGGACGCCCTCCAAAAACAGCGGTTATAAATCCAACCATAAAAGCGGCATACAACCCAACCAAGGGATCTACACCTGCAACAAAAGCAAAAGCAACGGCCTCTGGCACTAAAGCCAATGCTACAGTGAATCCACTTAAAATATCATTTTTGGCATTCGCCGTTTGCTTTCTTATAAATTCTGTCATGGTTCTATTTTGGAAGGCGCAAATTTACAGTTAATATGTAGATGACCAAGCCTTTATTTTTAATAATTACTTAAATTAGACCACTAAATCGTTTGAAATGAAATTAATTTTTGTTGTTGCACTTCTTCATTTAATCATATCGTGCAATCCTTCTTATAAAAAAGAGAATTTTGATTTTAAAACACATTTTGAAAAATCTGATGGTCTTGAAACGGCCACCTATAATGAAACGATCTTATTTTATCAAAACTTAGCAAATAAATATCGTAAGATCTCCATTCAGGAAATAGGGGAAACAGATTCCGGAAAACCATTGCATCTGGTCACTTTTAATCCAGATAAAACCTTTGATTTTAAAACTATTCATAAAACAAAAAATATCATACTCATAAATAATGGCATTCACCCTGGTGAATCGGATGGTATTGATGCCACCATGATGCTATTTAGAGATTTAGCCAATGGAAAAATTGAAACACCTAAAAATACGGTTTTAGTCACCATTCCCATTTATAATATTGGCGGTAGTTTGATTAGAAACTCAACCACACGAACGAACCAAAATGGCCCCAAAGCATATGGCTTTAGAGGTAATGCCAGAAACTATGATTTAAACAGAGACTTTATAAAATGTGATACTAAAAATGCCAGAACATTTACCCAAATATTTCATTTGGTAAAACCAGATGTTTTTATTGATAATCATGTGAGTAATGGGGCAGATTACCAATATCCCTTAACTCATTTATTCACACAGCATAACAAACTGGGTGGTGGCTTGGGCGATTATATTCAACATAAAATGATGCCGGAACTGGAACAGAAATTGGCTAACAAAGACTGGGATATCACACCTTATGTGAATGTTTTCAACCGAGTGCCAGAAACTGGATTTAGTCAGTTTCTTGATCATACCAGATATTCAACCGGTTATACCACTCTATGGAATACAATAGGAATGATGGTAGAAACACATATGCTTAAGCCTTATAAACAAAGGGTTGAAGGCACGTATGAACTTATGAAAAGTATGATTGAAATCGTGGAAGAAGATCAATCCACCATAACCTCTTTAAGAAATAAACCAACCAATAATTTTAAAGAAGGGTCGGCCTACCCTCTAAACTGGGTCATCGATTCAACAAAAACAACTACTTTGAACTTTAAAGGTTATGAAGGAGAAACGATGACCAGCGAGATTACGGGATTTCCAAGATTAAAATATAACAGAAACAAACCTTTTACCAAACCAGTCACCTATTACAATTTTTTTAAACCAAGTGATGAAGTTCATATTCCGAAAGCTTATATCATACCTCAAGGGTGGTTTAAAGTGATTGATTTACTAAAATTGAATGCGGTTGAAATGAGGCGTTTTGATGCAGACACCATCATAAATATGGAATCATATAAAATTAAATCTTATGAAACGGCAGAAACACCTTTTGAAGGTCATTATATACATTACAATACAACTATAGACGCGAAAAAGGAAAAGATCACTTTTGCTAAAGGTGATTATATAATTAACACGAATCAATCCGCAATAAGATATCTACTAGAAACCTTGGAACCACAAGCTCCAGACTCTTTTTTTAACTGGAATTTCTTTGACGCTATTTTACAACAAAAAGAAGGTTTTTCACCCTATGTCTGGGAAGATTTAGCTCTGGACCTATTGGATACAAACCCTGAATTAAAAGAAACTTTTGAAGCAAAAAAAACAACTGACACCACATTTGCAAACAACTGGTATGCACAACTAGACTGGTTACACCAACAAAGCAACCATTATGAAAAAGCACATTTGCAATATCCTATTTATAGAATTATTAATTAGACTTTGCGATTGATTTTTTACCAAAAAAAAATGATAACTTTGTTTAACTGCTGATATAGCCCTTAAAACCTTTGATATCATTTTATTAGGACATTTATAAAACAACTTTATATCAGAAAAATAAAGTGACAAAATGAGAACAATTATTTTAGGAATATTTATTTTATTTTCAATGTACTCGTTCAGTCAGAAACTTGATTTTAAAGTATTGAGCAATGAGATAGTTTTAGGTAAATCTCTTCTTGACAGTTCAGAAATAAAAGGAATTGAGTACATTTTTCCAGAAAGGATAGAAGAAACATATCTTGATACAATCACAGGATTTCTAACAGTCCAATTGAGAAAATTAAGTAAAAATGGTAAATGGCTCAACAATTTTGGAAATATTTTGCTTTATGACCTAAACAAAAAGAAACTGAAATGGAACAAAAAAATTGCTTATCAAACAAGCAATCTGCAGCAATTTAGCAACACGATGATTTACACAACTTATAATAATAGTTATTGTTTGGATATTGATAATGGTAATGAACTTTGGAAAGTCAAAAACGACATCTATTTTGTTGACCCAAAACACAACATTGGAATAGGTTATAGAATTAAAAGTTTATCAGGAAATAAAGATGAGCTTGAAGGGATTAATCTGAAAAATGGAGAAGTAATTTGGAAAAAAGAATTAAATAGGGAATATACATGGAATAATGTTTTTTATACTAATGATTCAACTTTAATTGTTGCTGCTGCTGGGTTACATTGCATAAATATTAAAAATGGAAGTGGTTGGGATTACCATACTATTACAGGAAAAAAAGACTATACGGAGACCATTGCAAAAAATGTAGCTGGGATAGCTCTTGGGGTATTAACTGGAGTTGGTGTAGTATCAACTGGACATAATTTGGTTAGAGATATTGTTTCCAATGTACTGGTGGACAGTTTAAATCTCTATTTATCCTCGAAGGACCAATTAGTGAAGATTAATAAAGATACTGGAGAAGTTATTTGGAATCATCCTTTTCAGAGTGATTTACAAAGTAAATCGTCAATTTTTATGAATGACAGCCTTGTCTTTATGATTAATAAAGGTTACGCGTATATGGGCAATAGGCAATTGAATTTTGGAACCCCTTTTATTGCTGCATTTAATAAAGACACGGGCGAACAAAAATATTTGTCATTAATAAATGTAAAAGACGACCCAATTCTTGGATTTCATATTTTGGATAAAGAAATTTATTTGGTTTTCAAAAATCGACTTGCCAAATATTCTCAAGAGACTGGAGATTTGGTAAAGGAAATGAGTTTTTCTGAACAAGAATATGGCGCCTTAAAGTATTTTGTTGGGAATCAAGTCTTCGGGACCAATGAAAATGGCGACTTGAGAAACCTTATCCAATCGGATACCACAAAAGTTTTTGTTTTTACAAATAATAATAAAATAGTGGCGGTTGATAATCAATTGAACATAACTAAAACAATAGATTTTGAAGATTTAAATATCTATTACTTGAAAACCAAAGGTTATAAATTTTTTGCAAAAGATAAATTAACTTTGATAATTGATAATGAAGGTAAGAAAGTTGCTGAAATTGAGGTTACCTCAAAAGCTTTTCTGATTGGTGAAACATTGTATGACAGACAAGAAAATAGTTTTTTTGCGATTAATTTGACGGAAATCATCAATAAAGATTAAATAAATTCAATTACACGCAATATAAAAAACTATGAATACAGTACTAAATAGGCTCTTCTTTAAACTATAAACAACCATCATTATATATAAAATTTATGATATTTTAAAATGCGGAACTTTTCATATTGCCATCGTTAAACAAACCTTAAAAAACTCAAATCAACCCTTTAATATTAGCATAAGAATTCTCAAGTGCTTCTGCAGTTTGTTCTTTATTTAACCATTCCACCTTGGTAATACCTTCACCTTCCTGCGCATATAATTGACCATCAAAATTGGTTTTCATTTCAAACCAATAAGTCACTTTTATTCTGTGTTTGCCATTACGTTTAAAAATATGATAAGTGGTTTCTAAAGGTTTCACAATCTTTAATCCGTTAACACCAGTTTCTTCAGTAACTTCTCTTATGGCTGTATTTTCAATAGATTCGTTCCCTTCAATTTTTCCTTTTGGTAAATCCCATTTATCATTTCTATAAATAAATAAGATTTCACCCCTTTCATTGAAGACTTTACCTCCTCCAGCAACTACATTTGGTAATTTTTTAAGAAACTTTTTAAGAAGTTTATCCTCATCTTTATGAATAAGACGCACCTCTTTTAACGAAGTTGTATTTAAGTCCTTTATTACTTTTCCAATATGAACCGTATTAAGTAAATAATTCTTAAAATTGGTTTCTTGTTCAACTTTTGTTGTTAAGGTAATAGGTTTGTCATTGACAAAAACTTTATACATGCTTTGTATTTAACAATTACAATTTCGTAAAAATATCATTTTTCAATACAATTACCCTATTGTTGAAAAAAATATTTTAAATCATTCTCATCTGTTATGAAAAACTAATTTTATATGTAATTTTGTGGTCATGATTTTTAATAAAGAAATTGCTAGAAAAACGGCTGAAGTTTTATTACAGGTTAATGCCATAAAACTTAGTCCAAATGAACCATTTACCTGGGCCTCTGGGTGGAAGTCACCTATTTATTGTGATAACCGTATTATTTTATCTTTTCCTCCAATACGTAACTATATTAGAGAAATTATGGGGAAAGAAATAGAAAAGCTTTATGGAAAACCAGATGTTATTGCCGGAGTTGCCACGGGCGCTATAGGCATAGGAATGCTGGTTGCTGAATATTTGGGATTACCCTTTATATATGTTAGACCTGAAGCAAAAGGACATGGCAGACAAAATCAAATTGAAGGGTTTGTTCAAAAAGGCCAAAACGTAGTAGTTGTTGAAGATTTGATCAGTACTGGGAAAAGTAGTTTAAATGCGGTTAAAGCATTGAAAGAAGCCGAAGTTAATGTGAAAGGCATGGTCGCCATTTTTTCGTATGGCTTTGATGTGGCAACTGAAAACTTCAAAAAAGAAAACATAACGCTTCATACCTTAAGTAATTATGAAAGTTTATTAGAACAAGCCTTAGCTACTAATTATATTGCTCAAAAAGAATTAAAAACATTGTCAGTTTGGAATTCAAATCCAAGCGAATGGAACGCTAATTGAAACACATGACATGATGTTTAGTAATGAACTGAACTCTTAATAAAAACAACACGCATGAATCTAGAATCTTCGAAAATAAATGTTGATAAATCTCCTCAAGAGGTATTTGATTTTTTATCTGATATCAAAAATTTTGAGTCGTTAATGCCTGAAAATACAAGTCAGTTTGAAGTTTTAAGTGAAGATACTTTTCTTTTTGCATTAAAAGGAATGCCTGAAATTACTCTTAAAAAAAAGGAACTTTCTTCACCCAATAAAATTGTTCTTGGCGCCGCTGGTGGCAAATTAGATTTCTCACTTACCGGCAATATCGTCGAAGTAAATGAAAATTCAAGTGAAGTACAGTTGGAGTTTAGTGGTGATTTTAATCCAATGATGGCTATGATGATCAAAGGGCCTATCAGTAAATTTATTGAGACACTGGCTACAAGTATCCCAAAATCTATTTAGTATAAAAGCGTAAGTTCTTTAAAATCAAAATCTTTTATAATATCATCTTCAATTAAAACCTGAAGACTGCCTGAAGAAGAAACATTTTTTATAATTCCTGAAAAAGACACACCCTTTGCATCCCTAAATGTCGAGGGTTTATTTTTTCTAAAAAGAAAAGATTCATATTCTCGTTTTATTAAATCATATTCTTCTTTTCTTAAAAACATGAAATAATATTTCAAATATTTAATCAGAGTGTAAAGCACCTCATCAAGATTAAAAGTGTTTCCTAATAATAATTTTAGGGAAGCTGCCTTAGGTAAACCTTCAAAATCGGTTTGATTGACATTTAAACCAACCCCAATAATGCTAGCTCGTAAACGATTTTGTTTTATGACATTTTCAATCAAAATACCACAGATCTTTTTATCTTCTGACAAAATGTCGTTAGGCCATTTTATACTCAGTTTAGGTATTGAAAAACTTTGTACAGTTTTAATTAATGCCAATGAAGTGGCCATACTTATATAAAACGGATGCTCTAAATATAATTTTGAAACATCTTTAAACACGCTCACTGTTAGGTTTTTAGAGTTTTCAGAATTCCAAACGGCCCCCATTTGTCCTCTGCCATTTGTTTGATATTTCGCCGAAACAACGGTATAATCCACTAACTCAACTTCGCTAGAAAGCTTTCTTATATAGCTGTTAGTAGAATCGATGGCATTAAGTTTGATTAGATGCATTAAATAGTTATTATAGTACTATAGAATCTTATGATTAATTTAAGGTATAAAGAACTAAAAAAATAATAACTTTGCACAAATTTAAATAAAATTAATGGCGAAAGAACATATAAGCGCAGACCAACTCATATCGGTAATAATAAGTAGCATTGAAGATGTTAAAGGAAATGAAATAAGCATTCTTGATTTAAGAGACATAGAAAATACGGTTTGTGATTACTTTATTATTTGTGAGGGAACTTCAAATACACAGGTAAACGCCATTTCAAATTCTATCCAAAAGAAAGTAAGTAAAGAATTAAAAGACCATCCATGGCATGTTGAAGGAGCTGATAATGCTGAATGGATTCTTTTAGATTATGTAAATGTTGTAGTTCATGTATTCCAAAAACATATCAGAGATTATTATGATATTGAAAGTCTTTGGGGTGATGCGAAAACAACAATAATAGAAACTAGTTATTAAAAAAGAATGGCAAACGAAAAAAATAATATAAAAGACAAAAAACCAAAATTCAATCCTTATTGGATTTATGGCATTGTGATTGCGGTTTTCTTGGCAATTCAGGTATTCAGTAGTGTTGGCTCTCAAGAAGGAAGCACAACCAATCCTACCCAATTTTTACAATTTGTTGCTGATGGTGATGTTGCAAAGGTTGAAATTGTCAATAAACGCATTGCTAAAGTTTATTTAACAAGAGAAGCAGAGCAAAAGGAAATTCATAAAAAATCAATTCCAAATACCTTAATACCTACTGCCACCAAATTACCAAACTATAAATTTGAGTTTGGTGATTTACAGATTTTTCAAAATCAGTTAAACGAGGTTATTAAAGAGAACCAATTGAACTTAACGCCTGTTTATATAACAGAAGATAATTTCTTTGGAGACCTATTAATCAGTGTCCTTCCTTTTATATTACTTATTGGGGTATGGATTTTTATTATGCGCCGCATGTCTGGTGGTGCTGGTGGAGGCGCTGGTGGTCAAATATTTAATATTGGAAAATCAAAAGCTAAACTTTTTGATCAAAATACTGAAGTAAAAACAACATTTAAAGATGTTGCCGGTCTTGAAGGAGCTAAAGAAGAGGTACAAGAAATTGTGGATTTTCTAAAATATCCAGAAAAATATACTTCTTTGGGTGGAAAAATTCCAAAAGGAGCATTACTTGTTGGACCTCCAGGAACGGGAAAAACATTATTGGCGAGAGCCGTGGCTGGTGAAGCTAAAGTACCTTTCTTCTCATTGTCTGGATCTGACTTTGTTGAAATGTTCGTGGGTGTTGGAGCTTCAAGAGTAAGAGATTTATTCAAACAAGCTAAAGAAAAATCACCTTCCATAATTTTTATTGATGAAATTGATGCCATTGGTCGTGCCAGAGGTAAAAATGCGATGTCTGGAAGTAATGATGAACGTGAAAATACGCTTAACCAGCTATTAACTGAAATGGATGGTTTTGGCACCAATACTAACGTTATTGTACTCGCTGCCACTAACAGGGCAGATATTTTAGATACGGCTTTAATGCGTGCTGGACGTTTTGACAGACAAATTTTTGTAGACCTTCCAGATGTTAGAGAACGTAAAGAAATATTTGAAGTACATTTGCGTCCGCTAAAAAAAGCTAAAGATTTAGACCTTGATTTTCTATCAAAGCAAACGCCTGGCTTTTCAGGAGCTGATATTGCTAATGTATGTAATGAAGCGGCTTTAATTGCTGCCAGAAACGGCAAAAAAGAAGTTGACAAACAAGATTTCTTAGATGCTGTTGACCGAATTATAGGTGGATTGGAAAAGAAAAATAAAATTATAACACCTGGTGAAAAACGTGCCGTTGCCTTTCATGAAGCCGGACATGCTACAGTAAGCTGGATGCTGGAACATGCTGCGCCATTAGTAAAAGTGACGATTGTTCCTCGTGGCAGATCACTAGGAGCTGCCTGGTATTTACCTGAAGAGCGTCTCATTGTGCACCCAGAACAAATGCTTGATGAAATGTGTGCCGCCTTAGGAGGAAGAGCCGCAGAGAAAGTTATTTTTAATAAAATTTCTACAGGAGCACTTAGTGATTTGGAAAAGGTAACCAAACAAGCCAGAGCCATGGTCACTATTTATGGTTTAAGTGATAAAGTTGGTAACCTAACTTATTACGATTCTTCAGGACAGAATGAATATGGGTTTACAAAACCTTACAGTGAAAAAACTGCTGAATTGATTGACAAAGAAATTTCAGACTTAATTGAAACACAATACAATCGTGCCATTAAACTTCTCGAGGAGAATAAAGATAAACTCACAGAACTGGCTAATGTTTTATTAGAAAAAGAGGTTATTTTTAAAGATAATCTTGAGAAAATATTTGGAAAACGAGATTTCAATAATGAGGAAATTGAGACAGTTGTCGAATAAATTTTTAATTTTAATATAGAGCAATAACAAAAATCTTAAATTAATCGAATGATTAGTTTAAGATTTTTTATATTTGAGAAACTCCAATCAAAACTGAGTTAATAGCATAACCTTAAATGAGTCTTTTTAGAAAAATATTTGGTTCTAAATCTGGCAATAAAGAAGCAGAATTAAAACCTAACGAACGTGGCAAATATATGCCCGAAATTAAATTACCAATAGATGAAAAGTTTACCATAAACTTTAAGGCTAATGGTGGTAAGTTTCTGTATTGTGAAGATTTAGATGAAGTTTTTCAAAGTTTAGAAAATATTATTGAAGAAAATCATTGGGAAGACAAAAAGGCGCTGTTTATTGACTCAAATCTTAAAGATAAATTTAAAAATGCTGGCTTAACAACAACTAATAAAATAAGTGATTCTACATATTTTATTACTACTTGTGAAAATTTAATAGCCAATGATGGGTCTTTACTCATTTCATCCCTGCAAATTGCAGAAAAAAAATTAACCGAACTCCCTGCTAATTTTATTGTTTTTGCCACTACCAGTCAAATGGTTGAAACCATTGGAGAAGGTTTACGCGGCATTAAATCTAAAAACAAACAAAGAATTCCTACAAATATTACTACCATAAAACATTTTAAATCTTCTGACGAAAAAGACTTTTTAAGCTACGGAAGTAGTTCAAAAAATTTATATTTGCTACTTCTAGAAGATCTTTAATATATTTTATTGTTTATTTCCGTACATATTAATTTAATAAAACAAATCATTTAAAATGAAAGATATTTTAATTCGTACCCTTTCTGGTTTGTTTTATGTCTTGCTTTTAATCCTCTCACTCTACAGTATTGAAACATTAATGGCTCTGTTTTTTGTTTTTGGCATTATTTGTTTAATTGAATTCAATAAATTAATTCAATTAAAAAGTAAAATTCCATATGTCATTTTTGTAATACTCTTTATTGTATTCGGTTACTTGCAATTGGAAGTCAATTTTAATTTAGGCTTAGATGAAGCCACACAAATTCTTATGGTAATCACAATTTTTGTTGAGCTCTTTTTAATAAAGGATCTATTTTCAGAAAAATCCATACCACTATTCATAACAAAGCGTTTTATACTTACCACATTTTATATTTCCAGTGCTTTTGTGTTTTTAATCCTTGTTGCCAATTACCATAAATCTTACAATCCAGATATTTTACTTGGCTCCTTTATTTTAATTTGGGTTAATGATTCATTCGCTTATTTAATTGGTAAAAATTTTGGCAGACAAAAGTTATTTGAAAAAATTTCACCAAAAAAAACCGTTGAAGGATTTTTAGGAGGCTTATTTTTTTCGTGCATTGCAAGTTATTTTATTGCTACCTTTACTCTAACTTTAACATTTAATAATTGGCTAATTTTAAGTATTATTATTAGTGTTTTTGGTACTATTGGCGATTTAATAGAATCAAAATTTAAACGTCAAGCAAAGGTTAAAGATAGCGGAATTATTATGCCAGGTCATGGTGGTTTATTAGATCGCTTAGACAGTATTATTTTTGCTGCACCATTTATTTATTTATTCTTAAGAATTGTACAATATGTTTCATAAAGAAGGACATAAAATTATATTTACAACATTCATATTTGTTGTTGCTTGCTTTCTACTTGTAGATAATTTCATCGATAAAATTTGGCTTCAAAATACCATTTGGTTTTTATTATTGGGCTTTTTAATACTCATTCTTCAGTTTTTTAGAAACCCAAAAAGAAACACAATTCCTATCGACACTCAAGTTGTTTCTCCTGTTGATGGAAAAGTGGTCGTTATTGAAGAAGTTTTTGAAAAGGAATATTTTAAGGACAAAAGATTACAAGTAAGCGTTTTTATGTCTCCCTTAAATGTGCATGTTACAAGATATCCCGTTGGCGGAAGTGTTGTGTTTAGTAAATATCACCCAGGAAAATACTTAGTAGCATGGCATCCTAAAGCCAGTGAAGAAAATGAACGCACCACAGTAGTGGTTGAAAACCCAAGCTATGGTAAGGTTTTGTATCGCCAAATCGCTGGCGCACTTGCTAAGAGAATTGTTAATTATGCTGAAATAAATAATGAAGTAATTCAAGGAAGTGATTCAGGATTTATTAAATTTGGTTCAAGAGTAGATTTATTTTTACCTTTAAATTCTAAAATTAAAGTACAACTCAACCAAAAAGTTCGCGGTGGAGAAAGCATTATAGCTGAAATTAATGACTAACAGAGATTTAGATAAAGAGTTTCAAGAGGCTGTTAACCGTGTGAATGCACATACTGAGCCTTTTCCTGCTGATTTCTTACTTCGACTCTATGCGTATTATAAAAAAGCCACTAATGATTATGGGCAGCCAAGTAGTAAAAAACCCATAATAAATGCTTTTAAAACCAATGCTTTGTTTCAAATTAAAGATATCTCTCAAGATGAAGCAAAAAACACCTACATTGAGCTAGTAAACACTTACTTTTTATATAGAAAATAAGTTTATTTTGAATTCCATTTTATACTTAATTAATTTTTATAATTAATACATAAGAGTATGATACATCCAAAAACGGAACTTAAATTTATAAGCAATGAGATTGGACATGGCGTAGTGGCAACAGCGTTTATTCCTGCTGGCACTATTACCTGGGCTTTGGATAAATTAGACCGGGAATTTAGCCCTGACGCATTTAAAGCTATGGATGCACTTTATCAAGATATTTTGGAAACTTATACCTTTAGAAATAATAATGGCAATCTGGTACTTTGTTGGGATCATGGACGCTATGTAAATCACAGTTTTAATTCTAACTGTTTAAGTACAGCCTATGATTTTGAAATTGCAATAAGAGACATTCATCCTGGTGAGCAATTAACGGATGATTATGGTTACCTAAATATTTCTAAACCATTTAGAGGTATTGATGAAGGCACTAAAAGAAAAGTGGTGTATCCAGATGATTTGCTGAAATATTCGAAAATGTGGGATAAAAAACTACTAAAGGTTTTTAATAGAATTCCTAAACTTGAACAACCCCTCAGATTCTTAATACCAGAAAACCTCTGGAACGAAATTTTGGAGGTTTCAGAAAACAAAAAACCCATGGAATCGATTATTAAAAACTTCTATTCTGCAAAAGACAAATTATAACAAAAAAAAATGAAAAGTTATTTATTAGACTACTGCGCATTCATTTGAATTTAATGGATATGTATAAATCTAGTTTAAACTTGCCAAACTTGCTTTAATGGTTTCAATTTTTGCTAGGGCATCTGCTTCTTTGTTTCGTTCATTTGTAATCACTTGTTCAGGAGCTCCAGCAACAAAACGCTCATTAGATAGTTTCTTTTGCACAGATTTCAAAAACCCTTGTGTGTAATTTAATTCTTCCGTCAGTTTTT
>DATCZQ010000081.1:0-5285 GCA_036525815.1 Yeosuana sp. | reverse complement strand
CTAAATAAGTATTTTGACTGTTTTTTTGAAGTTCAGAAGCATCGTCTAAAGCCTTATTGAAAATAGGATTCTTGCTATTATTTGCCAATCCTTTTAAAATGTCTTTTACTGATACTTGCAGTATTACATTGATACCACCTTTCAAGTCCAAACCAAGATTCATTGCTTTTTCTTTCACTTCATTATAAGTGAATTTTGCAATACCTAAATTAAAAACAGTATCCGTAGCAATTGATTCTAAATAATTAGCCTCTTCATTACTTCTTTTAGCTCTGTAATCAACTTCAGTGTCGGAAACTTTACTGATAGCAATTTCTTTTGCATTTCTTTCTATTTGATTTGCTTTAAACGTAAAAGACAATTGATAAATACTTACCAATCCAAACAAAACTGCAAATAGCTTTACTAATCCTTTATTCTGCATTATTTATTAAATTAATTAATTTTATTCGTTGAATTTTTTAAAACGAGCAAATATATGATTTACCCATAGAATTGACAATATTATTACGAGATTTATAAAAAAAAAGAGCAACTATTATGCTGCTCTCATTTATTATTATAATTTACGTACTTGTCAATCCGCTTTTGAGCATCTCAAAGTTTGTGATTTTAATCTTTTGCAATGTTATAATTCTAATAGATCATTAACAGCTTTAACAGCTTCGGCGCTCGTTTTCATATTATCCATTTCCGCCTTATTAAGCTCAATGTTGACAATCTTTTCAATGCCATTTTTTCCTAAAATTACCGGAACGCCAAGACAAATATCGTTTAAACCATACTCTCCTTCAAGCATCACTGAACAAGGAAACATTTTTTTCTGATCACAAGCAATGGCCTGAACCAATGAAGAAACTGCCGCACCAGGTGCATACCAAGCTGAAGTACCTAATAATTTAGTAAGTGTTGCCCCTCCAACTTTCGTATCTTCCTTCACTGTATTTAATCGGTCAGCAGATAAAAATTCAGAAACAGGCACTCCATTTCTTGTTGCCATACGCGTTAATGGAATCATACCCGTATCACTATGTCCGCCAAGAACCATACCATCAACATCACTAATTGGCCCACCTAAAGCCTCAGCCAATCTGTATTTAAAACGTGCGGAGTCTAAGGCGCCACCCATACCAATAATCTTACTTTTAGGTAAACTTGTAATTTTATGAACCAAATAGGCCATAGTATCCATGGGATTACTAACCACTATAATAATAGTATTTGGTGAATGCTCTATTAAACTTGAAGAGACCGTTTTTACAATTCCCGCATTGATACCAATTAACTCTTCACGAGTCATCCCTGGTTTACGAGGAATTCCAGAGGTAATCACACAAATATCACTATCTGCTGTTTTACTATAGTCATTAGTGATACCGGTTATTTTTGTATCGAATCCGTTCAATGAAGCAGTTTGCATTAAATCCATCGCCTTTCCTTCTGCATAGCCTTCTTTAATGTCTAATAAGACAACTTCTGAAGCGAAATTTTTAATGGCAATATATTCAGCACAACTTGCACCAACTGCTCCTGCTCCAACTACTGTTACTTTCATAATATTTTATATTTAATTTTATTTATTTGAATGCTGTAAAATTACAAATAATAATGCTGTAAATGAAAAAAGTGCAAGATAAAACTTGCACTTTTCACGACTAATTCAAATAAATAAAACTAACTAAAACTAAACACTAAATATATCTTTTAAAAAAGACTACGCTTCTTAATTTTTATCTAAACCCAAAGTTTACACCAACTGAAAATGCATTAAATTCTGCAAGGTGATATTCGGCATTAAGCCTAAAAAATCCTAATTTCAATTTTGTTCCTAGCGTTGCTCTTACTCCAGACACTTCACTAGATACTGAAAAAGGATCTACAATATTCTCAGAAGTTATGAGACCATTTGAAACCCTGTAGGTTCCTAATAAATCTGAATCTGATGTTCCTTTTATATAACCAAGACCACCGTAAAAATTAATTACCGGCAATTTTGTCGATGCAATTAATTGAAACAACCATGTACTAGTAGAAGATTCTAATCTCTGATTTTCACCGCTTACACCTGAAGAATTGGTTAGATCATAAGTGGCATCTAGATGCGTGTAAGCTACCAAACCTGATATTGCCACCGGCCATAATTTATCTGCAGGTAACCATTTAGTAAACTCATGTTGTAATCCAACACCATACATATTTAAGGAAACCTCATCCGTCTTTATTTTTGGTATAAATCGCGCTTTTAATTCTGTTCCTTTTATTAACCCAACAGCTCCTTGAACAAATGCGGTTGGCAGCATATTCACACTTGCGCTTCCAATCCCGTTTGGTAATGTTATTTGTTCAGTCTGTTGTCCGAATATTGGATTATCATAGGTTAATTCCACAATAATATCCGGGTTATTTTCTCCTAAGACAGAAGACACTAATTGAGGATTGCCCCCCTGTACGAACGACACATTATTATATAAATCGGTATTCATTAAAAAAGATTTGTTTTCAGTACCGACTGCAGCTGCATTAGCAATCAATGAAATTTCAAATCCACCAAGTGGTTTTGCATCAGCTGTATTGAACCAGTTAGCATTCATACTATACATTAGCCCATTGGTTCCAGGTGCTAAGTAATCATTAGCAAATCTTTGAGCATCATCAACACCAGCAGCAAGAAGTACATCTAAATCATTTTGAGCCTTTGCAATAATTGTAGTTAAGCAAATCAATAATATAATGGTGATTCTTTTCATATAATGATAAATTTGGTTTAACAAATATAAAAAAATATTTTAATAAATTACATTTTATCGGTAAAAAATTACACTTTAACTGATTTTTAGTGTTTTTTTGTAAAAAAAACCCTGATATTTTTGAGGTATCAGGGTTATTAAAATATTTTAGAATTTTTTATTTATGCATCAATATTTGCATAGATTGCATTTTTCTCTATGAATTCTCTACGAGGTGGTACATCATCTCCCATTAGCATTGAGAAAATTCTATCTGCTTCAGAACCATTATCAATTTGAACTTGTCTTAAAATTCTAAAATCAGGATTCATGGTGGTGTCCCATAATTGTTCTGCATTCATTTCTCCAAGACCTTTATATCTCTGAATACCAGCACTTCCTCCCATACTTTCAACAATTTCATCACGTTCCTTTTCTGACCAAGCATATTGTTTCTTAGCTCCTTTTTTAACTAAATACAATGGTGGTGTTGCTATGTATATATGGCCATTTTCTATAAGTTCCTTCATAAATCTAAAGAAGAAAGTTAATATTAATGTAGCAATGTGGCTACCATCAATATCGGCATCACACATAATAACCACTTTATGGTAGCGCAATTTGGAAAGATTCAACGCCTTACTATCTTCTTCAGTTCCGATAGTAACACCTAATGCTGTAAAAATATTTTTTATCTCTTCATTTTCAAAAACCTTATGCACCATGGCTTTTTCCACATTCAGAATTTTTCCTCTTAATGGAAGAATAGCCTGAAAGGCTCTATCGCGTCCTTGTTTTGCCGTACCACCTGCCGAATCTCCCTCAACCAAGAACACCTCGCATTTTGCAGGATCCTCCTCTGAGCAATCACTTAATTTACCAGGTAGACCACCCATACTCATGACTGTTTTACGCTGAACCATTTCACGAGCCTTCTGAGCCGCATGCCTTGCCTGTGCCGCCAAAACAACTTTTTGAACAATAATTCTGGCGTCATCTGGATGTTCTTCTAAGTAATCAGTTAACATTTCAGAAACTGCCTGACTTACAGAAGCAGAAACTTCCCGGTTACCCAATTTAGTTTTAGTCTGACCCTCAAATTGTGGCTCTTGAACTTTTACTGAAATAATAGCCGTTAGTCCTTCACGAAAATCGTCGCCGGCTATATCAAACTTTAGTTTATCTGTTAAACCAGATGAATCCGCATATTTTTTTAAGGTCATGGTTAAACCACGTCTAAAACCAGAAAGATGCGTTCCGCCTTCATGCGTATTGATATTATTTACATAGGAATGCAAATTTTCAGCATAAGACGTATTATAAATCATGGCAACCTCAACAGGAACCCCGTTTTTTTCACCTTCAAAAGAGATGACCGTTCTCATTAAAGGCTCTCTGTTTCCATCTAAAAACCGAATAAATTCCGGTAAGCCTTCATCAGAATAAAAAACCTCTCCTTCATACTCGCCATTTTCCTTTTTACTTCGCTTATCTATTAAGTTGATGGTTATTCCTTTATTCAGAAAAGATAATTCACGCATTCTGCTCGCAAGGGTGTCATAACTATATTCCACCGTTTGAGTGAAAATTGTTTTGTCAGGAGTAAATGTTACGGTAGTTCCTCTTTTATCTGATGTTCCAATGGCTTTAACAGGATACATGGCTTTCCCTCTTTCATACTCCTGTTCCCAGATTTGACCATCTCTATAAACGGTTGCTCTTAAATGTTGAGATAAGGCATTTACACAACTCACACCAACGCCATGCAACCCTCCAGAAACTTTATAAGAATCTTTATCAAACTTACCACCGGCACCAATTTTAGTCATTACAACTTCAAGAGCAGAAATCCCCTCTTTCTTGTGCATATCTACGGGAATCCCACGACCATTATCTTCAGTAGTTATAGAATTATCTTCATTTATAATTACGGTAATAGTATCACAATGTCCAGCCAATGCCTCATCAATAGAGTTATCTACCACTTCATATACTAAATGATGTAAACCTCTTGTACCTACATCACCTATATACATGGACGGACGCATTCTCACATGCTCCATGCCTTCTAATGCCTGAATATTATCTGCTGAATAATCTTGTTTTTTAATTTCGTCGCTCATACTTTTCAATACTTTTATTTTAATGTTTTCACATAAAAAAATGATGCAGAATGCACCATTTCAGGATACTTACAAAGATAACTATTTATCAATCCATTTAAAAGTATTTTATCGATTAAACCTTAAAATTATCAACATTTGTTAATTAATTAAAAGTGTCTTAAATCGCTTAAAAATGCCCTTAAAATTGATTTTAAGTGTTTTTTTTAAATTATAAAATACCAAAATCAGAAAAGGCTTTAAACAGCTTTAATTTCTTTTAAAATTTTAAAAAAATCAGATTGATATATATCATTTCTATAAAGTCCTATTCTTTGTAAATTCAGTTCTAAATTTTATTATTTACAAAAAACGCATCATTTTAATAAAATGATTATCAAGCTTTTAAAACTATGGTTCCTCAAATTTCCTGTCTGGTCTAATGCACTTGTGTTAT
>DATCZQ010000080.1:0-6685 GCA_036525815.1 Yeosuana sp. | reverse complement strand
TACATGTAGCCAAAACAATGATACCTGAGAGATCATTAAATTTATTGCGTAGAATATTAACAAAATCACTTATTTGTTCATTTGAAAACTGGTAATGCGCTCTTTGGGTAACCGTGGCTGTTATATGTGAAATACTTATATAACGTAAGGATGTTTTCATTAAAATTAATTAAAAGGTTTAGTTGTTAATTTATTAAAAATTATAACCAATAAATGATACCTTAAAGGCTCTTTAAATAATTAATTAGTAACCAACGATCTTTTTCCTCTGTAATTTTCTTTTCAAAACTGGGCATTTCGTCTCTGCCAAAAATAGTTTTATAGTATAATGTACCATCAGTTTGTTCTTTAAAAGAAGCTTCGGTAAAGTCAAGAATTGGAGTGTCTAAGCCATCTGCTTTTGGCCCATCGCCTTTTCCTTTAGAACCATGACAAGATTTACAATGTTGACTAAATAATATTTTACCAATATTTTCTGTATCTGCGTCAGACGCAAAAGGGTTTTCTAATTTTTGGTATTTAGCTGGGACTTCCCAAGGATCTTGGACGCTATTCTTTAATATAGTCGTTGATAAAAAAACCAAGTTTCCAACGAACATAGTTGCGATAATCACAAATAATTTACTCATTTTATAGAATCGTTAAAATTGTTAATTGCATAGTTAAATCGGTTAAATATAAAATCTAAAAACGAAATATTTTATGACAAAAATCATGTTATGTAATAAATGTTACATAATATAGAATTTACGATATGATTATAACGGAATATTTGTGAATGATATAAATAAAGTCCTGCTTAAAAAAAAACTATATTTGAATTGGTAATGAAAAATTGACATTTCGCTATTGTTTCACCATTTTATCAATAAAACAGGTAAGGCAATAAAAATAGGGGATACGGCAAATAGTTCGAATCCAGTCGAGGTCACAACAATAACAAAGCTTTCAAGAGATTGAATGCTTTTTTGTTTTATCATTTGCAGAATATTTGCAGAAATTCTCATATTTATATCTATTAAAATAGACTTCAAAGTGCTCAAAATTATTTGAATGAGCCCAAGGATTTTCGTAATAAATAAAAAAACAGGCACCACCTAATTGCTTCTCCTACCGCACACACGTATTTTTTGATTTTATCTTGTATATACGAAATGTACATACAGTAAGGTAACCCGTAAAATGCTTTCTTATATCGTTTATAGTATTGTAAGTCAGGTGGTTGATTTTAAAAACCTAACATAAATCATAGAATGGCGTTAATGTGTTTAGTATATTTGAGAATATAGTGTGGATATAGTTAATAACTATATCCAGTTGTTATGCAACATATATTACATGTGACATCTAAAAATATTTAAACTAATGTGGACATTAATATACAACACAAAAATTAATTGGTTAATAAGAAATATTAACTACATTTTAGCACCATTGTTACCCGAAAAGATAAAGATACATCCATCAGGTACCATTAATATAAATATCAAAAGTCATAAATCAATAAAACTTAAAGCTAATCAGACAAGTTATGTAACACGAGAATTATTTTGGAAAGGAAGTGAAAATTATGAATACACCTCTATTTTCATAAATCTTATAAAAAAAACGGACGTTTTTTTTGATATTGGTTCGAGTATAGGCTATTATAGTGTTTTAGGCGCATCAATAAATAAAAGACTAAAGGTAGAAGCATTTGAACCTTCAACTGGCCCAATGATTTATCTTTCAGAAAATGTAAAAATCAATAATTTAAGTTCAAGAATTAAAGTAAATGTCTTAGCATTATCCAATAAACAAGGTCAAATAGATTTTTTTGAAATTAGAAATAAAAAATATCCAACCATTTATAATCTATCAGGTGAGCATAATATAGGTACAAAACCGTATCTAAAATCTCTTAAAACTAAAGTTACATCTGATACGTTAGATAATTTTGTAAAAAAGAATGATATTGAAAAAATTGATTTAATAAAAGTTGACACAGAAGGATGTGAAGATTTAATATTAATAGAAAGTTCAAATACAATAAATCAGTTTAAACCTATTATTATTTGTGAAGTTCTATTTAATAGAATTGAAAGCCAACTTGAAAATATTATGCTTGGACACAATTATGAATTTTATAATCATAGTGGCAAAGGATTGACAAAAGTAAATACAATAAAAAGAGATTCAGATAACGGTATAAGAAACTGCTTTTTTGTACATCCAACAAAGAAACATTTAATAGAAGAATTTATACAGAATTGAATACGGGTTCTGTCGCATCTAAGTTGGTCAAAAATTAAATCTCATATATTTACTACAAAAAGATGTTCAAAGGCCACTGTTTTCCAAAGTTAATCATTCTACAAGCCGTTTATTTTAAGTTCAGATTCGGATTATCCTATAGAGATATTGAAGAACTTATGGGCATTAGAGGAGTTAAGGTGGATCATGCAACTATTCAAAGGTGGGTATTTAAGTTTAGCCCATTAATAGAAAGGGAATTTAATAAGATAAGCCGTTATATAGTAAGCTTATTTTTTAGCATAATATTTTCAAGTTTAATTTTTCAAAAAACTCGAGAGTTTGATTTGAAGTCAGGTCTATCTGGTTCACAATAATAATAAAGCTTTCAAGAGATTGAAGGCTTTTTTATTTTACCATTTGCCTACAATTGGCCTATTATTTCAAAATTAAGCTAATTTAATATTGAATACTTGTCAAGATTATGACCATTATAATATATTTTGGTTTTTGGATTTTCAGACAAAGTTTATGTTATTAATCTAATAGTTCTTATGCTGACTGACCTAATTCTTTTTTTAGTTTAGTTAATGATGATACTGTCAAGTCTTCAATTTCATTTCGGACGCCACTTAATTCAATGCATTTTTTTAAAAAAGTCCTTTTATTAAATCATTATTTAAACCAATATCGTTCGGGTTAAACTGCATCTTATTATTCAACAAAGTGGCATAAACACTTCTAAAATCTATTTTATAGATTAAGTCGCCATTATCTAGATTTTTTAAATCAGGATTTTCTCCAATTACAACACCTTTGTTTTTCCCGCCAATAATAAGCATAGGAGCTGCAGTTCCATGGTCAGTGCCACTTCCATTATCTTTTACGCGTCTTCCAAATTCTGAAAAAATAACGATGGTAGCTCGTTCCAATAATCTGGCATTTTTTAAATCTTGATGAAATGCGGTTACTGCTTCATCTAATTCTTTTAGTTTATTTTGATGCGTTCCTAATTGATTATTATGTGTATCAAAACCATTAAGTGATGTATAATATACTTTGGAGTTTAAATGGCCTTTCATTAATCGTGCTATCCACTCCATTTTTGAAGCCAGTTGTGATTTTGGATATGAAATCTCTGTTTTAGATTGTTTTAAGGCTTTTTGGATTTCTTCTGAACCTTCATTTACAGAAAAAGATATTTTTCTGGCAAAATCTAGTTGAGGGTTACCCGAAAGTTTCATTGCTTCATGTTCAGTTTCTCTCTGTTTAAACTGATTTAAATTTTTAACTGTTATAAAATTAGGTTCTTCACCTTTTAAAGATAAATTATCAATGGTATCTAAATTAATACCTGCCGTAGGTGTATGGTCATTACATTGTAAATCTAAATATCTGCCTAACCATCCATAACTTAAATATTCATTCGAAGCTGAAGCTGTCTGCCATATTTCCTGACTTCTAAAGTGTGACCTATTAGGTTCTGGATACCCTACATTTTGTATCACACTTAGATCTCCATTTTGCTGAATATTGGAAATACCTTTAAGGATAGGATGAAACCCCATACCATTACTTTTATTAATAACCATATCTTTTGAAAAGCCAATATTGGGTCTTAGTATTTTATATAAAGGGTCATCATAAGGTATAAAGGTATTTAATCCATCATTTCCTCCGTTAAGTTGAATGAAGATCAAGCATTCTGAACTGTTATTTGTAAATGTCTGATTTTTTAAAGCATACAGAAAATTTGGAACAATTAAAGTGCCTCCTGTAAATGTTGCCGAAATGGATAAAAATTGACGCCTTTTCATAATATTCAATTTTATATTACCTGAAATTCTGGAGTTTTAATAATGTAATTAAACGCTCTTAAAACAGCCGAATCAGCATTAGGACTACTAGCATCAAAATCGTATTTAAGAAGGGTTTCCATATCGGTCTGCATAGTATCACTTACTTCAAAAATTAAATTATCAGTAAGTGATTTTATAATCTCTTTATTGTTCATTTTACTGTTATAAATATGAATTTTGGGCTTTTCTGTATTTTCCATTTTCTTGCTACGAATCAATTTTCCCATACATAATAAATCTGCCAGATTATTGCGCTGTAGATAGGTTTGAGAAGACAACCAACTATTACCACCATCCCAACCTTTAACATTGGGTTGGTTAAAAAGTTCCATGCCTTGCTGTCTTAAAAAGAAAAGAATATGCTCAGGCTTTTCAATGGCTATATTTAACTCGTTTTTTAGCTGGATGATGTAACGTAGAGGATCTTTTATTTTTGTTCCTGCATTATTCTCGTTATATGTTTCAGTAAACATCTTGGTTAAAAGCGGTTGAATCTCAAAATTCACACTTTTAAAATAAGTACCTAACTCCTGGATTTTTTCTTCTTTTGGCTCATCTTCAATAAACCACTGTAAAAGTTTTTTTGTTACTAAATAGGGTATTTGAGGTTGTTCAAAAATAATATCTATAATATCATCCGCTTTAAAAACCCCTGTTCTACCCAAATATGTAATAGTATCATTATTTTCTATAAAACGCCTGTAAACCCCAGATTCATCTCCATAATTTAATCCAGCAAGTGCTTTTGCTCCATTCTTTATATCGTCTTCAGTATAATTGCCAATACCTAAAGTAAAAAGCTCCAATAGTTCTCTACTTAGGTTTTCATTAAAATTGTTGTTTCGGTTTTTAGCATTATCCAGATAGCTAATCATAGCGTTTGATTTAATGATATGCTTGGTTAATGTTTTAAAGTTTCCAAATGCATGACGTCTTAAAACCATGTGGTGTTGATATACCCAATAATTAACCTTTACTTTTTGTTGTGTTGATACAAAGTGGTTGTGCCAAAAACATATCATACTTTCAATTAACGGATACTCTGCGCTCATCATTTTATTAAGCCACCATTTTTGAAGTCCAATAGCGGTTTGACGTTGCTTTAAATTGAAAGCTTTTTTTTCTTCTGCTGAAAAATTTTTGGCTTTATTGCGCAGCTCTTTATAATCCTTAAACTTTTTTGGAGCATCCTCTAAACAACTTGGTAATTGACTATCATGTTTTACCTTAAATGAATTAGCTAAAAAATTATCAAACCCCATCGATTCAATTATTTTAGCTTGTGAAGAACTAAAACCCAAGCGTAAAGACCATAATACTGATTTTTTCATTTGAAAACAATATTTAAATTGTAAGACAACAATTTAGCGATTTAGTTTAATGGCGTACATAAATTTAGCATTGTTTTTAACCAATTTAAAGTGAGTTACAAGATTAATTTATGCTAAATTCATACAAATTTGGTTAGACAACCCATATAAAGAAGCTCTGAAAATAGATGATCCAAATGGTAATTATAGAACTAATTAAAACTATAGAAATATAGTACCCTTTCAATATGGATTTTTTCAATTATATCTTAATTGCTTTCAGCTTTGTATATACAGCTGCTGTTTTTCGTATACTCGCTGGAATATCTGCTGCTTCAAATAAAGAAAGAAGATATATCGTTCATTTAATGTTTTTTGCTGCGGTTAGTTTACTTCTTTTACAACTCCACCAACATATAGCCATATGGACCTTTTTTTGATATAGTAATTGCTAACTAAATAATTTTCAGTCCAAAATTTGCCCTACTGTCCTTTTAAAACATCAACTGTTTATGGGTAATACACTTCTAAAACCTCCGAATTTTCCTCAGCTATTAACTCAATATTTCGAATTGACGCTGGAATAAGTATTGTTTCTCCTTGATTTAATGTATATGTAGCATCATTTTCTACAATGTTTATCCTTCCACTTAAACATATATAAATAACAAATGAATCAATGGTTGTATAATCTTTATGCAAGCTTCCATTAAGCTTTAAATAATTAGATTTAAAATAGGGCGAGTGGACCAGTTTGTTTGCTGTATTAAGGTCTTTGGAATAGTCTGTTTTGTAATTATCGTGCACCTCAAAATCAATGACATCAATGGCTAATTCATTATGTAATTCTCTTTTCTTTCCTGTTTGCTTATCCACTCTGTCATAGTCATAAATTCGATATGTGATATCGGATGTTTGTTGTATTTCAGCAAGCAAAACACCCGCTCCGATAGCGTGTACTCTTCCTGTTGGAATGTAAAAAGTATCGCCTTTTTTTACTTTTTCGTGGTGCATTACATCCAAAATCTTATTAGCATTAAGATATTCTTGATATGTAGCCTTGTTTAATTCGCTGTCAAAACCAACGATGAGTTCTGCATTTTCATCAGCTTGCATAACGTACCACATTTCATTTTTGCCAAATGATTGATGTCTTTGTTTTGCAATCTCATCGCTTGGATGAACTTGAATTGACAAGGGGGTTTTGGCGTCAATAAATTTTATTAGTAATGGAAATTCGTTTCCAAACTTTTCATAAACAGCATTTCCAACAAAATCCCCTTT
>DATCZQ010000079.1:0-2637 GCA_036525815.1 Yeosuana sp. | reverse complement strand
TAATCTTAATTTCAGGTTCGAAATAACACTAGAATCTTTTAAGAAATCTTCATCAGAAGCTAACCAAGAAAAGGCTGCAGATGGGAAATCGGCATTTCTGTTGTCTTTTGAAAAACGTGACGAAATATCTCTTCTATAGGTAGCCGTAAAAATATATTTGCTGTCTAAAGTAAAATTGGCACGTGCAAAATAAGATTCTAAAATTAATTGAAAAGGAATTGCGGGTAATCCATTATAAAGCCAATTGGTTTTGTATATATCAGTTGGAGGATATTCTCCTGTTGTTGTATCTCTGTCATTGTTATAACTAATGTTATAAAACCTTTGATAGGTATGACCAGCGGTCATATCAATACCAGATAGCAGAGATCCGTCGAAATTCTTTTTATAATTTAAATAGAAATCTAACAATCTGTTTTTATTTTCTCCTTGATAAAAACCAGTACTTGGATATTGGCCAGCGTTATTATTGTTGAAACCAGCATTTCTATCAGTAAAATATCTTCCGTCATATTCTTCATAATCAAACCCGGCATTTACATTAAAACGTAATTCAGGTAAAAAATGAAATTTATAATCTAACTGAATATTAGAGATGTTTCTTTTGGCTCTTTGTCTGTTGTCTCTTAACATCAATAAAGAGACAGGGTTTCTTGGTGCTAAATTGGCAACACCATCATCATCTTCAAATTCAAAATAACCGCCCCAGTTTCCTTCTACAGGTTGTGTAGGATCAAAAAATAAAGCGCTTCCAATAGCGCCTTCATTAGCAAAACGGTTATCAACTAAACTTCCTTTTGAACTAACATTCACTTTTAAATGATCATCAAAAAAACGATTCTCTAAATTAAGGTTAATGGCATTTCTTCGGTATTGAGATGTTTTTAAGACACCATTTTGATTAGATAAGTTATAGTTAACCCTGATAGAACCGTTTTCAAATCCTTTGGTTAGGGTCAGGTTATGAATACCGCCTTCGGCATGCTGATAAATTTCATCTTGCCAGTCAGTATTCGCATTCCCTAAAAAGCTTGGGTCTTCTCTATTATCTATCACGTATTTTCTTAATTGAGAGGCACTCAAAACATCTATTTTATCGATAATTTGACCAGTAGAAGCCTGAACATCGTATTCCACATTAAAAGGTGCTTTTGATCTTCCTTTTTTAGTGGTAATAATAACTACACCTGCAGTTGCTCTAGACCCGTAAATGGCGGTTGCAGAGGCATCCTTTAAAATGGTATAACTTTCAATTTCGTTTGGGTTAATAGCATTTAAACTACCTCCACTTAATGGGATTCCGTCAACAACGATCAACGGACTGTTATTGGCACTAAGTGAGCCACCATTTCTAATTCTAATTTCAGCACCTGCTCCTGGATTACCAGAAGAAGTAGTAATTCTAACTCCGGCAGATTTACCGGCTAAGAGGTTTTCTGGAGAAACTATAGCTCCTTTATTAAATTCTTCTGCATCAATTCTGTCTAAAGATCCTGTGGCATCTTTGACTGTAGTTGATCCATAACCAATGATTACCACCTCATTTAATTGAGCGGTATTTTCAGTAAGTTCAACATTTAATGTTGATTGACCAGCATAAGTAATTTCTACTGGATTATAACCCACAAATGAAAACACCACAATGTCTCCATTTTTTAAGCTAATTTGATACTTACCATCAAAATCTGTTGCCGTTCCAGTAGCAGTTCCTTTAATAAGGATATTCACTCCTGGAAGCGGTATTGCAGTTGATTGTTCTGTCACTGTTCCTGTTACTGTAGTTTGCCCAAACATCAAAATAGGGGCAAATAACAGAACAAACAGCAAGCTACTTAAAGTTGTTTTCATACAATACTTTTAAATTAGTGTAATAATTTAGTTTGTTATATTTTCACTTCTCGGGTAAAAAACAGCATAAAATTAGCATTAAGTTTTAACATAAAATTGTGAAATCCGCAACGAAAACGTTTGCGTGTTGACAACTTTTAAATAATTCTTAACGTAAACGTTTGCATGTTGATAACTCGATAATATGTATAGGTGGGTTGATAGGAAATTGTTAAATTAGCTGAATCAACAAATTTAAAGTACTAAATGTACTAATTTGAGCCTTATAATGCAAATTAAAAAATGAGACGAAAAGTTACTCTAAAACAAATAGCAAAAGAATTAGATGTTTCAATATCTACAGTGTCAAGAGCTTTAAATGACAGTAAAGAAATTGGAGAAGAAACACGTCAAAAAATTCAGGCTTTTGCCAAGTTTTATAACTACAAACCCAACAATATTGCACTAAGTTTAAAAAACCGTCAAACAAAAACTATTGGCATTCTCATTCCTGAAATTGTACATCATTTCTTTTCAACCGTGATCAGGGGTATTGAAATTGTGGCCAATCAAAGAGGTTATAATGTTATTATAGGATTGTCAAATGAATCGTTTAGTAAAGAAGTCATAAACATGGAAATGCTCGCAAACGGAAGTATTGATGGTTTCATTTTATCTATTTCTAAAGAAACTTTGTTGCTTCAAGACTATCATCACTTTAAAGAATCAATTAATCAAGGCATTCCTATCGTTATGTTTGATAGAGTCGTTAATGATATTGACTGTGATAAAGTAATTGTTGATGATTTT
>DATCZQ010000078.1:0-3174 GCA_036525815.1 Yeosuana sp. | reverse complement strand
AAACCAAGACTTGCAGCAAAGTCCCTCCGAAATAGCGTTTGTAAATAAAATTGATTGGTTTGATCCTGTAATTCAACATCCGCCTTATTTATTCCCGTGACTGTAAGTTCTTGATCATTTAATAATAATTGTGCATTAACACTCTTATTAAATTCATTATATCTTGATTTTACCCCAATACTCCAATAAAATCCCTTATCAATAAAATAATCAAAATTATACCTCACATTATCTCCAAAAATTAAATCCAGAGAAACGACATCATTTTTAAAGAGAAACTTTTTATTGGTAAGATTTATAAGTGCTGCACTTTTGTATAATTTGTCATAATGCACCCCTAATTTCAAATAAGTATTGATTTTAGTTTCAGTTAATTCCGTAACTAGATCATAGCCCTCTTTACCTAATGTTTTTTTAAATTCATACTGAAAATAATCAAAATTGTTTGTCGCTATAAGGTTATTTACACCTTTATTAAAATTTTTGTAACTGACTATTTCATTTCCTTTAAGTCTTAATTTCCCCAAGACATATGCTCTTGAATATCTTTCATTACCTTTTGTTATAATGGTGTTTAATCTAATAGTATCTTGAATTGTTTTCTTAATTTCCAGTTTAGATGTTTGTTTTTGCTGTTTGACCAACTTTTTTATGGCCTCACTTTGAGAGATTGCTGCATCGACTCCATTCTTTATAATAGCACTTCCCTCTTCAAAAGAAATTACACTAAAGTCTTTAATATCTGGTTTGATATAAATATCGGTTTTTTCAACCTTGGAAGTCATATCATGAACGGTCCTAAAATTATTGATTTGAACCAAGATATCTGGCGCAGAAGTCAACTCTTCTCTAGTTGCTAAACTGCCTTGAACATCGACCCCTATGATAACATCAACCCCTTTTTTCTTGAGCTCATCAATTGGATAATTGTTAACAACGCCACCATCTATAAGCATCTGATCATTGATCATAACGGGTTGAAATAAAGAGGGTAACGCACCGCTGGCCATAACTGCTTGGGCTAATATGCCTTTGTCAAGTATCACTTCTTTGCCAGTTTCAGCATCAGTTGCGATACAAAAGAATGGGATAGGTAACTTGCTGAAATCTTCAGCCTCATTAACATGTATTGTTAATTTTGAAATTAATGCATAAACATTTTGCCCTCTTGACAATGCAGACGGTAGTTTAATTTTAAAATGATCAAATGGTAATGTAACCGCGTATCTTTCTGAATTGTTTCGTTCATAAAACGCTTTTGAAGCTCTTGGCAATTCATCATTAATTAAAATACTAAAATCTAAAACTCTAAAAATGGAATCAAGTTCTTTACCAGAGTACCCTGAGGCATATAAAGACCCAATAATGGCACCCATACTTGTTCCGGAAAGATAATCTACACGAATACCTAAACTATCAATTACCTTTAGAACACCAATATGAGCTAAGCCTTTGGCACCACCCCCGCTTAATACCAATCCAACTTTAACGTCATCCTGTTCAGTGTTTTGTGATTTGCCATGAACGCTTATCAATAGCAATATAATTATAAAATAATATTTCATTGGTTATGGTAATAACTATATATTTTTTCAGCCCTTGAAACACCAACAACAGATTCTAATTCATCTAACTTAGCTTTTGCCACACGACTTGCTGATTTAAATTGTTTTAACAGCTCAACCACTGTTTTTTCACCTATTCCTGGTATGGTTTCTAGTTCTGTGTTTAAAGCATTTTTACTGCGTCTGTTCCGGTGATGCTCTATCCCGAAACGATGTGCTTCATTTCTTAACTGTTGTATAATTTTTAGTGTTTCACTTTTCTTATCTAAATATAAGGGAATTGGATCATTTGGATAGAATAATTCTTCTAAACGTTTAGCAATTCCTATAATAGCTATTTTTCCTCTTAACTGTAAGGAATCCAAAATTTTTAAGGCAGAAGACAATTGCCCTTTTCCTCCATCAATAATAATTAATTGAGGTAAAGGTTGATCTTCTTCAAGCAACCGTTTATAACGTCTGTAAACTACTTCTTCCATGGAGGCAAAATCATTGGGGCCTTCTACCGTTTTTATATTGAAATGTCTATAATCCTTTTTACTTGGTTTTCCATTTTTAAAAACGACACAAGCCGCTACAGGATTCGTTCCTTGAATATTTGAATTATCAAAACACTCAATATGTCTGGGCTCCACTGAAAGCCGCAAGTCCGTTTTCATTTGCGCCATAATTCTATTCACATGTCTATCAGGATCTGTGATTTTAATTTGTTTAAACCGCTCCATTCTGTAATATTTGGCATTTCGAAGCGATAATTCTAAAATATGCCTTTTGTCTCCCAATTTAGGAATGGTCACCTTCACTTCGTCTCCTAAATCAACTTCAAATGGCACATAAATTTCTTTTGAATTGGAGTTGAATCGTTGCCTAATCTCGGTGATGGCCAGTTCCAGTAATTCTTGGTCTGTTTCATCTAGTTTCTTTTTTATTTCAAGCGTATGAGAACGAATAATTGAACCGTAAGATAATTGTAAAAAATTGACATACCCAAAACTCCCATCACTTATAATTGTAAACACATCCACATTACTAATCTTTGGATTTACTATGGTCGATTTTGACTGGTAATTTTCTAAAACCTCCATTTTTTCCTTTATTTTTTGTGCCTCTTCAAAATGCATGTTTTGAGCACATTGTTTCATTTGAATTTTAAATTGGGATAAAGAATCTTTAAAATTTCCTTTTAAAATTTCTTTGATGGCTTTAATATTTTCATTGTACGCTTCCTCTGTTTCATAGCCCTCACAAGCGCCTTTGCAATTTCCCAAATGATACTCTAAGCAAACTGAGTATTTCCCGTTTTCAATCTTTTCCTTTGATAAATCATAATTACAATTTCGCAAATGATAAAGCCCTTTAATTAAGTCTAACAAGGTTGATACTGTTTTCATACTGGTATAAGGCCCAAAATACTCACTACCATCTTTAATGACACGCCTTGTTGAAAACACTCTAGGAAAACGCTCGTTTTTAATACAAATCCAGGGATAGGATTTATCATCCTTAAGCAACACATTATACCGTGGCTGATATTTTTTTATAAGATTGTTTTCTAAAAGCAGTGCATCGGTCTCTGTATCAACAACAATGTGTTTTATGCTAACAATTT
>DATCZQ010000077.1:0-25100 GCA_036525815.1 Yeosuana sp. | reverse complement strand
TGAAAAAAAATCAATAATTTATCCTGCTATGAAATCTGACTACTTATTTGTTTATGGAACGCTATTAAAGGGTTTTAATAGTTACATGTCTAAATTTTTGGATAAAAACTCTGAGTTTGTTGGAGAAGGCTATTTTAATGGAAAATTATTTGAAGTTTCGTGGTACCCTGGGGCTGTATTAAGTAAAATACCATCAGAAAGGGTTTATGGGCATATTTTTAAGATTCATGACCATATTAAAACTTTCAAAATTTTAGATGATTATGAAGGTGTTGGTGAAGCTTCTACTGAATATCCCAATGAATATAGAAGAGAATTGATTGAGACGTTTTTGAATGATGGTACAATATTAAGAACTTGGGTTTATTTATATAATAACCCTACAGACCATTTAAGATTAATAGCTTCTGGAGACTATTTGAAAGAAAGTTAAAATTATTAAAACAAAAACTCCCAAAATTAATTGGGAGTTTTTGTTTTAGTTAAAAGTATAAGAATTTATAATATTTTTTAACTGGAGTTTTAAATCTTCACTTGTATCATAAATCATTTGTTCTTCAGATGGGAAGGGTACAGCACGTCTTTCTAAAAAGGGTATTAAGCCGGTGTCTAAAGCGCGACGGTCACCACTGGAAGTCGCATAAATATGTTCGAAAACAAATTGACTGGTTACCGGAAATGCATCTACCAACTGGTTGGTATTTAAATTAACATATTCTACCTTACCCGTTACTTGTGTGGCTTTAAACTGGGTAAACTCATAATACTCACAACGTACCGTTTTTAAATTATCTACCTGAATATTGTTGCCAAGACTGTCTTTTACAACTTGCCCTCTATCATCCAATAGATTCCTTTTACCGTCGGCAATTTGTTTTTCTTTAATAACTTGTCTCTCTTTAATTTGCTCGGGCGATACATTGATATCTCTTAAGTTAACGCGCATATTATAATCATAAGTGATTTTATCTTCAGGGGAACTATGATACACTGCCCAAAAGTTATTAAGACCGTAGCTGCTAAAATTTAATAAATCATTTTCAAGCCTGGTAGGTATTACTTTTTGAGTATCATTGACCATATTAACCAAAACAAAATCGGTTCCTTTATTATGTGCTAATTCCATGAGTTCGCGTACATCTTTATAATTAGGATTGATGTCTTCAATATCACTCAAGGATTGATATGCCGTTCTAAAATCTAACTTATTATTAGAGTTTAATAAGGTAGTCGCATTTTTATAAAGTTGTTGAGACGCATTATTTTTAAAATTTATAATGTCATTATTGTAGTTATTAAAATTAAAACGTACTTCTTTGCTATTTACGTATAACGGGAGTAATGGTTTAATACGTTCCTGTCTGGCATCTAAAGCCACATAAGTATCATAAATGCGAATATAGTTTTCAGGATTGTTGTCTTTTTTCAGGAAATCAATATTACTTAAATCACGTTCCGTAGCTTTGTTATAAGCTTCATGAAGCATGATTATATATTCTGCTTTTCCTTTTTTGTCTTTGTTAGTTCGTAATTTACCAATGGCATCATAAATAGCCTGGTCGTAATTACCAACGCTCACTGCTTTTTCAATTTTTTTACTAGTACTACACGAAAGCATTAGTGTGAAAATGAGGGTAGAAAGTAATATTTTTTTCATTTGTTCAAGATTTTCGGTTATTGAAGTTTTATTCCAATAGTGGTGCCAAAATACAAAACTAACAGATAAAAAGCTAATAAATCCGTTAAAATGTAATATTTTATAAATATATGTAGGTTTTATCTTATTTTTTTGTTGAAAATTGGCAAGTATTTGGTAGAAACTTCACTAAAACCTATTCTGGTGGCACCTTTCATAATGTCTCCTTATGATAATCGGATCAAAGGCATTAATAAATTTCAGCTCAATATCATGCTTCATTTTTAAAGATTTTCAACGCTCCAAGTTTATTCATGTATTGAGTTAAATAAGGAAAATCTTTATAACAGGGTATTTTTATATAGTTGTGTTTAAATATTGCATAAATTTAAAGAATACAAAGTATATTGAATTTGGAAATGAACTATTAATTAATTTCTTTTAAAAATGAGTAAATCTCTTAATGAAGTAAAAGCTAATTTTGGAACGCTTCCAGTTTTTTTAACGGCTATTTCAACTATTCTCGGTGCAGTCATGTTTCTTCGATTTGGATATGCAACGGGTTCCGTTGGTTTTATGGGGACTTTACTTATCATTTTCATTGGACACTTAGTGACCATTCCAACTGCAATGGCATTAGCTGAAATAGCAACCAATCAAAAAGTTGAAGGAGGGGGCGAGTATTTCATTATTTCTAGGTCTTTTGGGCTGAATATTGGTGCTGCTATTGGTATCGCTTTATATTTATCACAAGCTATTAGCGTAGCCTTTTATGTTATTGCTTTTGGTGAAGCTTTTGATGCCATTAAACCTTGGGTAGAAACAGAATTCGGTTACATTCTTTATGACAACAGGTTATTCACTATTCCTGCATTGTTGTTGTTAATATCACTAATGGTTACCAAAGGAGCCGATTTAGGCATGAAGGCCTTATATGTGGTAGTAGCTATTTTAGCCGTTTCATTAATATTATTCTTTATGGGTTCAACGCCATATAATGAGGTTTTTGATAGTTCATTGTTATTTAAAAGTATAGATTCTGAAAATGGATTTTTCTTCGTTTTCGCCATTATATTTCCGGCTTTTACAGGTATGACCGCAGGTGTTGGACTGTCAGGTGACTTAAAAGATCCAAAAAAGTCAATTCCTTATGGTACTTTAACGGCTACCATTACCGGGATGGTTGTTTATGTTTTTATTGCTTATAAATTGTTTAGCTCTGCCTCACCAACCGATTTAGTTAATGATCAATTAATAATGAGTAAAATAGCCTTATGGGGCCCAATAATTCCTATTGGTTTGGCAGCAGCAACCATTTCTTCTGCTTTAGGTTCATTTATGGTAGCTCCAAGAACACTTCAGGCAATAGGAGGTGATCAGGTTTTTCATAATAAATTTGTGAATTTTTGGATTTCTAAAGGCACAAAAAAAAATAATGAGCCTAGGAATGCCACTATTTTTACTAGTGTTATTGCTCTTATTTTTGTTTTGATGGGTGATGTTAATGCCGTTGCCGAAATAATATCTATGTTTTTTATGGTGACCTATGGATCACTCTGTTTAATTTCCTTTATGCAGCATTTTGCGGCTGACCCTTCTTACAGACCATCTTTTAAATCAAAATGGTATTTATCATTGCTTGGTGCCATTATGTGCATTTATCTGATGTTTAAAATAAATACGCCATATGCCATGGCAGCTATTGGACTTATGGTTGTTCTTTATTTTTATATTTCAATTAAGAGCAATACCAGTAAAGGAATGGCGAATATTTTTCAAGGAGTTATCCATCAGTTTAACAGAACCTTGCAAGTATTCCTTCAAAAGGCCGAAAAGGTTAAAGCTGAGGAAGATTGGAGACCGGCGGTTTTATGTTTATCCAAAGATAGTTTTGAAAGGTATAGTGCCCTTGAAATGATGAAATGGATTTCTTATAGATATGGATTTGGGACCTACATTCATTTTGAAAAGGATAATTTTTCGAAAGAGTCCAAACTAAATGCAGAGAAAAATCTGGAAAAATTAATTAAAATATCTTCCTCAAGTAAATCCAATGTCTTTTTAGAAACTCTTATTTCACCCTCAAATACGGCTGCTATTGTACAAGCTATTCAGCAACCTGGTATTTCTGGGCAACCAAATAACATGATGCTGTTTGAATACAAAAAAGGAGAAACAGAATGGCTGAAAAGTATTATTGATAATTACAGCGTATTAAAAACAGCAGAATACGATTTGTGTATTTTAGCAACCTCTGATAAAGGCTTTGGTTATAAAAAGGATATTCATGTATGGATTAGCGAGGATGATTATGAAAATGCTAATTTAATGATCTTGCTTTCTTACATAATATTGGGGCATCGGGATTGGAAAAAAGGTCAGATTAAGATTTATGCGACTTTTCCAACAGAAAGTTTAAAGCAAGAAAAGGAACATTTAATTCAATTAACTTCCAGTGGTCGTTTACCAATTTCAGCTAATAATATTCGTGTTATTGCATTAGATAAAGGGGGTAGTAAATTAGATTTAATAAATGAGTATTCTCAGGATGCAGATCTTACAGTTATCGGTTTTAAAGAAAGTAAAGGTACTACAGGTGTCGATATTCAATTCTTTGAGGGTTATGATAAAATTGGAAATGTATTATTCGTGAATACCTTAACTTCTAAGTTTATAAAATAGCACCATTGTAAAAAACGAGGCATTTTAAATTTGTTTAAAATGCCTCGTTTTTTAATCTAAATTTTAATTTATTTTTTTTTGGGAATATAAACAGGAAGTAATTGTGTTTTTACTTCCCCAAATCCTATGCGTGTTCCGTCTTTTTCACAATGTCCTCTCATGATCACAGTATCAAGGTCATTAATAAATTTCCGCTCAGTACCATCCTTCATTTTAATAGGTTTTTCACCTCTCCAGGTCAATTCAAGCATAGATCCATAGGAATCTCGTGTTGGTCCTGAAATGGTGCCGCTACCCATCATATCACCAGAATTTATGGGACAACCATTGACCGTATGATGTGCCAATTGCTGTGACATATTCCAATACATATACTTAAAATTGGTATTAGAAACAACTGTTTCTTTAGCACCTTTTGGCTGAATGGCCACTTCTAACTGAATATCAAAACTCTTTTTTCCTTTACATTGTAAATAGGGTAATTGCGGTTTAATGGGTTTAGGCCCTTCAACTCTGAATGGTTCTAAAGCATCCAATGTCACAATCCATGGTGATATAGAAGACGCAAAATTCTTTGATAAAAAGGGTCCTAAAGGAATATATTCCCATTTTTGAATATCTCTGGCACTCCAATCATTAAATAAAACCAATCCAAAAATATATTCTTCGGCTTCATTAACAGGTATGGGTTCTCCTAAATCATTCGCATCAGTGGTGATAAAGGCCATTTCCAATTCAAAATCGACTAATTTGGAAGGTCCGAAAGATGGTTCTTGAGCACCTTCTGAAAAAGTTTGACCTTGTGGTCTGTGTACCGGTATTCCAGAGGGTATAATAGAAGAACTTCTACCGTGGTAACCAACAGGAATGTGTAACCAATTTGGTAATAAGGCATTGTCAGGATCTCTAAACATAGTGCCTACATTAGTTGCATGCTCTATACTAGAGTAAAAATCTGTATAATCACCTATTTGAACTGGTAATTGCATTTCAATTTCATCTAACCTGAATAAGACAATTTCTTTATGTTGTTTATTGTTTTTAAGGGTTTCGTTTTCATAATCAAAAATTTCGGCTATTCTGTTTCTAACGGCTCTCCACGTTTTTCTGCCATCGGCAATGAAATCATTCAAAGAATCCTGAAGAAAAATATCATCGGTCAACGCAATTCCATCAAAATAACCTAATTGATGCAAGGCACCAAGGTCTATGGCAGTATCTCCAATACGGGTACCAATGGTAATGATATCGTCGCGCGTAAGAAAAACACCAAAAGGAATATTCTGTATTGGGAAATCAGAATTTTTATCCACGTGTAACCATGATTTTCTATCTGGGTTATTTGCTGAGATTAACATGTCTTTTTGTTTTTAATTTTATTATATAATTCTATTCAAACCTACACATTTTTTTTATTTTAAATAAAAAAAACAATCAAAATGTATGTTCTTTTTAATCGTTGATAAAACGGTTAAAAACTTATAGGTAAATATATATTTTTTAATGAATTAAACTAATCTATTTGTTATTTTTGCGCCATTCTTTAACTACAAAAATAATTTATGCAACGCGACGAACAGATTTTTGAACTAATACAAGCTGAGAAAGAAAGACAATTACACGGTATAGAACTCATTGCTTCAGAAAATTTTGTAAGCAATCAGGTCATGGAAGCGGCTGGTTCAGTTTTAACCAATAAATATGCAGAAGGTTATCCTGGGAAGCGTTATTATGGAGGCTGTGAAGTGGTGGATGAAGTGGAACAAATAGCCATTGACAGAGCAAAAACCTTGTTTGGAGCTGAGTATGTAAACGTTCAACCTCACTCTGGAAGTCAGGCCAATACAGCGGTGTATCACGCATGTTTAAATCCGGGTGATAAAATTTTAGGATTTGATTTGTCTCACGGAGGTCATTTAACACATGGCTCACCGGTTAATTTTTCAGGAAAACTATATAACCCTGTGTTTTACGGTGTAGAGCAGGAGACAGGTGTTTTAAATTATGACAAAATACAAGAAATTGCTACTAAAGAGCAACCAAAATTAATTATTGCAGGGGCTTCGGCTTATTCTCGTGATATTGATTTTAAACGTTTTAGGGTAATAGCAGATAGCGTTGGCGCTATTTTATTGGCTGATATTTCACATCCTGCAGGGTTGATTGCTAAAGGTATTTTAAATGATCCATTACCGCATTGTCATATTGTTACCACAACAACACATAAAACATTACGGGGTCCTCGTGGAGGCATGATTATGATGGGACAAGATTTTGATAATCCTTTTGGGCAAACCTTAAAAAATGGCAGTTTGAAAAAGATGTCATCATTATTAGATTCAGCGGTATTTCCTGGTAATCAGGGCGGACCATTAGAGCATATCATTGCTGCTAAAGCCATTGCCTTTGGAGAAGCCTTAACAGATGAATTTTTACATTACCAATTACAAGTAAAGAAAAATGCCGATGCTATGGCAAAAGCGCTGGTCAATAAGGGTTATCATATTATTTCCGGTGGAACAGATAATCATATGATGTTGATTGATCTACGTAACAAAAATGTCTCAGGTAAAGACGCAGAACAGGCGTTAGTTAAGGCCGATATTACTGTAAACAAAAACATGGTCCCCTTTGATGATAAATCACCGTTTGTGACCTCGGGAATTCGTGTAGGAACTGCAGCTATTACCACCAGAGGATTAAAGGTGGAAGACATGACTGCTATAGTTGATTTAATTGACGAAGTGATAGAGAATTATGAAAATGAAGCGGTTTTAGAAGCGGTTAAAATGAAGGTTAATAAAATGATGAAAGGCAAACCGTTGTTTGTATAGTATATTTAATAGACTACAAAAAAATCCTGCGTTGAGCGGGATTTTTTTTATGATGTTTTTAAAAGTTATCTGTTATATCTTTTTAAAATATCATTTTATGCTTTTACAAACATTAGGATGATAAAAATAAGCATCATGGGATTACTTCTTGACTCGTAATAAGCTTAATATTACTCTGGAAACGTAATATGTTGGTAAGCACCTAAATCAGGGGAAGTTGTTCGGTTTACGTTTAAAATATCAAGGGGTACCTGACTTGAAAATGTAGTGTTTCCTTGATTATTGGCCGCCGAATTATCGCCAATAATCAATTGGTTTATAAAAGCATCTTTAAAATCGGGGTTTTGATTAAAAATAACGCCTTCGTAATGGGTGGTTTCATTAAAATCATAATTGGGGCCGGTAAAGTTGTTATTACTATCTTCAAAACGTATTAAGCAGTTAGTGAATTTAAAATTAAAAACCACCGCAGCATCTTCAATTTCATCTAACAATATTTCAGGATTGTCATTTCCATAAATAATGCAGTTATTAAAATTGGCTTCGGTTAAATCAGCCAGAATCGCTGTGTTATCCACATCAACAATAAAGTTATTTAACAACACCGAAGGGAATTGCCTGAAACTGTTATCCCAGTAATTGGCAATGGTACAATGAGTGAAATTATATTTCCCTCCTAAAGTCCCGGCAAAAGAGGACTGTCCGGAATTGTTGATTACTACATTTTGAGCAGCAATTGAGGTGTTTCTACCTAAAATTCCGAAAGCACTGGAGTTATATATTTGAGTATTAGTAAGGTTTATTTTATTTGAGGCTTCATCAGGATTGCCATCGCTCAGAATACCAACCGTAGCATTTTTTATAGTAGTGTAATTTATGGAATTATTGATACTTCCATCTAAAAGCCAGAGTGCACTCCATTGTCCGGGTATCTCTGAAAAATTGGGTTCCAAACGGTCGCCTTCCAAAATAACTTCATTTTCCAAAAGTTTCTGGTCGGTACTATATGCACCATTAATTTTAATAGATCCACCTTCAGTCACTAAAAGCCCAGAATTGTTATGAAAATGCAAACGTGCCCCGGGATTGATAGTGGCCGTTTCACCATTAGGTACTGCAGCAAACCCATAAATCACATATGGTTTTGTGTTTGTAAAGATTAATTCTTCAGGTAATAATTCTCGTCCTTGTATATCTGTTTCTATTAGTTCACCGCCAATATTTAATGTTAAGGTTTCAATAATTTTGGTAGTATTATCTCTATTTGGATAAATAAAAACAGCATCCTGTACTAGGGTAACCAGTTCCACTTTTTGAACATTTGAACTGGAATTGAATTCAATTTGATCCGTATATAAAAAGGTTCCAGAATTGGCAAAAGTTGTGATATCTATGGTTGTTTCAATAAAAATATACAAGCTATCCTTAGCAAGAATTTCAACATTTTTAAACGTTTTTCCAGAGACACCATCTACATTTAATCTATAGGATGAGGCTTCTCCTAAACCCAGATTTACTGAAGGAATGACAATATCATTGTTACTCCTGTTATAAACTTTTAAGTTATAGGTGCTAGACCCAATATTGGTAAAAACGGTATCAAGGTAAATCGTGTCTTTTGAAAATTGAAGATCTCCTGTACTTGGTGAAAATTCAAAATCTTTTCTACAAGAACCCCAAAGCAGGACTATAGAAAAAGTGAATGTAAAATATAAGAGACGCTTCATAACACAAATATAAAAGTTCCCTTTTAATATCAATTATTTTTTTCAATATAGATTACATGAATAAATCAGTTATTTCTGAAGTTATTCTGGCAGGACGTTTTGTTTGCACATTAATTAAACACCATTTTGTTTCAGATATTGCTAATACGGCGTTCGTTTGATTCTTAGTAATTTCGACAACCCGCGTACAGGTGGCACCTGAATATTTTTTAATATAGGTTTTAAGTTTAATGCGATCATTTAAAAAAGCCTCATTTTTATATTCAATGCAATGATTTGTCATGACCCAAAAATAATTTTCAAGCGTATCTTGTGAAGCATTTTTTAACCAATGTTGTTTCGCTATTTCTTGAACCCATTCCACATATCTAATATTATTCACATGATTCAGTTCATCTAAATCCTTTTTAGTTACAGTAATAATAGACTCAAAAACACGCATTTTTATAAAATTATATTACAAAAGTACCCTATTTTTTGTTGTAATTATAAAAAATGGCTTCGAATGAGCAAACATTAAAAGGAGCGATATAATTTTAATACATTTGACAAAATTTTAAATTATGACATTAGATTTTCCTTTAACTTTTAATCCTATTTTGAAAGAACGTATTTGGGGTGGTGACAAATTAACTAAAGTTTTTAAAAAGGGTTCAGATACGTCAGGAATTGGTGAGAGTTGGGAGCTTTCTGATGTTGATGGAGACGTTTCTATTGTTTCAAATGGTCCTTTAAAAGGTAAATCGCTTAAAGACCTTATTCAAACCTACAAGGGTAAATTAGTTGGAGAAAAAGTATACGATGCTTTCGGAAATAGTTTTCCTATACTTATAAAATATATCGATGCTAAAACCCCATTATCCGTACAGGTGCATCCAAGTAATGAATTAGCAAAAACGCGTCATAATTCTTTTGGAAAAAATGAAATGTGGTATATTATGGAAGCTGAGGAACAAGCTGAATTGATTGTAGGTTTTAATCAAAAACTTACTCAAAAAAGCTATAAAAGGACAGTTGATGAAGGACAAATTTTAGAGATTTTGAATACCGAAGAAATTTCAAAGGGCGACACTTTTTATATACCTACTGGCCGAGTGCATGCTATCGGAGCTGGAGTGGTTTTGGCTGAAATTCAACAAACCTCTGATGTAACTTATAGAATTTATGATTACCAAAGAGTGGATGTAAAAACAGGTAAAGAAAGAGAACTTCACACGGAATTGGCTCTTGATGCAATAGATTACAAATTACATGATACTTATAAAACATCATATACTCTCGAGGAAAATAAATCCAGTGAATTAGTTTATTCTCCTTATTTTAAAACCAACATTATTCAGCTTAAAGGAAACTTAACACAAGATTATTCAAGCCTTGATTCTTTTGTTATTTACATGTGTGTTGAAGGTAATGCTGAAATAAAGTGTAGTCATAATACCTTTCAATTGAATTTTGGTCAAACCATGCTGTTACCAGCATCCGTTGAAAATGTTGAACTAAAATCTGATAATGCTAAATTATTAGAGGTGTTTTTATAAACTGTTGTTTACATTTAAATCAAACAGGGTTTAATCAAAATTTGTTACTTTCGATAATTGTTTATAAATCTCAAAAAAATATAACATGTTTGCAAGATTAAAAGGATTTTCACGTGCATTTTGGACTGCTAATATTGTAGAATTACTGGAAAGAGGTGCTTATTACGGAGTTTTTATAGTTATTACTTTATATCTATCCAGAATTCTAGGTTTCACAGATGTAGAAGCTGGATTAATTTCTGGTGTTTTTTCAGGTGGTCTTTACTTACTGCCAACGTTTACGGGGGCATTAGCAGATAAAATAGGATTTAAATATTCCCTTTTAATTGCATTTACCTTATTGAGTATTGGTTATTTTGGTTTAGCAGTGATTCCTACTGTGTTAGAGTCTAATGGCTTAGTAGATTATTCAAATGAGATTATAAAATTTACAGGATTATTGGAGTCTCCACAACAATGGGCCATTGTTCCGATCATGATAATTATTATGATTGGTGGTTCGTTTATTAAGTCAGTTATTACGGGAACTGTAGCCAAAGAAACTACAAAAGCGACGAGAGCGCAGGGATTCTCTATTTTTTATATGATGGTGAATATTGGTGCTTTTTCTGGTAAAACTATAGTGAAACCCTTAAGAATGGCCATGGGGGATATGGGTCTGGTGTATATTAATTATTTTTCTGCTGGTTTAACTGCCTTAGCCTTGATCATGATTATTTTCTTTTATAAGAGTTCTAAAGATGAAGGTCAAGGAAAGACAATTAGTGAAATTTGGACGGCTTTAATAAAAGTTTGTACTAATGGACGATTGCTTGCGCTGATTTTGATTATTACGGGATTCTGGATGGTTCAGCATCAATTATATGCAACCATGCCAAAATACGTATTACGTATGGCAGGTGAAGGTGCTTCACCATCTTGGTACGCCAATGTAAATCCATTGGTTGTAGTATTAACAGTAACCTTTGTAACTAGAATAATGGCGAGTAAAACGCCGTTGATATCTATGACAGTAGGAATGTTCATTATGCCTTTATCGGCTTTAGCGATGGCTTCGGGGAATTTATTGAGCGGAGGGGACATTGACTTAGGATTTATGAGTATGCATCCAATTGCGTTAATGATGGTCGCCGGTATTGCATTGCAAGCTTTAGCAGAGTCATTCATTTCACCACGTTATCTTGAGTTTTTTTCATTGCAAGCACCCAAAGGCGAAGAAGGTCTATATCTTGGTTTTAGTCATTTACACTCGTTTTTATCATCTATAATTGGTTTTGGCCTATCAGGTTGGTTACTGTCCAAATATTGTCCAGATCCAAGACTATTTGATTCACATGAAGCATGGTCAATAGCATCTAGCAATGCACATTATATTTGGTACTTCTTTGCAGTTATAGCATTAACATCTGCTATATCTTTAATCATTTATGGAAAAGTGATTCAGCGATTGGATGCAAAAGTGAAACATATTTAATATTAGCTAAATTGTTAGAAGTATTTTTATAAGAGTACTCAACATGTGTTATTTCTCCTTATTTATTTTGATTCTTTTTAATCACTTGAAGCCTTGCTATGATTATTGTTTAAAGGCTTATATGACAATATCATTACTAATTAGAAAATAAAGTCTTTCAGAATTTGGCAATTATTTCGTAAATTGAATAGGTTTTTTATGGTTGAATAATTAGCAAATTCAATCTATCAAATAAATAAGAGTAAAAGATGAAACAGATTAATTTTACTTTAAATGGCAAGCCAATATCCTTAGAATTACATGGCCAGGAGTCTTTACTAACAATCATCCGAACATATTTAGAGCAAACCGGTACCAAATATGGTTGTGGTATTGGAGAATGTGGCGCGTGTACGGTACTTATCGATAAAGAACCGGTCCGTTCTTGTATGACACTTGCAGAAGATATTGAAGGGAAGGAAATTATTTCAATAGAAGGGTTAAGTGTCGATGGGGAACTGCATCCCATACAGGAGGCATTTATTTCTCATGATGCCCTGCAATGCGGTTTTTGTACTTCCGGAATGATTATGAATGCCTATGGTTTTCTGTTGCAAAACCCAAATCCTAGCCGGGAAAAAATTGTGTTTGGAATGGAATCCAATTTATGCCGATGTGGTGCTTACAATCGTATTGTGGATGCGATTGAAACAGCAGGAAAAGAAATGCCTAAAAACGTGAAATTATGAAATCAGTGATTAAAAACGAAACGGCCTATAGCAGAAGAAGATTTATAAAAAATTTAGGAGGCGGTGTGGTGGTTGTCTTTTGTTTGGGGGAAATGTCCTTTAGTTCCCTTTTTGCGCAAGATGGTCAGCCTATAGAAGAACTTGATTTTAATGCTTATTTGCGGGTAAAGGAAGATGGTAGAGTAGACTGTTTTACCGGTAAAATTGAAATGGGACAAGGGATTATTACATCATTGGCACAGATAGTGGCCGAAGAATTGGAAGTTTCAATTTACGATGTAGATATGATTATGGGTGATACAGAATTGTGTCCATATGATGCAGGTACTTGGGGTTCACTAACAACACGTTTTACAGATCCGGTATTGAGAGCTGCGGCTGCAGAAGCACGGGAAGTTTTATTGGATCTTGCTGCGGAACACTTTGGTTTGAATAAGACTTCACTACAGGTAATAGAAGGTGTCATTTCAGTGAAGAATGATTCCTCAAAAAAAATAGCATATGCAGAATTGACCAAAGGCAAAAAGATTGTTCGGAGTTTGACCAAGAAACCTGAATTAAAAAAAGCCAAAGATTTTAAGTTAATCGGCAAACCTATTAGGAGTTTAGATGCAGAGGCTAAAGTAACCGGAAAGGCCAAATATTCAGCAGACATCATTTTGCCGGGAATGGTGTATGCCACTATTGTGAGACCAGAAGTATTCGGTTCAAAAAAAGTAAAAGTTGAAGCTTCAAAATTATCTGATTTTGCTGGAGTGCAGTTGATAGAAAAGGGCAATTTAGTAGCAGTGGTGCACACTGACCCGGAAGTTTCTAAAAGAGCGGCTAATAGCATTCAGGTGACTTGGGAGGCTCCGGTAGCGAAGGCAAATCAAGAAACGATCTTTCAATATTTGGAAGATACCATTCAAGATAATAAAGTATTTGAAAAAGAAGGAAGTTTATCATTTGGGAAAGAAGTTTCAACCATTTACCGTGAAGCAACCTATCAGGATGGGTATAAAGCACACGCCTCCATCGAAACTCATGTGGCAACTTGTTATTTTGAAGGAGATAAAGTAACCATATGGGCCTCCACACAAAGTCCGTTTGGTACCCGGGCTTCTGTGGCGAAAGCTTTGGAGATGCCGTTAGAGAAAGTACATGTCAAACAAATATTTTTGGGCGGTGGTTTTGGTGGAAAATCCAACAGCCAACAATCTGTTGAGGCAGCTACCATTGCAAAATTGTGCGGGAAGCCAGTCCAATTGGTATGGAGCAGGAAAGAAGAATTTATGTACGATAATTTTCGTACTGCAGCAGTGGTAAAAGTAGCGGGGGGTACTGATAACAATGGGAAACTAAAGGTTTGGGATTTTAATATTTACTGTGCAGGAACAAGGGGTACAGAATTATTTTATGCCATTCCAAATAAACGAATTAGATCTTTCAATCAAGGAGGTGTTCATCAGTTTGGAACGGGTGCTTGGAGGGCGCCTGGAAATAATACCACCACTTTTGCACGGGAATCACACATAGATGTTATGGCGCATGCAGCCGGAATAAATCCGCTGGATTTCCGATTGAATAATCTTCAAAATAAAGAAATGATTGAAACATTGCGGTTAGCTGCTCAGACCTTTGGTTATGACAAAGAAAAAAAACCGGGACATGGCTATGGTATTGCCCTCGGACAAGATGCTGGTACCCTGGTGGCAATGATAGCCGAAGTATTTGTTGAGAAGGCAACAGGAAAGGTACAGCCATTAAGGATTGTTTGTGCTCAGGATATGGGCCAAGTAGTAAATCCACATGGAGCTATTTTGCAAACCGAAGGAGGTATTACCATGGGTATAGGATATGCTTTATACGAAGAAATAGAGTTTAACGGAGGCGAAATGAAAACCACGAATTTTAATCGCTATGAAATTACCCGGTTTTCTAAAACACCAAAAATAGAATGTGTCTTCATAGATAAAATGGATGCCAAACCGCAAGGTGGAGGAGAGCCTGCTATTATTTGTGTAGGTGCCGCAATTGCCAATGCTGTTTTTGATGCTTGTGGTGCCAGAGTATACCGGATGCCAATCACTTCAGAAAGAATATTGGCGGCCCTTAAATAAATTAAAGGAACTGTTGTATGGTGGTGTAAAAAGACAAGCTAAAAACCAGACGGATAGTGGTTAGAAAATATTTTTAAATTTTAATAATCAAAAACTAATAAAAAAAAGAAAAGTTGAAAATTCAAAAAGAGAAGAATGTTTTTATTAGTTTTTATTAATTCTATGTTAGTCCTTTATCAGCAATATATTTAGTGGCTGTTTTTCCAATATGTTTTTTAAATAAGAGGTTGAAATGAGCATAACTATTTATTCCAACTGCTTCCATTGCTTCTTGTATGCGGTCACAGCCTTCATCAAACATTTTTGTAGCATACTGCATTTTTATATTATTTATAAAAGATGTTGTCGTTTGTCCCAATAATGCTTTCAATTTTCGATGAAGTTGCATTCTGCTAAGTCCAATTTCTGCAGCAAAATCATTTGTCGAAAATTCTGGATTGCTAATGTTATCTTCGATTATTTTTGAAATTTTTGTTATAAGTTTCTGGTCATATGGTGAATAGTGTTTTTTTACTTCGATGGTGATATTTTGTGTAATTAAAAATTCTCTAAATTTATTTCGAGTATTCAAAATATTTACAATTTTTTGATGAAGTGATTGTGTATTAAAAGGTTTTGTGATATAATCCCAAGCACCAGCTTCAAGACCTATTTTGATATGTTCCTCCGCTGTTTTAGCAGTTAGTAAAAGAATAGGGATATGTGATGTCTTAATATTTTTTTTTAGCTCTTTACACATTTCAATACCGTCTATTTCAGGCATCATTATATCGCTTATAATAATATCGGGCAGGTGGTTAACTGCCTGTTCAATTCCTTCAAGGCCATTTGATGCCTCCAATATTGTATAATGAGATTTTAGACTGTTTTTTAGATAGGCACGTAAATCGTGATCGTCTTCAATAATCAGAATACACTCCCGTTTTTCTGAACTTTCTTTTTTTTGTTCATCAAATTCGATGGATACATCACTGAAGGAATTAATCGAATTAGTTGCTTGCAAAAGTTCTTCATTTTCATAATCTTTTTCAGAAACAGGAATAGTTACAATAAATTCTGCCCCTGCATAATTACTGTCTGTGACATTAATATCTCCCTTGTGCGCTCTTATTAATTGATAACTTAAATGAAGTCCAATTCCTGAAGAAGAACGATCTTTACCATGAACAAAACGTTCAAAAACCCTGATCTTTTCTTTATCAGGTATTCCTTTTCCACTATCTTTAATAATGATATTTGCTATCTTTCTGTTCTTCTTCCAAATGGGTTTTAATTCAATTTCAATAATTCCATTTTTAGGAGTATATTTAAAGGCGTTAGACAACAAGTTGTATAGAACTTTTTCAATAATATCTTTATCAAAATAGCATTCGAATGAATCTGGTGTTATAACATTCAAGTTAATCTCTTCCCTTTTTGCCTGCCACAAAAATGCTTTAGTTGTTTCCTTTGTGAAATCGGCAAGATCATTAAAAGATACTTTTAGAATATTAAGATTAGCATTTACTTTTCTAAAATCCAATAACTGATTTACTAAAAACATCATTCGTTTAGTATTACGCTTTACTATCTGAAAACAAAAATCGCGATGGTCTTTGCTTAAAGTAGACTCCATAAGGTCGTTAAGAGGACCAATTATTAGTGATAACGGCGTTTTGAATTCATGCGCTACATCAGTAAAAAAAGTAAGTTTAAGTTCATTAATTTCTTGATCCTTGTTATGTTGTATGTTTTCCAGTTCTAATTGATGTTTTAGTTTCTGTCTATTATTAAGAAAAAAAATAAAACTTAATATAACACCTGATATTAATGCAACATATAAAAAATATGCCCCTATGGAAAACCAAGGAGCAGGTAATATTTTTATAATGATTTTTTTCGGGTTACCACTCCAAACTTCATCATTGTTTGCTGCTTCAACATAAAAAGTATAACTCCCTTGTTTTAAATTTGAGTAAGTTGCGAATTGATGATTTCCAACAATATGTATCCATTCTTTATCATATCCATCTAACTTATATTTAAACATGTTTTCGGAGGCGTTAGCGTAATTAGTGCCTGCAAATTCAAATAGAAAATTATTTTGTTTGTAATTTAAAGTAAGTTCTTTAGTTAGGTTTATTGATTTCTCAAGTACTTTTTGACCAAAATAACTTTTCTCTGGAGAAATACTAATGTTGTGAATTTTAAAATCAGAAATTGCAACATCCGTTTTATAAGGATTATCTGTTATTTCAATAGGATCAAAATAGTTTATCCCATGAATGCTTCCAAAAAATAATTTGCCATCCTCATCTTTTCCAACGGCTTCAGTAAAAGTACTAGATTGCAACCCGTCTTTATAAGTATAACGCCGTACATTATTTTTATCCATATCAAAACGAATAAGTCCCTGTGAATTGGTAAGCCAAAGATTACCTCTGTCATCCTCAAGAATCCCCATAATCTTTCTGTTAACAATGCCTTCAATAGAAATTTGGCTAATTTTATTTGAATTGATTGGTTTTTTTAAAAGACCTGCATCTGTTCCTATCCATAGCGTTCCGTCTTTACTTTTAAGAAAGCACCAAATAGTGTTGTTTGTAATATGGTAACTATTTTGCATGGATTCATTATAAACTTCTAGCGAAATAAAATGGCCTTCGCTGCTCAAATTCAATTTGTAAAGCCCGTCGGAAATAGTTCCAATCCAAATACAACTGGCATCCTTGTCATATAGTAAGCTAAAAATTCTTTTACCTCTTAAAATTTCCGTTTGAGGGTATAAATAATGTATCCAGTCAGTATTATCACCATTTCTAACAATAAGTCCTGAAAATGAACCAAAATAAATGTGGCTGTTTCCATCTTCACATATTGAAGAAACTTCTAGTGGGAAAATAGGATCATGCCTAGTAATTAATTTATCTTGTCTTAAATACAAATCATTTTTGTCTTTTAAAAATAAACCTATATCTGATCCGATAAAAACTGTTTCCTTTATTTTAGTAAGGTAAAGCGGATCAAAATTGACCTCTGTATTAATTCTTTGAGTGTTATTATTTTCGAACGAATATTTAAAACAACCTTCATTTTGAACTCCGTAATAAAGATGATCATCATCTAACATCAGGGTACTAATGTTTATGTTTTGCAGAAGTTTAGTTGATCCTTCAAAAGGAATACTATTAAATTTTTTTTGAGAAAGATTCGCATAACAAAGCCCTTGACGATTGCCTATCCATAAGGTGTTCGTATTGTCTAAAAAGAGTGATAAAACGGTGTTGCTTAACAAACTTCGCTCTTCAAAAAAACTTGAAGTATAATTTTTCTCAATTATATAATTAGAGACATTTACTTTAAAAAGTCCGGAATTTAAAGTTCCAATCCAAATATTACCATCATTCGATGTACAAAGTGAAGTAATGACGTTTTCAGAAAATTTATCAATTTCATCTACAACTATAGTGTTATCTTGATGTTTTATTACAATTAAGCTTCTATAGCCACCCGCCAATATATTATGGTTTTTATCTTCAATTAAATCAGAATATTGTTCGTTCTCTATTTCTTTAAGTTGAGTGCAATTATTGTTTTTCCACACCCATATGCCCGTGTTTGTTGCAAAGTAAAAAGAGTTGTCAGTAGTTATTAAAATTTTATTAATGCTTAAACCGGTTAAAGGAAGTTGAACGATTTCTGCTGTTGGTTTTTCTTCATCATCAATTATTTTGAGTAAACCATTCCCGGTCGCGATATATATATCACCATTAACATTTTCAGAAATATCATTTATTAGGTTAAATCCTGGGGGCGTATTGACCCTTACAAATTTTTCTGTTAGTAAAGAATAGTAATTGAGCCCATTGCCGTCAGTTCCAATCCATATTCTTTTCTTAGAGTCTTCAAATAAACAAATAATTCGATTACTTGATAGGCTTTCAACGTCTCCCGTTTTATGTGAAAAATTTAATACTTTAAAACCATCGTATCTGTTTAAACCGTCATAAGTTCCCACCCAAATAAAACCAAAACTATCTTGTATTATACAACTTACATCGTGCTGTGTAAGTCCATTGTTTACTGTTAGGGTTTTAAATTGTAACTCTTGTGCATGTAAATAATTATGAAAAGTAAAGGCATGCATGTAAAAAATTAGCCATAATATCAGAATACGGTGGTTTTCCTTTAATGTTTTCATTTTAATATTGTGACTAAACTGGTGTATTAATAAAAAGGATAGGAGTTTCCCAACCATATTTTATAAAGATGAAAGATAGTTGTTTAACAAAGCTAAAAAAAAGGTTTGAAAAATTGTACGTAGAAACAATAGATGTTACATCTAATACTCAAAATGTTACATATCAGTAAAAGTTAGATTCAGAAATACTAACACCCATTAATTAGTATAAAATCCAATAATTATTACGAAGATGATAATTTTGTAAAAATGCAATATTGTTACATATTTTCTCAAGGATGTTACATTACTGATAATGGCCTCATAACAAAACATTTAACTTTGTTTATCAATATTCGGTAATCAGTGAAAACATTTTTTTTCATTCATTGATGCTAGTATTACCAACTAAAACTAAAACTAAATTATGGCTTTATGAAAAAATTATTATTAAGGTACAATCCGTTAGTGTATTTACTTTTTACTTTATTGGGATTCTTGGTATTTACTTCATGTGATAAAGATGACGAAAATATCCAGAGTGTAAAAAAAGAATTATTGGCAACAGCTTCTTCTGAAACAACAGTAGCAGATGGAGGTACTGTTAAATTTATTGATCTATCTCTTGGAGTTAAGAATAGACTATGGACTTTTCCAGGAGGAACTCCTGCAACTTCAGACAAACCTGAAATTGAAGTTGTTTTCTCAGAAGAAGGAGATGTAATAGTTACTTTGGAAATTGAGTATGTTGATGGAAGCAAAGAATCAATGGAATTTCCAATTAAAGTATTTCCTGTGCTGATAGCAGATTTTAGTCCATCAGCTACTAGAATAAAAGTAGGTGAATCTGTAACATTTACTGATACTTCAGTCGGAGTACCTACTAGTTGGAGTTGGGAGTTTGAAGGAGGAACACCTGCTACATCTACAGAGCAAAATCCAACTATTCAATTTAATGTAAATAACCCTACAACAATTAAGCTTACAATAACTAGAGCTGAGGATGGAAGCAGTTCAGAGGTAGAAAAAGTAATACAAGTTGGGCCTCCTGAATTATGCTTGAATGGTGATTTTGAAACCGGTGCTGTGGTTGATTGGCAAACATGGAATGGATCTCCATTTCCTTATACGGCTCAAGCTGGCGGGGCAAATGGAACTAATTATACTTCAATAGTTAACTTTGAAGGTGTTTGGGGCTGGGGACAAATTATTAGTCGTGATTTTCCAAATAACAAGATAGCTTTAGAAAATGGAAAGGATTATACTTTGAGTATGTATGTTAAGGCTGATGCACCAATAAGATTAGACACTTTTCGGGGTGTCAATCATTTACCTGAATGGAGTGCGGCATTCCCGGCTGGTGGCACGCCCGAAGGTTATTCAGAGTACTATGCCATTTCAGGAACCTCACTTCCAGTAAATATTACCAACACTTGGACAAAAGTTTCTATTCAGATAAGTATTCCTGATGATGGAAATACCAGAACCAACTTTTTCCCCGATATTATTTTAGGAGGAGCTGTTAATAGCAAAGTTTACATTGATGAAATATCTGTGAAAATAGTCGAATAGAAAAATTGAAAAAATTCAAAATATAATTATCATGAAAATCAAAACAATTAAAAATATATTGTTTGTGTTATCAATACTATTTACTAGTATCATTTATTCACAAACAAAAATTACAGGATCAGTTACAGATGAAAATGGGGTGCCATTGCCAGGTGTAAATATCTTACTACAAGGGTCACAAAAGGGAACAGTTTCTGATTTTAATGGGAATTATTCAATAGAGGCCTCTTCCCAAGGAATACTTGAGTTTTCGTATATTGGATATTTAACTCAGAACGTAAAAATAGAAGGTCAAACTACAATTAATATCACAATGCAGCCTTCTTTAGAATCAATTGATGAAGTTGTTGTTATAGGATATGGGTCACAGAAACGTAAAGACCTTACAGGTGCTGTGTCTTCAATAAACAATGAAGTTTTAAAAGAAAGGCCTATTACAAATATTGAAGAAGCTTTGCAAGGTCAGGCAACGGGGTTATCTGTTAGTTCAACCGGGGGACAACCTGGTGCTGCAACAAAAATTAACATTAGGGGTATAAGTTCTGTTAGTGGAAGTTCACAGCCATTAATTGTTGTTGATGGTTTTCCTCTTAGTGATGTGGCAACCTCAGGTGGAGGAAATTTAGAAGGGTTTAGTTCACAAATGAGTGCGTTTGCATATATTAATCCTGATGATATTGAATCCATAGATGTATTGAAAGATGCATCTGCCACTGCAATTTATGGTAACCGTGGTGCTAATGGAGTGATTATTATTACTACTAAAAAGGGTAAGAAAAAAGGAGAAGCTGGAATAACATATAGTACGTACATGGGTGCACAAGAGATGACGAAAAGAATAGATGTCATGAATTTTAATGAATATACTGAATATGAACAAACAACCAATCCAAACAACAGACTTTTTACAGCTCCAGATGGAACTCCATATAATTTTTCGAATCCAGATGCAATGAATTTTGATTGGCAAGATAAGATATATAGAACTGGTTTTACTCAAAATCATTCTATATCTCTACAAGGAAGTTCAGAAAAAACAAATTATGCGGCTTCTATTTCCTATAATCAAAATGAGTCGGTTTTGATAGAAACTAATTTTGAGAAATTTACTAATCGTCTTTCTGTAGATCATAAATTTAATGATCTACTTTCAGTAGGAGGAAGTCTAACTTACAGTAATATTGTTAATAAAGGGGTTCCCACCGATGGTCGAGAAGGAACTGCTGCTGGTATTGTAATTAGTGCTTTAGCTCGAAATCCATTCAAAATGACTAACGATACTCAGGCTTATTTTAGAAGAGCTGGAGTGCCTCAGCAACAAATTGATAATTTCTTAGCAGGAGATTTAGGTAATCCTGATAATGTAGCTGAAAATACAAAACTTGATAAAAACATTAACCGAACTATTAGTAATCTTTATGCAAATTTCCAATTTTTTGATTGGTTATCATTTAGAACTACTTTTGGACTTGATATTTACAATCTTAAAGACCAGCAATTTTATTCCACTAATACCCCATGGGGAAGTTTAAACAATGGTGTTGCTGTTCAAGCAAATATTAATTCAAAGAATATTTTAAGTGAAAATTACTTTACCTTTTCAAAAATAATTGATAAGCATAATATTAATTTTGTAACAGGATTTTCTTATCAGAAAAATAATAATGAATTCAATAGAACTGAAGGAAGAAATTTTCAAAACGAGATTTTAGGGTATAATTCCTTACAAGGAGCGGCAGAATTTTTAGCATCATCTTCGGCTGATGAGTTAGTCCTTCAATCCTATTTAGCTAGAGCAAATTATTCCTATGATGACCGTTTTCTCGCTACCGTATCCTATCGTAGAGATGGTACTTCAAGGTTTATAAATAATAAATGGGGTAATTTTTACTCAGGAGCTTTGGCATGGAATGTTCACAATGAAGCTTTTCTTAAAGAGTCAGAACTGATATCGAATTTAAAATTGAGAACAAGTATTGGACAAGTTGGTAACTCTAGTGTTCCAGTGCAGGGGGCTTTGCTTGATCAACAATTTTCAAATTATACTTTTAATGGAACTGTAGCGAACGGAGTTAGTCCTCAAAATTTAGAAAATCGAGATCTTACTTGGGAAACTACTACACAAATTAATGCGGGTATTGATATTGGTTTATTTAATAATGCACTTAATATTGCAGCTGATTATTATGTTAAAAACACTGAAGATCTACTATTGCTAACCCCAGTATCCATTGCTACAGGGTTTTCTTCAGGATGGTTTAATGTAGGTGAAATTCAAAATTCTGGTTTTGAGCTATCTATTGATTATGCATTAAAAACTAATGGTGGCTTTGCTTGGAACACAAAGTTCAATTTAAGTACTCAAAACAATGAAATCAAGGCTTTAGGTAATGACGGAGAACCTATTTTTATTGATGTGAATTTTGATGCAATTTCTACAGATGAGGTTATTCTGCAAGTAGGTGGCTCCATAAATGATCTCTATGGATATACAACTGATGGCATATATTTACCAAGCGATTTTAACCCAGATGGTTCACCAAGAGATGGAGTAGCCACAGCTGGGGCTGGTGAGCAACCGGGTGATATTAAGTACAAAGATCAAAACAATGACGGTGCAATTGATGGTTTTGACCGATCTGTAATTGGAAACACATTGCCAGATATTTTTGGTTCTTGGAGTAACAGTTTCTCTTTTAAAGGAGTTGAACTAGATGTTGTATTGCAATATTCTAATGGAAATGACATATTTAATGCAACAAATACGCGCATTTCATCATTCCCAGGCGGAGGCGGTAATCAAACATCAAACTGGCTAGATCGATGGACACCAGATAATCCAAATAGCACACAATATGCAAGAGTGCCTTCGTTAAGACCAGCAGATTATTTAGTTGAAGATGGCTCATTTATTCGGTTGCAAACAGTAAGATTAGGTTATAATTTACCCTCTAAAATAACTTCGGCACTTAAAATTAAAAGCGCCAAAGTATATGTTGCAGGTAATAACTTAGCTGTATTCACAAAATACTCTGGGTATGATCCTGAAGTTACATCAAACCAAGTTGATTATAGATATCCATTTGTCCAAGGCTTTGATTATGGTGGATTCCCTAGGGCAACAACATATATGATGGGTTTAAACGTTCAATTCTAACAATTAAATTATTTAACTATGAAAAATTTAGTATTATTTATACTTTCAATTATTTTGTTTTCTTCTTGTGAAGATCAACTAGACATTGCTCCCAAAAGCAATCTAGAATTAGGTAATTTCTTTGCTACCCCGGAAGATTTTGATTTAGCTCTTACAGGAGCTTATGATCCAATTGCTGTTCATCAAGGGGATAGAGGTTTTGGTACTTATTTCAAAGGTTTACTGATGATGGGACGGGCAGGTACTGATGAAATGTACGTCAATCAGGGGTTTTGGGACGCAACAGGTAAAGAAATAGGTAATTATACGTTTACTTCTTTTTCTCGAATTCCAAATGCTGTTTGGCAACAGCAATATGTTGGTATATCTAGATGTAATGTAGTTTTGAATAAAATTAAAAATACCAATGTTACAATGCCTGAGGCTACAAAACAAAGAATTCTTGGAGAGGCAAGTTTTTTAAGAGCATTCTATTATTTCCAACTAGCCCGTTATTTCGGAGGCGTACCCATTATAACAGAGGATACTAATTTGAACGAATTTAGAAATATTAGAAGTTCCTTGGCAGAGACCTATGAAATGATTGTAAATGATTTAAAAGTTGCAGAAGAAAACATTCCGGTTATTAATGAGCCAGGAAGAGCAACTAAATATGCAGCAAAATCATATTTGGCTAAGGTTTATTTGCAAATGTCTGGTGAGCCCTTAAAAGATGCTACTGCTGCTTCAAAAGCAGCAGCATATGCAAAAGATGTTATTAACAATGGGCCATATGATCTTGAACCCAACTATACGGATGTTTTTCAATTGGAAAATGAACATGGAAGCGAATATATTTTTAGTGCAGAATATATTGCAACAAATAATGAAGGTGGAGAAGTTGGAACCTGGGATGGACCTCCTGGAAACTGGACGCACACAATAACCTATTCAATATGTCGCGCAATGCCAGAACTTTATGATTCTTATGCGGATGGAGACGTGAGGAGAGATTACAACATTGTAGATTATGTAGTAGTAGATGCTGATGGAAATACGCAACCAACAAATGACGGATTTTTATACGCTTTTAAATGGAGACATGATCCAAACCCAGAAACTCGCGGATATGCCACTGAATGGCAGTCTCCATTTAATTTTCCACTCACTCGTTTTGCAGATGTATTGTTAATATACGCCGAAGCGCAAACTCGTGCGGATGGAAGCCCTAACGCGGATGCTTATTCAGCAATTAATAGGGTGCGTACAAGAGCCGGATTAGGAAATTTAAGCGGACTTTCAGGTCCGGAGTTTTTACAAACTGTTCTTGATGAAAGAAAGAGGGAACTTTGCTATGAAGGCCATCGTTGGGCAGATTTAGTTCGACATGGTAAATTAATTCAGGCAGTGAGGGCATCAAATTTAGGTAATCCTATCGCAGCAGCCAATATTAGGGACCATCATGTGCTATTTCCTATACCAGATAGAGAGATACAAGTTAGTAGTGGTGAT
>DATCZQ010000076.1:0-3098 GCA_036525815.1 Yeosuana sp. | reverse complement strand
CTCTAACAGAGATATCGGCTTTCATATTTAAATCACTCACAATTCGTTTATTCGGTCCTGCTAAGTTAGATTTTATCCTTACATCCTTTATACGATAACCCAAACCAACCACATATTCTTTACCTTGAATTTCTGTCATTAAATTATTATCAAAACTTAATGACAACAAACGGTCTCTTTTAATTTCTGCAAGAATTTTTACAGAATTTTTCATTTCAAAATCTACTCTTATAAGTGGACTGAACATTTCTGTCAAATTAATATTGCTGTATAGCGTTTCATTCTTATAGTTTCCTGATTGATCCAGAACATCATTTGGTTGATTGATATAATCTAAGTTGTAATCAATGTCTTTATAATCCAAATTAGATCTGAATTGATTAATGGTATAGTTTGATCTATAACCATGCGTGACTGAAAACCGCTTAAAATTCTTTTTAAACCATGCAAATTTCATAAAACCGGTATATTTAATATCCCAGTTCGGAATGGGCATATTTCTGAATGCACCAAGATTTACACCACTGGCATTACTGCCTGTATAAGCTGCAAGAAAAGACGGCAATAAGACCGCTTGATTATTTTTCCCAAATCCTTTTGGAAAGCCATCGTCTCCAATATTATCGGGATTATTTAAATCAATCCCTTTCTCCAATGCCAAGCGTTCTGCAATTTTTATTCTGTTAGCTCTGAATTCATTAAAGGCAACTGAGGAATTTTCATCACTATTACTAAAAGCGGTTTTTATTAAAATGGTTGAGATATTAAAGTTCCCAAAAGTATTCGGGGTTAAAGGCTCATATTCATATTCTCCAGCAACTGTATTTATTCGATAATTTTCTGTGTAATTTTCATAATAAGTTCTATTACCTATAATATCGATTTTAAAATCATTTACTGGCTCCAAACTTGCTGAAAGATCCAATTGCTTGCTATTAGTTTCTGTATATTGCTGGTTAAACTCTGGAAAAACTGTTAGCCAACCATTTCTTGCTGCTAAATACCTAATATCACTTTGACTACCAAAGGTATAACCTATGGTTGGTTTTGTGGTTCCAATAAAACCAGGTGTTTGCAAATATCCGGGCAAAAAAGTTCCATTATTCTCCTGATAATTAATTTGAATTCTCTTAATCATAGTAATAATATCTATCCCGGCATTTAAAAGTTTTGCTGAACCCTTATTACTACTTTTTACTTTTGCTGCATTACTTTGGTTCGGGCCCGGAGGTGCTCCTGAGGTCCTTGCACGCACAGTTCTTACTAGCTTTTTAGTTAATCCTATATACTTATACAACTTATTCATATCTAAAGTGGTATTCAGATTATGAGTATTTGCATTTTGAATGGTATTTCCTAAATCATAAGTTTGACCATCCAATTCCAAATTACCATATAAGTCAGACCCCTTTTGCCATTGAAAATCTCCACTATATTGATATGTAGAAGAAATAAAGCTTAAGGTTGGTATTTTATTTAGAGGCAATTCATAGGTTATCCCTAACTGCTGGAATTGCCTGTTAGGGTCTCCAAAATCAAAAAATCCATCCCACACATCTAATGTAGGATCTTGTTCACCATTTATAATTCCATCTTTAAAATAGTTCCTTACAATGTTATTATTTGATGCAGAAAAGTTTAATTGAAGCGCCTTCGTTAAATTGAAATTAATTGTGTACTGAAAATCAAATGTGTAATTTCTTCTAAATAATTCTTCAATAGCAATATTGTTGCCGCCTAATTCAACCTCTCTAAATCTTTGGCTATTAAACTGTCTGTTAATATCTGTATTTAAGGTAAAACTTGATGGTAATAAATTGAAATTGAAATCTTTTAATATTTTCCAATATTTTCCTGTGAATAAGGAATCATTCTTCTTAAAAGGCTCAACACTAACAGGCTTAAAATTAAAGGCATAATTTGCTCCAACTCTAAGATTTTTATTTACAGAATTCTCAATTTCAAAATCTCTGTGTTCTATTTTGTTATAAGAATAATTAAGGGTGAGATTTTCAACATCATAAAATCTAGGGGTCTTTTCTGTCGTTCGATTCTTTCTTACTCCAATAAAATTAACACTCTGTCTTTTGGTATAGTCTTCAGACTGTTCATTAATCTGTTCTTTTTCAGCATTTGAATTTGCTGCTGCCAATCTTGAATCTAAAGTAAGATCTTTATAATATTGATCATATTTTGGAGTAATTAATTCCTCTCCTTGGCCATAGTTGAAAGGTATTTGAATGCCCCATTTTTTAGGAAGTAATTGCCCTACATTCACATTCGTTACGACATCATATTGTTTCACATCTTCGAGACTCCGCTGACTTGGGCCTTGCTCTAAAGAACCAAATCCTGAAGTGCTTTGTCTTCCTGTTGCACTGATGTTCATAAAATCAGCGAAATTAGTATCCATGCTCACCACAGTCGCCCATCCACCTTCATTATCCATATCAGACATGCGCAATTCATTAAACCATGTACTTCCACAAACGTCATTTCTATTAGAACCATTTTTCAAACCTACCATCAAGGTTCGGATATCTCCAAAATTTGGATTTCCTTTCACCGCTATTCTATGTTGACCAGCTACATAATTTGAATATTGGTCTCCGGTAATAGGAATAGGTTCTCCATTTATGACATCATAAAAAGTAGCATCCGGATTGGATAGGCTTCCATCTGAAATTCCTATGGCTTTAATCTGTGCCAGTACTGATAGTGGTAAATTGATTTCATTATCATTTGGCCAAAGGTCTTCTCTTGAAATTCCTGTGGATACTTGTAATGGTATTTCTATTTGATAATAATTTTCAGTGAGGTCATTTCCCATTCTAATAAAACCTACTAATTCATTATTAGCCAAACCGCCCGACTCCACTTCTTCAGCATGAATAAACATGCGCAAACGCTTATATTGCCGCATATCTATACTTATGTTTTTATAAACCCCACGCCCGTCTTCAGTTTCAAGATTACATACCTCAACAACCAGCGATTGCTCATTTTGTCTAACCACCGTGTTATTATTGAATAACTCTTCCGGTTCAATTCCAGGAGGACTTTGGTAGCTACCCTCATTTTCTAAAGTTCCAATAATA
>DATCZQ010000075.1:0-4061 GCA_036525815.1 Yeosuana sp. | reverse complement strand
TCTCTATAGGAAAACACCATCATTTATAAACAACTAAAAACCATATTTTAAAAAATGGTTTTTAGAATAAAACTAAAAATTCTTAGTAAATTAGAGGGATGAAATACCACAGATCACCATGCCTCTTTTTTTGTTTTGTATTACTTAACATTCTTGGTGTTTTTAACAACCCGCTTTACGCTCAGAGCCTTCCCGATAGCACTTTAGTTTATTACAATGCCATTCTTCAAATTAATGATATCAACTTAGCAGGTAAGGCCTTTGAATTTTTTAATAAAAAGGCTGAAAGATCATTAAACCAAGGCGATACCCTTAAGGCGGTTCAATGTTTTGAAATAATGGCCCTAGGGCAATTAAAAATGGGTTTTACTCATGAAAGTGAATTAACTGCTGTGAAGGCCATGGGTTTTTTAGACGCTATGAAAGACCATACTAAAACTATAGAACCAAGAAAACGTTTAGCCAATCATCTTGGCATGGTTTACAGAAAAATTGATGATTTTGATAATGCTATTTGGTATTACAACCAGGCGCTTGAATTGAAAGATAATTTAGTGGATAAGATTGCGATCCTCACTAATATGGCGAATACCTATGCGGATTCGGATAAGTATGAAGAAGCTGCAGCCGTTTTAATACCCCATTACGACACGGTTTTAGCAATGAAAGACACAGAGACCAAAGCCGTATACCTGGATAATCTGGGTTACTTTCAGTCTAAAATCGGGCATTCAAGTGCGCTTAATAACATGGAATCAGCCCTGCAAATCAGGTTAGCATTAGAGGATATGGTAGCTCTTTTTTCAAGTTACAGGCATCTGTTCTTATTCTATTTTGATAAAAATAAAAAAGCCAAAGCCATCATGTATTTTAATAAAATGAAGGCGCTGTCCGATGAGATCAACTCACCCATATTTGAGCTGGAAACAATGGAGTTGAAGATGAAATTGGAGGGTAATTCTGATTTTATGAGTTATGTAGCTTTAAAAGACGAGACCGAACGTAAAAAGCAACTGCAGGAGAATAATTATTCGGCCATTAAATACAATTTTCAAAAGAAAGAAAAGGAAGCCCAAAAACTGGAATTACAAATTAAAGACAGTCTGATAGAAACCGAGCAGGAAAAATTAAATAAAACTATTTATCAAGGTATGGTTATCTTAGGACTATTCTTCACGGGCTTTTTATATGTTATTATTAGAACGAAACACCGAAAAGACAAATTACAAGAGGTATACAATACAGAGACACGTATCTCAAAAAAGGTACATGATGAGGTCGCTAATGATCTTTACCGTGTGATGACAAAAATACAAAATACTGAAACGATCAAAGAGGCTGTTCTAGACGATCTGGAAGAAGTATATAATAAAACCAGGGATATCTCTAAAGAGAGCAGCATTATTGATATACATGGCACTTATGAAGCACATTTAAGAGATCTATTATTAAGTTACAAGAGTGATGCCGTCAATATTATTACCAAAGATTTGTCTAAAGTGCATTGGGAAGATATGGATGCTCATAAAAAAATTACCTTACACAGAGTACTTCAGGAACTTATGACCAATATGCGCAAGCATAGCAAAGCAACGCTGGTCGTCTTAAGCTTCTCACAGAAAGGAAAAAAAATAATTATTGATTATAAAGACAATGGCATAGGCACTGACCTGATTAAAAATAATGGATTGCACAATACGGAAAACCGTATGGAATTTATAAATGGAACCATTACTTTTGAATCTCAAGTTAATAATGGTTTTAGAGCCAGAGTGTCACTTTAATTATGTTTAGAAAAGTTTTAGTTGCAGAAGATATGCAGGACATTACCAAAGGGGTATATATATCGCTTTGTGAGCTGGGTATTCAAGAGATCAATCAGGTGCAATATTGTGACGATGCCTATTTAAAAATTAAAAAAGGGGTTGCCGATCAATTACCTTTTGAATTATTAATTACTGACCTGTCTTTTAAATCGGACTATAGGGAGCAAAAATTTTCTTCAGGAGAAGCCTTGATAAAAGCCTTAAAACAGGAATATCCCGCGTTAAAAATAATTGTGTATTCTATTGAAGACCGCCTTCAAAAAGTGCGGAATTTAATAACCAATCATCATGTGGATGGCTATGTCTGTAAAAGCCGAAGAGGCTTAATAGAATTAACGAAAGCGGTAGGTAGTGTGCATCAGGACAAACTTTATCTATCTCCTGAAGTATCACAGGCTTTGAATCCCAATAATCATGTGGAAATAGATGATTATGATATTCAATTACTGGAGCATTTGTCCAACGGTTTATCTCAGGAGGACATTAGTGGTCTTTTTAAACAGAACGGCATTAAGCCCAGCAGTCTCAGTTCTATTGAAAAAAGATTAAATAAACTTCGCATAGATTTTAAATCTAATAATGCTATTCATTTGATAGCCACTGCAAAAGATCTAGGACTTATTTAAAATATTAGCTCTTTACGGAAATCAGTAAAAAAAATCAAAAAAATCGACTTACACTTGTAGTGCTATTAATTGATTCATAAGTTTTAGGGAAATTTATGATCGAACGCTGCATCCATTGGATGCAGCGTTTTTTTTAACCAACTATTATCTTGACCAGATGAAGCTGCTTTTCATTGATGCTCATGCGAGCAAGTGGCTACATTTTAATCAATTATATGCCAAAGGCAGCATTAACTTTGCCTATACTTAGAATTTAGTCCACTTCATAGACCCAGCTGTCTTTAAACAGTGTCTTATCTAAGGTATTATTCATATAGTTATGCGCTTCTTCACTCGTTTTAAAGTAAGCCACACTTATATAGTCTAAGTTTTTTTCTGATACTCTGATCACCTGCACTTTGATGCCATTATCCGTTAAAAGACGTACCATCCTATCTAAATTATTTTTAAATTCAAAGGCATAAACGATCACATGATAGCCTTTTTTCACGCCATCTGGTCTGGTGTTTGATGTTTTTGCATTTAAAGCGGCTCCGGCATTTTTCTTGATCTGCTCTGCTTCATAAGCGTCTTTAGCCAACTCTGTAGAGGTCACGGTAACCGGTTTTTTGACATCTAAAGAGAAATCAGGCAGTTCTTGAGCTGCAATCGTATCCTTAACGGCTACTTTAGTTTCTGCTGGCTTGGTTGGGGGCTCTACGGTTTCTGCGATATCGATTTTCTTAGGTTGTGCTTTTCTTCCAAAGCCATAGGTCACACCCATATTAAATTGATAATGGTTGTCCAGTTGCTCCAAACCATCTCTGTTTATTTTGCCAATAGCCTTTAAATTGAGTCCCACTTTTTCTGAAACCCAGTATCTAAAACCGCCGGTAAAATTAAAGGAACTTGCGGCATTGCCTTGCAAGGTATGGATCCCTGTACCTAAACCAACATACAGGTCTATATTTTCATTATTAAAAATAAGCTCATCTACATACAAATTAGCAAAGACATCCGCACTAAAATAAGGCTCTAAAGTAAAAGCATTCTCCAATTTTAATTGATTGGTGGATAAACTTAATGCTAAGGCCCAGTTCTTATGAATTCTTTGCTCGGCTGTTAAAAAGAGAGGTGTATTAAAATCCAATGCATTACCATCAAAAGGCGCTAGTTTATTATTACTATTATCTATCATGTTGATCCCAAAGCTTAGACTAAAATACTTGTTCTCTGTTTCGGTATCATTATCAGTGTCTTGGGCCATGCCGGATAACGTAACTAGTAGTAATAATGAGGGTACTACCTTATAAAATTGTATAATTTTCTTCATTTTATACTTTTTTGGTTTTCAATGGATTTGTTGGTTTGTTCGATAAATAGATGATAAAAAGGGACGTCTATATATTAAAGCGGCTTTTTGTCAGTATTTACTTAATGGTTCAAATATATTTTATTTATTTTTTAAAAAGCGTTTCCACCAGGGTTTTTTTAGATCTTCTTTGCCATAGCCATAGCCATAGCCATAGCCATAGCCATAGCCATAGCCTCCTTTTTCAATATTGACATCATTAAGGACAACCGCCATGTTGGGCAAGCGTTTTTCTGAAAACATTTTTTCAGGAATTTC
>DATCZQ010000074.1:0-2023 GCA_036525815.1 Yeosuana sp. | reverse complement strand
AAATAAATAAGAATAATGTAACACTAGAAATAGCCCATTTGCGTTAAATAATTGAATGAGATAAAAATGAATAAATACATAAACATAACCCACACTAAAACCAAAACATAGTTGAATTCATAACTAAACATTAACTATCATTAAAAACTATTTTAAAATTATACGTATGAAAAATTTTATGTACTTGTTAACCATAATCATCATTATTTCCGTTTGCTTTGGTTGTAAAATTAAACCCGGTAACAAAAATAATGTATCCTTAGTTCCTCCAGTGGTTGCTCCTTTTAGCGGAATTGATACCATTGCAACAAATGACTGGTGGAACAGAAAACCCAATAAAATAATTGATGTCAATGTAAAAAGAGAAGATGTCATAGCATTTGGAATATATACAGTTCATAACAACACGCTTAAACTGACTGCACAACTTTTTCCACTTTACCCAAATGAAACTCGCGAAGTTCGTTTAGAGATTAAAAAAAACGACAGATGGAAGGAAGTACAGAAAAAAAAGGTTCATGATTTAGGTTGGTCCGCATTGTTTAGAATAGAAAACTGGGATAGCACTAAAGATGTTCAATATCGTATTTTACATGGAGAAAAGGCATCATTTGAAGGCCTGATAAGAAAAGACCCAAAAGATAAAAAAGATATTGTGTTAGCAGCACTTTCTTGTAATAGCAATAGAGATAGAGGCGATAGAGAGAAATATGTGAAAAACATCAACTACCAAAATCCTGATATTGTGTTTTTTGCTGGTGATCAATCTTATGATCACTCAGAACATACGGCCGCATGGTTAAAATTTGGTATGCAGTTTAGAGAAGTATTTAGAAATCGTCCCTGTATTACCATTCCTGATGATCATGACATTGGACAAGGAAACCTTTGGGGAGAGTATGGTAAGAAAGCATCTACTAACGCTGGTGATGATGGAGGGTATTTCTACCATCATGAATATGTAAAAATGGTTGAAAGATGTCAAACTGCTCATTTACCAGATCCTTATGATTCAACTCCAATTAAACAAGGGATAGGTGTGTACTATACTAATCTGGTAGTTGGAGATATTGATTTTGCCATTATAGAAGACAGAAAATTTAAATCAGGACCTAAAGGGAAAATTCCTCAAATAGGACCAAGACCTGACCATATTAGAGACCCAAGTTATGATCCTGCAAGTGTAGATTTAGAAGGTCTCGAACTATTAGGAGGTAGACAATTAGAGTTTCTAGATAATTGGGGACAAGAAAACAAAGACGATATGAAAGTGGTATTATCACAAACTGGATTTTGTGGTGGGGCACATATACACGGGAGCTTAGATAATCGCCTTCATGCAGATATGGATTCTAACGGATGGCCACAAAAAGGAAGAAATAAAGCTTTAAGGGCAATTAAAAGCGCAAATGCTGTCCATATAGCAGGAGATCAACATTTAGCAACTGTAATCCAGCATGGTATTGATGAATATGAGGATGGACCATGGGCTTTTGTTGTTCCAGCAATAGTTAATAATTATTACAGTAGATGGTGGTGGCCTGAAGATGAAAAAGCAGGTGCGAATTCCGATGGTATATTGCCTTGGAATGGTAGATTCTTAGATGGGTTTAATAATAAAATCACCATGCATGCTTATGTAAATCCAGATAATCTATCAAACGGTTCAGGCTATGGTCTCATCAGATTTAATAAGAAAGAGAAAGAAGTCACATTTGAGTGTTGGCCAAGAGATAGTGATGTTTCTAAGGAAGAGGCAAAACAATTCAAAGGATTTCCTTTTAAAATAAAACTCGATGAATAGGGAATTATCATTTAAAACTTTTACCAATGAAAAGATTTTTTTGTACCGGAAAAATGGCCCATGTGTTTTTATTTCTTTTGATCGCCTATAGTCATGAAGCATTTTCAGTAGGAGATCCAAAAGTCACCATTTATCCCGCACCCTCAGATGAGGTTCTTTCAAAAGATTACACCCTTGAAGTAAATGGTCAACCAGTAGATATTTACTTGGCTAAAATAG
>DATCZQ010000073.1:0-27754 GCA_036525815.1 Yeosuana sp. | reverse complement strand
CGTTAAACAAACTCGCCAAAAAACTCCTAATCCAAAGTAGGCAATTCCAAACTTCCTAAAGGACTGGTTTCCTTCATTAAGGCTTCAATAGCTTCAGATTTACGCGGGGCTTCTGCAGATAACACAATAGGCCCATTTGCAGTAATTAACACATCATCTTCAATCCTCACAGCAATACCCCACCATTTTTTGTCACAGGGACTTCCTTCAGGAATATAAATACCAGGCTCCACAGTAATCACCATATTAGCTTTAAAAGCTCCTCTCAAACTGGTGTCATGCACATCTAAACCAATATGGTGTGAGGTACCATGAGGAAAATAACGTCTGGCTTCTGTATTATCTTTTGCAATACCTAAAGCAATTAAACCTTCATTGACTACTTTTCGGGCGGCGTCATCTGGCGTTCTTAAATTATTTCCGATTATAGAAACTGCAATGCCAGCTTCTTGTGCTTCATATACCAAATCATAAATAAGTTTTTGCTGCGGATTGAATTTTCCGTTAGCAGGGATGGTTCTTGTCACATCAGCGGTATATCCATGGTACTCAGCACCTAAATCCATCAAAACCAAATCATTATCAACTTTTAATTTACTATTCTCTACGTAATGCAAAACGCAACCATTATTGCCAGCACCAACTATACTTGGATAACCTTCATACTCGCTGCCATATTTTTTATACACATACTCATGAATACCCTGAATTTCTGCTTCGGACATACCCACATGCATGGCTTTCATTATTTCCCTTTGTCCCATAGCAGAGATACGAACTGCTTTAATTAACAACGTCATTTCTGCTTCAGTTTTAATTTCACGAAGTCCGGCCATTAATTTGGACAAAGTCTCATTATTAACAGTCGCTTTTTTCTTTTCAATGACATTGCTATTTTGATTCAATTCCACATTCATTTGATTATTTGAAATAACAGTGTTTTCAATTAAATCAATCTGATTTTTAAATGCTTTTATTAAATCAAATAAATCAGCATCATCACGCTCATAATCTCGGTAATCATCTTTAAAATCGTCAAACATGACCGCATCAAATTTGGCGAAATTAATGCCATTCTTTATAAATTCTTCTCCATTTAAAGCTATTTCAAACCCTAGTTGTTGTTGCGCACCCTCAATCCCTAATCGTTTCCCGGTCCATTGTTCTGCCAAGGCATTGCGTTTTTGAACATATAATAATTCATTATAGGTTTCTCCTTTATTATTAGTTTGTTTATCAGAAAAAATAACTAAAACCGCATTGGGTTCTTTATAGCCCGTTAAATAATAAAAATCCGGGTCCTGATGGTATACATATTCAACATCATTAGCTCTGTTTCTTACAGCATTGGCAAAGAAAACCGCCACTGTGTTTTTTGGCATATCAGCTCTTAAAGCTTCCCTTCTACTCTTGTGAAAGTCAGAATTGAGGTAATCTGATGGTGTGCCATTTTGTGCAAGGGTTATAAAAGTTACTAAGAAAAAACAAAGGAGTTGGACGGTCGGTTTCATGTTTTAATTTTATTTTATTTTATTTTATTTTAAACCGTAAAATAATGATAAAATTTAGAAATAAACTTTTTATTAATTGGGCTATTAATAAATAAATTAGTGAAACGCTCTATGAAATATGTTTTAAAATTATGATTTTATTAACGTCATGTTGACCTTAATCTTTAACCTACTTCAAAAGAAATCTATAATTTTTCAATACATTTGCGCAACAAAAATTTAACCATTAAGTATGAAAAATACAGCTTTAACATCAACACATGAAGCATTAGGAGCAAAAATGGTTCCTTTTGCAGGTTTTAACATGCCTGTGCAATATGAGGGCGTCAATGCAGAACATGAAACCGTGCGTAATGCTGTTGGGGTGTTTGATGTTTCACATATGGGTGAATTTTTGATTGAAGGGGAACAGGCCTTAGAACTTATACAAAAAGTAACCAGTAATGATGCTGAAAAATTGACCATTGGAAAAGCGCAATACAGCTGTTTGCCTAATGATAATGGTGGTATTGTAGATGATTTAATTGTTTACAAAATAAAGGAATTAACGTATTTATTAGTAGTGAATGCCAGCAATATTGAGAAGGACTGGAATTGGATACAATCAAAAAATGATGTGGGTGCCACTATGAGAAATCTATCAGATGATTACTCTTTATTGGCTATTCAAGGTCCAAAAGCAGTGGAAGCCATGCAATCATTGTCCAGTCATGATTTATCTGCCATTCCATTTTACAATTTTATAGTGGGCGATTTTGCCGGTATTGAAAATGTGATCATTTCAGCTACCGGTTATACAGGTAGTGGTGGTTTTGAAATCTATTGCAAAAACTCTGAAGTTAAACAAATCTGGGATAAAGTATTTGAAGCAGGTGCTAGTTATGGTATTAGACCTATCGGACTGGCAGCAAGAGATACCTTGCGTTTAGAAATGGGGTATTGCTTATATGGTAATGATATTGATGATACAACCTCTCCTATTGAGGCAGGTTTAGGCTGGATTACTAAATTCAATAAAAAATTTACTAATTCTGAAGCTTTAGAAGAAGAAAAAGCAAACGGACCAAAACGTAAATTAGTAGCTTTTGAATTGGATGAGCGCGGTGTACCACGTCATGGTTATGATATTGTTGATAATAATGGCAATAAAATCGGAATGGTCACATCAGGTACCATGGCACCTTCATTAAATAAAGGTATTGGTATGGGATATGTAACTACAGAATTTTCAAAAGTTGGAAGTAAAATAAATATCCAGATTCGTAAAAACGCTATTCCTGCAACCATTGTAAAGCCTCCTTTTTATAAGGGCTAAAATTAATGACTCAAATGCCGTATTAAATTGAATTTGGAGAAAGACAGCAAACACAGAATATTAATTTTAGGCGCTAGTGGGTTTTTGGGCGGCTCTTTATATAAAGAACTATGCCCCTATTTTAAAACTTTTGGTACGTACTATAAAGAGCAGACAAATTATATCAAAAACAACCATTTTATTCAATATAATTTAGAAGAAGATGATATTTTTGAAATTCTGAATATAGTAAAACCTACTATAATTATTTCCTCTTTAAGAGGTGATTTTTCTGCACAGATAATAGTTCACAAACATATTATAGAATATATCTCTGCTAATTCCAGTAAACTTATTTATTTATCATCGGCCAATGTTTTTGATGCTTATAGCAAATACCCCAGTTATGAGCATGACAAAACTTTAAGCAACAGTATTTACGGGCATTTCAAAATAAAAATTGAAAATATGCTTTTAAGATTACCAAAAAAAAAGGTTGCTATTATTAGAATGCCTATGGTTTTTGGAGCTCAATCACCAAGAATACAAATAATAAGGCAAAACCTTAACCATAAGATCCCTATTGAGGTTTTTCCTAATTTAATTATGAATGTGACTACAGATTCAAAAGTTAGTCAGCAAATACATTATATCATTAATAGAAACAAGTTTGGGGTTTTCCATCTGGGCAGTAATGATTTAGTGCATCATGATGATTTTATAAAGGAAATTATTGAGTTATTAGGGGAAAAAAATGCCGTTTTCAAAAATGTATATACCACAAATGACGACCGCTATTTAGCGGTATTACCAAAAGATAATTTATTGCCAAAGCATTTGCAATTGTACAGCCAAGAAATATTAACAGAAATGAAATTATAATAGATATTCTGCATTCAAATCATTAAATTAGTAACAGACCATTTAAAACATAAATATCATGAGTAAACTGTCAGAACAAGAAATAGAAAAAAGACTATTAAGATTTCCAGATTGGGAATATTATGATGATGCTATACATGCTGAATTTGAATTCGAAAATTTTAAGGATTGCTTTAGTGCTATGAGCAGAATTGCTTTTGAATGCGAAGCTTTAAACCATCATCCAGACTGGTCCAATGTTTATAATGTTTTAACCATTTCATTGTCAACCCATTCCGCACATGGCGTAACAGATTTAGACTTTAAACTGGCAGAAGCTATTGAAACTATTGTTGAACCGGAAGAATAATTTTATTTTTTCAGTCAGCCTTATTACTTTTGCGCTCAGAATATAAAATATAAAATACCCTAACTCAGGGACTTAAAATAACATTAATATGGGAAGAGCTTTTGAATTTAGGAAAGCACGTAAAATGAAGCGTTGGTCGGCTATGAGCAAAGCTTTTACACGTATTGGGAAAGATATCGTCATGGCAGTGAAAGAAGGTGGACCAGACCCGGCAAGTAATTCGCGGTTAAGAGCTGTGATTCAAAACGCCAAGTCTGTAAATATGCCTAAAGACAATGTTGAACGTGCTATTAAAAAGGCCAGTGACAAAACCCAGGGTGATTATAAAGAAGTGATTTTTGAAGGATATGCACCACACGGCATTGCTGTTTTAGTGGAAACTGCAACGGACAATAATACAAGAACGGTGGCTAATGTAAGAAGTTATTTTAATAAATGTGACGGCAGTTTAGGAACCTCTGGCTCGGTGGTTTTTATGTTCGATCACACGTGTAATTTTAGAATCAAAGCAGACGGTTTAGATCCTGAAGAAATAGAATTAGAATTTATTGATTATGGCGCAGAAGAAGTGTTTGCCGATGAAGATGGTATATTAATTTATGCGCCTTTTGAAAGTTTTGGCGCCATCCAAGCTGCTTTAGAAGAAAAGAATATTGAAATTTTATCATCAGGTTTTGAAAGAATTCCACAGGTAACAAAAGAATTGTCTGCTGAAGAGGCTGCTGATGTTGAAAAACTATTAGAAAAACTTGAAGAAGATGATGATGTGCAATACGTGTATCACACCATGCAAGAAACTGAATAATATATACAAGAAACTAAATAATATATTTGTTTAAGATATAATAAGGAGAGCATTTGCTCTCTTTTTTTATATGAATGAAATTCTTTATTGCGCATTCAATCTATTTCATTTTTTGAAGATTTATTATCTATATTTACATACAAACCAATCCTTTAATAAATACATGAGAAAGATATTTGTATTCCTCATCTTACTAACAAGTTCATCTAAAGCATTTTGTCAAAGTGAAAATCAGTTTCAAGTCAAGTTTAATCACATAGCACTTTCTGTTCAAAATGTGGATAAAGCAGCAGACTTTTATAAGAACGTCTTAAACCTAAATGAAATTACTAACCGAACAAAAATGAAAGGAATTAGATGGTTCTCGCTCGGAGATGACAAAGAACTTCATTTAATTTCAATTGTTAAAGAACCTGTTACTTTAAACAAAGCCGTTCACTTTGCTTTATCAACGTCAAATTTTGATGCTTTTTTAAAAAATGTCCAAACCATGGAAATAAATTATTCTGACTGGCCTGGAACATTAAACAAAGTAACACATAGAGCAGACGGCATTAAACAGATATATATTCAAGATACTGATGGATACTGGATTGAAATAAACAGTGTGGAACAATAAATTAATTTTAAATGAAACTTAACCAGCGGTCCTTCAAACAATTTCTTTTTATAGTTTTTATATTCAGTTGTAGTTTCCTTTATACTTATGCACAAAATCATGAATCACGATTTGAATCTATAGACATTCTCAATTATAATTTCCATTTAACATTAACTGACGAATCCAATGAAATTGAAGGTTTTGCTGAAATCACCATCAAATTTAAAAAATCAATAACCAATTTTAATCTTGATTTAGTTGAACAACAATCCAATAATTATGGAATGAAGGTGAATATGGTTTTGGAAAACAATTCGCCCATTTCATTTATACATAATAGCAATCAATTATTATTAAATATTCCTGAATCCAAAACTAATGATATAAGAATTTATACTGTTAAATATCATGGCATTCCTGCTGATGGTTTAATTATTTCAAAAAATAAATACGGAGACAGGACCTTTTTTGGTGATAACTGGCCTGATAGAGCTAAGAATTGGTTACCAGTAGTTGATCATCCATCTGATAAATCAACCGTTGAATGGAATATAAAAGCACCAACGCATTATCAAACTATTGGCAATGGAACTTTAATAGAACGCACTAATTTAGACTCTAAAACCACCCTAACGCGTTGGAAAATGCAAACCCCTATACCCGTAAAAGTGATGGTCATTGGTGTGGCCCAATTTGCTGTTGAAAATCTGGAAGAAATTTATAATATTCCAGTATCATCATGGGTCTATCCGCAAAATAGAATCGATGGATTTAAAGATTATGCTTTGGCCGTTCCTATTCTGGACTTTATGATTAATCATGTGGGACCTTATCCTTTTGAAAAGCTAGCTAATGTGCAGTCTAAAACGCTTTTCGGTGGTATGGAGAATGCAGGCAATATTTTCTATAATGAAAAAAGTGTGACTGGAAATGGCGATTATGAAGCCGTTATTGCGCATGAAATTGCACACCAATGGTTTGGAGATTCAGCTTCAGAACTTAACTGGCACCACGTTTGGTTAAGTGAAGGATTTGCTACTTATTTTGAAAACTTATTTTACGAAAACAGATATGGTCGTGATTCCTTTGTGCGAAAATTAAAAGAAGATAGACTGAAAGCTTTGCAATATTACAATAAGAATCAATCTCCTATTATAGATACTAGAATCACTGATTATACAAAATTATTGAGTCCACACACCTATGAGAAAGCTTCATGGGTTTTACATATGCTTCGAAAAGAATTAGGTGACAAATTATTTTGGCAAGGCATTAAAACCTATTATGATACTTATAAATACAGCAATGCCCTGTCTGAAGATTTTCAACAGGTCATGGAACTTACATCAGGAAAAGACTTAAACTCCTTTTTCAAACAATGGCTTTACCAATCTGGACATCCGATACTCGACATTGTTTGGAATACAAAAGATAGATTAAATATTGAAATTAAACAAACTCAAGAGAACCTGTTCATTTTTTTTATTGATCTAAAAATAAATTTTGAAGATGGTAGTTCATCTATCGAAACTATAGATATAAATGATAGACTTCAAAAAATTTCATTCCCAAAATATAAAAATATTTCGTCCATAGAGATAGACCCCGATATATGGCTCTTTTTTGATTTAAATTCCATAAAAAAAGAATAATAATTAGGTTAATTACACAAGATGCAATCATTTAATAGATGATATATTTTGTATTTTTATATTAATTATAAGGTAATCATATCTTTTAATTTTTTATAAAAAATAATATGCCTATTCCTGCTCAAAATAATTCCAAAATAAAAGGATTAACTGACGCAGAAGTTGAAGCTTCAAGAACGCAATATGGTAGAAATGTTTTAAGTTCTAAAAAAGACAATTCGTTTTTATTAGCCATAAAAAACATTTTAAAAGAACCCATGATTATTTTATTACTGGTTGCGTCCTGCATCTATTTTATTAGTGGAGAAATGGGCGATGGTGTTTTTCTTGCTTCAGCCATTATATTAGTTGCAATTATTTCTTTACACCAAGATTCCAGAAGTAGAAATGCCATAGAAAAATTAAAAATATTCTCCCAACCTCATTGTAAGGTCATAAGAAATGGTATCACTGAAGAACTTAAAAGTGAAGATTTGGTAGTTGGTGACCACTTAATACTTGAAGAAGGCACCTTTATTACTGCAGATGGTTGTATTATTCATTCCAATGATTTCTCAGTAAACGAATCCATTCTAACGGGAGAAGCCTTCAGCGTATTTAAAGATAAAACAAAAAAAGATAAAACCGTTTATTCGGGGACCTATGTAAATAGCGGTTTAGCCATTGTTAAAATAACAAATATTGGAAATGACACGAAACTTGGTAAAATTGGAAAAAGTTTAGAAAGCATCTCTGAAGAAAAAACACCATTAGAAACACAAATAAGTGCTTTTGTAAAAAAAATGGTATTCGCCGGAACCATCATTTTTATAATTGTCTGGGTTATTAATTATTACCAATCATTCAATTTACTCGATAGTTTGCTTAAGGCACTTACCTTAGCAATGAGTATTTTACCAGAAGAAATTCCTGTAGCTTTCACAACTTTCATGGCATTAGGCGCTTGGAGATTAATGAAATTGGGCATTGTTGTGAAACAATTGAAAACGGTAGAAACCTTAGGAAGTGCCACTGTTATTTGTATTGATAAAACAGGTACTATCACTGAGAATAAAATGAGCTTAGCAGAAATCTATGTACCCTCAAGTGGAAAAATCAAGGACCTAAAAGATGGTATTCTGACCAATGATGAAGAAAATTTAATCACGCTTTCCATGTGGGCTAGTGAACCTATCCCTTTTGATCCCATGGAAATTGCTTTGCATCGAGCTTATTCTGATTTAAAAAGAATAGATGAACGCCATAACTATAAAATAATTCAAGAATATCCATTGTCGGGGAAACCACCTATGATGACTCATGTTTTTCAAAATAACAAGGGGAAGACCGTTATTGCTTCTAAAGGTGCTCCGGAGGCATTTTTTGGGATTTCAAATTTATCTCAACTTGAAAAAGAAAAGTTTGAAAATATCGTTCAAAAATTTGCACATGAAGGCTATCGTGTATTAGGAGTTGCTGAAAGTATATTTGAAGGACCTGATTTTCCTCATAAACAACAGGATTTCAAATTTGAACTTAAAGGACTTATCGCTTTTTATGATCCCCCTAAAAAAAATATCCCTGAGGTAATAGAAAGCTTTTATAAGGCAGGGATTTCAGTAAAAATTATTACAGGCGACAATAATGAAACAACGACTTCCATAGCCAAGCAAATTGGTTTTAAAGGGTATGATAAATGCATTTCTGGCGAAGAACTGATGCAATTAAATGTTTCAGAATTAGAGGAATGCGTCATGCAAACTAATATATTCACCAGAATGTTCCCTGAAGCTAAATTAAAAATAGTAAATGCTTTAAAATCGAAAAATCAAGTGGTTGCCATGACCGGTGACGGCGTAAATGATGGTCCGGCATTAAAAGCGGCTCATATTGGTATTGCAATGGGTGAAAAAGGCACTGAAATTGCAAAACAAGCAGCATCATTGATCTTACTTGAAGATGATTTATCAAAAATGGTTGACGCTATAGCTATGGGTCGTAGAATTTACAAGAACTTAAAAAAAGCCATACAGTATATTATATCCATTCATATACCAATTATTCTTACAGTATTTATTCCATTAGCACTAGGCTGGATATATCCCAATATATTTTCACCAATTCACATCATATTTTTAGAATTAATAATGGGACCCACCTGCTCTATTCTATTTGAGAATGAACCGATGGAAGTAAATACTATGTCTCAAAATCCAAGACCTTTGTCCACAACATTTTTTAGTTTTAGAGAGTTGACAACCAGTATTATTCAAGGATTAATGGTTACACTTGGAACCTTATTTACATATCAATATGCTATTCAAAATGATTATGAAGAGACTATAACAAGAACCATGGTTTTCACTGTTTTAATAGCAGCTAATATTTTCTTAACCTTAGTAAATCGCTCTTTTTACTATACTATTTTAACTACTATTAAATATAAAAACAACTTAGTATTATTAATAATTTCAATTACCGTTACAATAGTTGGTTTATTGCTATTTGTAAAACCATTGACTCACTTTTTTGAATTTGAACAATTAACTTTTGATCAAATATTATTATGCATTGGCATTGGTTTTACTTCGGTAATTTGGTTTGAGCTGGTCAAAATATTTAAAATCAGAACACAGTAATAACGAACACATTCGCAAATATTGACCTTATAGGTAAACATGCCAAAAGTTCAGTTCCATTTGGAAAAAAGTAAAAAAGTTGATTATAATTATTGGATTAAAAAAGAAGATTATTTATTTCTAACATAAATGAGTTTAAATCTGCCATTACTTTGATCTCTCTGTTCCATTTCAAAAGTATCTAAAGATTTAAAAAGTGGTGTTAGTTTTTCAAAACCAAAATTTCTTGCATCAAAATTAGGTTGCTTTTTTAAAATCAAAGAACCTACATCCCCTAAAAATGCCCAACCATCATCATCAGCCGCATCGCTTACAGAGTTTTTTAGCATGCGTATAACTTTTGGGGTAATGTTATATAAATTTTTCTTTTCTGACTTCCCGTTAATATCAGATTTTTCGACATGGGTATTTAAGATTTCTAAATAAATGAACTTGTCGCAAGCTACAATAAAAGGATCAGGCGTTTTCTTTTCGCCTATCCCAAAAACTTGTAACCCTGCTTCGCGCAAACGAGTAGCCAGTTTTGTAAAATCACTATCTGATGAAGCCAAACAAAACCCACCTACTTTATTGGAATATAAAATATCCATAGCATCAATGATCATGGCAGAATCCGTAGCATTTTTACCTGTAGTATAACTGTATTGCTGCACCGGACTTATTGCATTTTCAAGCAGAACATTTTTCCATTTTGCCAAATGAGGTTTTGTCCAATCACCATAAATTCTCTTTATAGTGGGTGTTCCATATTTAGCAATTTCCTCCATCATCTCTTTGATGTACTTTGAAGGAATATTATCACCATCAATCAAGACGGCTATTTTTAAATCTTTTATCATATCGCCAAAGTTACAAAATAAATAAAGTTACTGTTAATATTTATTTGTAAAGAAGACTATATAACAAATAATTCATTCTGATTTAACACTTTTTAACAAAGAAGACAGAAATATAATATTTATTTTTATACGACTAATTAAAAATAATTTTCAAATCATTAGAAATATAAAGGGAAAGATGAAAAAAATCCAATTTAAAAGCTTGAAAACACTCAGTTTATTTATGCTATTAGTGTTGTTTTTAATACCTCAAAGTCATGAGGCTCAAAATAGAAGGAACAAAAAAAAAGATAATAATTCTGAAAATGTTCAAAAACCGGCAGCCAAGGATAAAGAAAAAACCATTCAAGAACTTGTAAAGTCAAGTAAAGAAATTGATGGATTGTTTAAAATTTATCAAGACACTATTAAGGGTACTATCCAAATGCTTATCTCCAAAGATCAAATAGGTAAAGAATTTATTTACTTCAGCCAAATTGGTAATGGAGTTGTTGATGCTGGAGGTTTTAGGGGAGCCTATGCTGGCTCAAAGGTGTTTAAAATTGAAAAATATTTCAATAATTTAGAATTTATTACTCAAAATACCTCATTTTATTTTAATCCTAGCAGCCCTTTATCTAAGTCAAAAGAGGCAAATATTAGCAACGGAAATATGGCTAGTATTGAAATTGAAGCCTATGATAAAGAAAAAGGTCTTTACTTAATTAAAGCAGATAATTTATTTTTAAGCGAAACATTCTCTCAAATTAAACGTCCGTCTAGACCTGGAGAATCTCCCACTTCCTTCAAACTTGGTAGTTTAGATAAATCTAAAACCAAAATTAACTCGATTAGAAATTATGATAAAAACACAGATTTAGCTGTTGAATATGTTTACTCTTCCCCTTCTGTACTAAACGGAGGTTCTAATGCTGTTGCAGACGGCAGAAATGTTAGTATTCAAGTGTACCATAGTTTGATCGCAATGCCAGAAAATAATTATGAACCAAGATATGATGATCAACGTGTGGGTTATTTTACAACACAGGTGGAAGATCAAACAACCACTAGTTCTTCCCCTTATAGAGATTTAATTCATAGATGGAATTTAGTTAAGAAAAATCCAGAAGCCCCGATTTCAGAACCGGTTGAACCAATTACTTGGTGGATTGAAAATTCTACACCTTTTGAATGGAGAGAAACCATAAAAGAGGCAGTACTACAATGGAATGTAGCCTTTGAAAAAGCAGGATTTAAAAACGCTATGGTTGTTAAGGTGCAACCAGATGATGCCACTTGGGATGCGGGAGATATTAAATATAATGTATTGCGTTGGACTTCTTCACCTAATCCACCTTTTGGAGGCTATGGGCCAAGTTTTGTAAATCCTAAAACTGGAGAAATTTTGGGTGCAGATATCATGCTAGAATTTGTTCATTTTACTAATAGAGTTTTATATGATAAAGTATTTGAATTAGCCTCAATTGATAAACCATTTGATAATTATGATCTAAATAATAAAAGTGAAAAATATTGCTCTCTTGGAGAAGAATTGCATCAAGAAGTGATGTTCGCTAATGCCGTTGTTTCTGCTACCGGCGCTTCAGAAAGAGAGGTTGAACGCATAAAAAAGGAATCTATGATGGCTTTGATTATGCATGAAGTTGGGCATACTTTAGGACTCAATCACAACATGAAGGCTAGTCAATTATACACTCCTGAACAATTGAATAATGCCGATTTTATTGAAGGTAAATGTTTAACTGCTTCGGTAATGGATTATGCTGCTTTAAATGTAACAAAAGATAGAAGTAAACAAGGACAATATGACGATGTGGCTGTTGGTCCTTATGACATTTGGGCCATTCAATTAGGATACACCCCTTTTAAAACAGAAGATGAACGCCAGGCTTTATTAAATGAATCAACAAAACCAGAACATATTTTTGGAAATGATGCCGATGATATGCGTTCTCCTGGAAAAGCAATTGATCCAAGAGTGAACGTCTCAGATCAATCCAATGATCAAATAAAATGGGCTATTGATAGAATTGAATTATCTAATAATTTAATGAAAGAAACGAAATCTAGGTTTACTAAAAATGGTGACTCATACCAAGAATTAAGACGGGTATATTATCTGCTAAGTGGGCAAAAAGGTTCGGCTGCCAATACCATTTCAAGATTTATTGGAGGGGTTTATGTAGATCGTGCTGTCGCAGGGCAGGAAGGTGAGACACAACCTTATACCCCTGTAAGTTTAAAAGACCAAAAAAGAGCTATGGCTGCTTTAAGTAAATATGTATTTGCTCCAAATGCTTTTGACGCTCCTAATGATTTATATAATTATCTGGCAATGCAACGGAGAGGATTTAATTTTAGAACTCCAGAAGACCCAAAAATTCACAATCAGGTATTAGGTTATCAAAAAAATGTATTGAATCATCTGTTACATTATAATACCCTCCAAAGAATATCAGATTCAGAATTATACGGTAATCAATATACGCTTTCATCTGTAATGAAAGATTTGAATGATGCTATTTTAAAACCAGATATTTCTGGTAACGTTAATTCATTTAGACAAAATCTACAAATAGAATATACCAATAATTTGATTGCAATATTAACCGGAAAGCAATCGGATAATTATACCAACAATGCAAAATCTATGGCTTTATACAATTTAAATGCGATTAGAGCAATGGCTGCTCCAACAGGAGACATTGCTTCTAGAGCTCATAAGCAACATTTAAGAACGCTTATTGATAATGCATTAAAAGAAGTAAAATAGAATATCTTATTTCAATAAAAAAAGCAACTTCGAAGGCGTATTGAAGTTGCTTTTTTTATTTTATAAAAGAAATGTTTTTAGGAATATTCTGGAATTTTACCCTTCACATCTTTGTAAAAATTATGCATAAATTCAAAATCTTTTTCAATATTGTCTGTTGGATAAAAAGGTTCTGAAATTTTATTTTGTTTGTTCTCAAAATCTAATGTGAACATAATAATAGGAACCTTGGCTTCTTTAGCTATATAATAAAATCCCGTGCGCCATTTATCAACTTTTTTACGTGTTCCTTCAGGTGACATGGCCATTCTAAATTCTTCTTTTTCATTAAAAAGTTTAGCAATGGCACTGACTTTATTTTCTTTGGTATGTCTATCTATTGGGGCGCCACCTAATAACCTAAAAAGCCAGCCTATTGGAAATACAAACAATTCCTTTTTACCAACAAAATTAGTTTTTACATTTAAAACTGCGCGTAGTAAAACACCAATGTAGAAATCATGCCAGCTGGTATGAGGTGCAGCTATAATAACTGCTTTTTTTATTTCATCTTTTGATAGATCGGTGTTTCCAACAACTTTCCAACCTAAAACCTTAAAATATATAAATTTGGCAAGCCATTGCATATTACATTTTTTTATAAAGACTTTTTAATTTTTCTCGCGTAATTATTTTCTGCCAATTTTTACCTAAGGCGTTTTCCCATAGTGGCACTAAACCTAATGAAATATTTATCATTTTATCAAATTCAGAATCATCTAAATTAGCACAAATTCCTGTAGGAAGGTATATATTGTTTTTCTTTACCATGTCTTTAAATAAAGCAACGCCTTCTGGGTAAAATTCTCCTAATTGATCAAATACAATACAGTTTCCAATACCATGTTTTGTTCCTAATAAATAAGACAAACCATAACTCACTGCATGCGCAATGCCTACTTGAGAATAAGCTATACTCATACCGCCATGCCATGAAGCCATCATGAGTTTATCTTGAGCGTCCTTTACTGAAAGATCATCTCCTAAGAATATTTCTTTACAGAGTTGTAAGGCCATATCACCATAGGATTGGCTAAAGGCATTTAAAAAAGTGCCTGTTAAAGACTCTACACAATGAATATAGCAATCCATTCCTGTATAAAACCATTGATTTTTTGGAACATCTTTTGTTAATTCAGGATCAAGAATAACCTGATCAAAAGGTGTGTAATCTGAATTGATTCCTAATTTTTTTTCTGGTCCTGTAAGTACGCAGGTCCTAGAAACTTCAGCACCTGTACCTGACAAGGTGGGAATACCAACATGGTAAGCAGCCGGATTTTTAACTAAATCCCATCCTTGATAATTTTTAGCTTCGCCTTCATTATTTATCATGATGGATACTGCTTTTGCTAAATCTAAAATTGTGCCACCACCAATACCAATAATGCCTGAGGTTCCTTGCTTTGATGTGAGTATAATTTCTTCCACTAAACTGTCAACTTGTGATGTTTTAGGTTCTTCATTAGCCGATATATAAAGAACTCTATCGTCATAGGCTAGAGGAATTCTTGAGGTTAACCAGGCATTACCTTTAAATACATCGTCTACCAGAAAAATAAAAGGGGCATTAACATTGAGTCGTTTTGATGATATGATCTCTTCCAATTGATTAAAACTACCTCTGCCAAAAACTACTCTTGGTACCATCGGAAAATTTCTATAACTCATATTATCTGTATTTTTTCAATGTTAAAATTAACACTATTTTGAAATTAATTATTTAAAAAACTTTGAAATTTATCGGCAAATAATCCAACATCGTACCCATCAACTAAGGCATGATTAACACTTATTGAGACATTCATTACTAATCCATCCACAGTTTTATGGCATTTGCTAAAGGCCAATTTCGGAACAGTGTCAAAAAGTTTGGAAATTGGTTCTTTATGACCCGAAAAATTGACCCATGGCATAGCAGAACAATGAATACAGTCCAATCCGTTTTTTGGTGGATACAAATCAATTGAATTTTTTATTCTTAATTTTTCTGATTCTATATTTTCTATAAAAACTTCCAAATTCTCGTGAAAATCAACAAAAGAAAATCCATATGTATGATCATCTCTCATTAAGGTTGGAGAGGCATGAATCACGTCATATTCAACAACTTCTTCATTAATAACCCTTAACTTTAAGGGTTTTACAATATTAATTGCTTTCATACAATCATGCAAATACTTTGCAAAAAAGCTCAGATTATTATCTTTTGTAAATTGATACGTTTTTGAAACATCAAACGGCATAGTAACTGCAAAATAGGGATCTAATAAATCTCTAAAATGATCATAATGCTGCTTCCTGTTCCAGGTATTAATATCTAAAACCTTCATATCTAATTTAACAATTTTTTCAACTCTCTTAAACTACTAATAGTTTTATAGGTTTTTCCATTAGTTTCTTTTTCAGTTACTTGTTCATGCGCCCAAGTAGTATGAAATGGCACATGTATAGCATGAGCCTTTAAATGAACTAAAGGTAAAATGTCTGATTTTAATGAATTCCCAATCATTAAAAATTCTGAAGGTTTAATGTCTAAATGATTTAAAAGTTTTGAATAATTGACGTCTTGCTTATCACTCATCACTTCAATATGATGAAAATACTCTGTTAAACCAGATTTTTCAAGTTTACGTTCCTGATCAAGTAAATCACCTTTTGTTGCTAAAATTAATCTGTATTTTTTTGATAAATCCTTTAACACCTCTTCCACTCCATCTAATAATTCCACAGGTTTTTCGAGCATATTTTTACCAATATTCAAAATATCATGAATAGTTTTTTGAGAGACATTGTAATTGGAGATTTCTAAAGCCATTTCAACCATTGATAAAGCAAAGGCTTTAACACCATAACCATATAATGGAAGATTCTTCATTTCCATTTTAAAAAGCTCTTGATCTGTTTTATTTGGTGTTTCATATTCGGCCATTAAATCACAAAATTCCACTTCAGCTTCACGAAAATAGGTTTCATTAACCCATAAGGTATCATCTGCATCAAAGCCAATAACTTTTATGTCTTTATATTTTATTTCCATATTTTTCTTGCTCGTTCTAAATCTTCGGGGGTATCAATTTCAACACTGTCCACATCTGACTCTACCATTTTGATGCGCTTGCCATATTCTAAATACCTGATACATTCAATTTTTTCTGAGGCTTCCAAAGTTAACATAGGTAAACGATAAAAATCTAAAATAGCCTCCTTTCTAAAAGCGTAAACTCCTTTATGCTTAAAATATTTAGCTCCAACATTTTTATCTCTTGGATAAGGAATTGGGCTTCTTGAAAAGTACAAAGCAAAATTATTGTTGTCAACAACCACCTTTACAGTATTAGGATTATTTATTTCATCCCAATCTGCAATTTGCCGCATTAAAGAAGCTAAGTCTATTTTTTTTTCATCATCACCCTTAAAAACTTCAATCAGTTTTAGTAAGGATTCTTTATCTGTAAATGGTTCATCACCTTGCACATTAATAACAATATCGATGTCCAAAAATTCAACTGCTTCAGCTATTCTATCACTACCACATTCATGCGCTTTTATACTCATCATGGCCTTCCCGCCATTATTTACAATTTCATCATAAATAATTTTACTGTCAGTGACAACGATGACATCATCGAATAAATTTGTAGCTACTGTAGCCTCATAAGTTCTTAAAATAACCGTTTTACCTCCTAGGTCTTGCATTAGTTTACCTGGAAAACGAGAAGCACTGTAACGTGCTGGGATCATTGAAATTATTTTCATGAATATTTATATAAAATGAATGTCAAAAATATAATATTTATTAAGAACCTATACTTTGGATTTAGTAAACTTTTTATAGAATCTAAAAATGATTAAAAATATAAGAAAAACTAAAATAATTGCAATAAACGGAAGCACAATTGAAATGAACGACATTACAATAGCCATTCCTGTTTCAATGAAAGAAACAACAGGGTTGCCTATTCCACCTGTGGTAGCTGTTGATGTTAATCTCGTGGCACTTGAGGTGCCAGATATTACTGCTGCTGTTCCGCCTCCAGCTATTATAGCTAATGCCCAAGTAATTTCTGGACTAAAGTTGACTAGTGTTGATAATACAACAATGGTTCCTGCTAAACCCGCTAGCGGTACTGCAATATTATCTAGCAAATTATCTACATAAGGAATAAAATAAGAAACTATCTCAACAAAAGTAGCGACTCCTAAAATAATCATACTGGAAAGACTTCCCATCCATACCCAGGACTCATTCAATTCTAAAAAATTAAAATAGCCTGCCACACTAAGTGCAAATAATGGCAAAAAGACACGAAATCCAGTGGAAGCTGCAAGGCCTACACCGAGACAGATACTTAAAATGGATTCTACATTCACAATCTAAATATAATCAAAAACTATGCTTCAAAAAAATCATCTTTGAATCCAATGAGGTAAAGCTTTTCTTTAGCTCTTGTAATTGCAGTATACAGCCATCTTAAATATTCTTTATCAATGCCATTTGGCAAATATGGCTGCTCTACAAAAACCGTGCGCCATTGTCCTCCCTGAGATTTGTGACAAGTAATAGCATAAGAAAACTTGACTTGTAAGGCATTAAAGTATTTATTGGATTTGATTTTTAAAAACTTCCTGTAATTACTGCTTTCCATCTCATAATCTTTCATGACTTCTTGATATAATCTATTAGAATCCTCATAAGATAATGATGGTGATTCAGACTCAATAGTGTCGAGCAGTAAAACGGTTTCAAAGGGTTGCATTTTTGGATAATCTACCATTCTTACTTTTACTTCAGCAAAACGAAAACCGTAAAGATCAATAATATTAAAAATTTCAAGTACTTCAATAATATCGCCATTAGCTATAAACCCAGCTTCTGTAGTTGGTTTAATCCAGAAATAATTATTTTTCACCACCATGATATAATCACCCGGTGTTAATTCGTTCTCATTAAATAAAATCCTGTCACGAATATTTTTATTGTATAAATTGGCGCGTTTATTACTTCTAACGATAATGGTAGTTTCTTCATTTCCCAAGGTAGTATAGGCGTCATTAATAGCGTCCATAACTTCCTGACCATCTATTAATCTAACAATATCCTTAAAGTCGCTTAAATCAAACTTGAACGAGTCATGAAACGTGTTTAATAAAGCTTCGCGCAATACCGTAGCATTAGCCAGGATCCCTGAATCCATTTCTTGTCTTACCACTTCATCAAGTTCCATTTTTGTAACTTGTTTATTATAATTTAAACTGAGTGTGTTTTCATTTAAAGCCGGACTCAAATCTAATTTTACTGGTGGCAGTTGGGCAGTATCACCAATTAAAAGCAATTTGCACTGATGTCCAGAATATACATATTGCATCAAATCATCTAGAAGCGAACCGTTTTCAAAAAGTTTTGATTCTCCAGGTGTATCTGGGATCATAGAGGCTTCATCGACAATAAATAAGGTGTTTTTATGCTTATTTGGCTGAAGTACAAATTTAACGCCTCCATTTTTCTCTTTTTTAGGAAAATAAATTTTTTTGTGGATAGTAAAGGCTTCTTTACCTGAATAATTTGAAATTACTTTAGCGGCTCTGCCCGTTGGAGCCATTAAAACAGCACTTTTTTTTGCTTTCCATAAATTAGTCACAATCGTGCCCACAATGGTTGTTTTCCCAGTACCTGCGTACCCTTTTAATAAATAAAGGGCATTGGGTTGCTTGTCAAAAATAAATTCAGATAGTTGATTTAATACAATATTTTGTTTTAGGGTTGGTTCAAACGGAAATTGCTGTTTTATAAGTGAATAAAATTCAGATGAAGTCATTTAATGGCTTAAATATTTAAATTATTCAAATATAGAAATGATTTTTATGAACATTGGTTTTTACGATTAAAAAAAAATTGTAGATTTGCGTAAGACCATTAATATGAAAATTAATAAATAAACTTACTATGTTTAAAATAATTATTATTGCTGTTGTTGTAATTCTAGTAACATTTGGTTTAGTAAAGCTAGTTGACAAATTTATCCCTTCAAAGTTTAAACCATTTTTAATAATTGCTCTTTGGATTCTTATTGGGTTTTTAGGATATCAGACTTACATGTCTATTTACGAGCCTATTCAGTTCAATAAAGTAAAGAACAAAAGATACGAGGTTGTTATTAAAAGTTTGATTGACATTAGGGATTCTGAACTTGCTTACAAACAAGTGAGAGGTAAATTTACTGATAACTTTGATGACTTAGTAAAGTTTATTGAAACAGATTCATTTACTATTACCCAAAGACGTGATAGTAGTATAGTTGACGTTGAATTGACCAAAAGATTTGGTGGAGTTACTACTTATAAAAGTATTGTTATAGTAGATACCTTAGATCATGTTTCAGTGAAGGATTCTCTATTCAAAACATCAGCGCGTTACAAGACAATGATGAACGTTCCTGTAGGACAAGAAGGTGCTAAATTTGAATTGAAAGCTGGTGTTTTAGAGCAAAATGATGTAAAAATCCCTGTGTTTGAAGCTAAGGTTAAAAAAGATATCATTTTATTTGATCAAAACAGAGATCTTGTAATTCAAGAAAATCAGGTAGTTTCAGTTGACGGCGTTAATGGAGATGCTTTAAAAGTAGGCTCTATGGATGAAGTTAACACCAATGGAAACTGGCCAAAAGTATATGGCGCAAACGACTAAATCTTCAAATTTAAATATAAATCAAGAATTGTCCATTCAAGTAAGTTTGAGTGGACTTTCTTTTTGTATCCTGCACAAGGATTCGAATACTATTACTTATATAAAACATATTGCATTTGAAAATAAGGTTAATCCTATTGAACTGCTCGACAAATTAAAACAGGTCTTTAATAGTGAAGAAGTATTAAATGATAACTTTAATGCCGTTATTGTTATCCATGTTAATGAACTTTCTAGTCTGGTTCCCAAACCACTTTTTAAAGAAGATTATCTTGCGGATTATTTAAAATTTAATTCAAAAATTTTAAAATCTGATTTTATCACCTTTGACAATATTTCAATAAATGATAGTGTTAACGTATATGTACCATACGTAAACCTTAATAATTTTATTTATGACCAATATGGCGGCTTTACATACAAGCACTTTTCTACAGTCTTAATTGAAAATATTTTAGCACTGGAAAAAAATGCTATAGTGACCAGGGTATATGCGCATATCAGCCAAGATCATTTCGAAATTGTTATGGTAAATAAAGGCGAACTTTTAATCTATAATACCTTTGATTACTCCACTAAGGAAGACTTTATATATTATTTGCTTTTTACTACCGAACAATTAGAATTAAATCCGGAAACACTACATTTAGTTTTTTTAGGCGACATAAATAAAGACAGTGAGCTTTATGATATTTCTTATAAATATATAAGAAATGTAAGTTTTGGCAACAGATTTGATTCTTACAATTACAAAAATCAACCAAAAACAAATTATTCAGATTTTACTTTAATAAAAAGTTTCTAATGCGAATCATATCGGGCTTATATAAAAGCAGAAAAATAGTAGCACCCAAAAATCTACCTGTACGCCCCACCACAGATATGGCTAAAGAAGGATTATTTAATGTTTTAAACAATTTGTATTATTTTGACGATATTTCAGTTTTAGATTTGTTTGCTGGTACTGGTAATATTAGTTATGAATTTGCATCAAGAGGAACCACCAGTCTCATTTGTGTGGATCAGGAATTTGGATGCATCAAGTTTATTAATCAAACGGCAGAAACATTTAAAATGCCTATACAAACTATTAAAAGTGATGTTTTTAAATATTTAGAAAAAGCCAATGTCCAAACCAATATCATTTTTGCTGATCCTCCGTATGGTTTTGAGGACGAACAATTTTTTCTAATTCCTGAATTAGTTTTTAAAAACAATCTCTTGCTTGAGGGCGGCTTGCTCATTATTGAACATTCAAAGCACACTATTTTGTCAAATCAAGATTTTTATAGTTATTCAAAAAATTATGGTAGCAATGTCTTTAGTTTTTTTGAAATAAAATAAAGATCAAAAAAATATTTTTTCATAATTCCTTTTTTTTCAGTACATTAGATTTCTCCCTAAGAGTCCCTGACTCTACTCATTCTTATCTTAAACCAAAGAAATAATATTTTTTTGAGTGTTTTTTTATGGTTTGCTATTACTATTAACCAACTAAAATCATAAACATGAAAAAATTTTTATTAATTGGATTAGTTGCTATTTTAATCACAGCTTGTGAAAAAAAAACCAAACAATTTACCATGTCTTCTTCGGAGATTGAAGAAGCAAAAGCGCTAATAAATGATTATCAGAAAGGAGATTGGGAATCTTGGGCAACCCACTATGCTGATACAGCTAAAATTTACCATAATACATGGAAAAATGGAGCTTCAGTAGATGAAACGGCTCAATCATTAAAAGCCATTCTTAGCAATCTTTCTAGTTATCATTTTGAAGTTGACAAAGATCTGCCTTGGTATGAAATGGTTACTAATGATAAAGGAAGTACTTGGGTCTACTTTTGGGGTAATTGGATTGGAGAACTAGCTGCAAATAATAAAAAACTTGAAATACCTGTGCACTTGGCTTTTAAATTTGCAGATGGTAAAATAACGAAAGAAGAAGGGTTTTACAATCTTTCAGAATTTACAGCTGCAATGCAGCAGATAGAGAAAGAAAATGCGATGCCTGCAGATGAAAAGGCAATGATGGATAAGATTACTATTTTTATCAGTGAATTTCTTAATAAAAAGGACGCGTCAGTATTACCTGATATTTTAGCTGATAATTACGTAAAAACCGTTAGCGATGAAAAAGTAGCTTCTGGTAGTAAAGAATTAGTTGAAAATATGAATCCTTTATTTACTGGATTTCCAGATTTTAAGATTTCCCTGCTTCATAAATCATCCTTCTGGGAAAATAATGTAGTCTTGCACTGGCAATTAACTGGCACTAATACCGGAGAATTTAATGGGTTTCCTGCAACCGGAAAAAAGGTTAAAGTAACTGGTATGTCGCATATAGGCTTTAATAAAGAAGGAAAAGTAGCCATGGAGGATGTTTATTATGATAATTTGAGTTTAATGACTCAGATTGGACAAACATTATCAACACCTTCTAAATAGAAATGTTCAAATAAATTAACCAACTAAATTTTATAATTTTTATGAAAACAAACAAATTAGTATTAATAGCTCTTTTACTGAGCTTTACATTTAATGTTTCTCAAGCTCAACAGCGTTATCAAATTCATGTAGATAATGTAAAACCTTCCATGGTAAGTGAATATGAGAAAACAGCAAAAGCATTTGTTGACGCCTGCAATGAGCATAATCCTGAAGGACCTTGGGTTACAGCAACAACAAATGACATGAAATACATGTACATCAGTCCTATGGAAAATTTTGCCGAATTAGATAAAAATCTTTATTCTGATATGTCCAAAGCTATGGGTGATGCGTGGGGTAAGATCTTTTCAGACTTCGATAAATGTTACGATTCTCATTCTGACTTTGTAATAACACTTGCTGAAGGATTAACCTATATGCCTGAAGGTATTTCTATGACTCAAGAAGGATTAAATTACAGAAACTGGTATTATTTATATTATACACCAGAAAACTCCAGAAATATGCGGGAAGCCATGAAAGGAGTTAAACAATTATTTGAAAGTAAAGGGTCAAAAAGCTATTACAGAGTGTATAGAAGTGGTTTTGGTTGCCCAGAAAACTTTTATTTAGTTGCAGTATCTTCAAAAGACGAATTAGATTCTGCTATGCGAGGAAAAGCTAACGAAGAGCTGTTAGGTGAAGAAAGAGGACCTGTATTTGGGAATTTAATGAAATATGTTTCTAGATTTGAAGAAGTAACAGGATACATGAGACCAGACTTATCTTACTCACCTAAATAATAAACAAATAAAATCATTATTACCAACCTAACCAACCAATTAAATAAATAAAAAAGGATGCACTTAAAAAAGTATCCTTTTTTTAATTAAAAAAATTCGGACTAAAATGAAATACTTAAAAACAATTTTTCTCATAATTCTTAGCGTAATAGCTTTGTATTATGTTATAGATCGTGCTTTTCCATATGCTAATTTTAGCATAGAACAATTTGGTGATTATTATTGGCCCAACAGGTGGTGGCTTGTAGGCCATTTATTAGGAGGAATAACCGCATTACTTATTGGCCCGGTTCAATTCAGCAACACATTTAGAAACCGCTATATTAAAACTCACAGAAATTTAGGTAAAGTCTATATTATTGCCATAATAATTGGCTCATTATGTGCCATGTATATGAGTTTTACAGTTGCAAAACAAGTCAATATAGCTTGGTGTATAGCGTTGTTCTTTTTGGCATTACCTTGGCTTATAAGTGTATTAATGGCATACAGAATGATAAGACTAAAAAGAATACCACAACACAAAGAATGGATGATTCGCTCTTATGTCATAACGTTTGCATTTGTGTTATTTCGCTTTTTAGATGAAAGCTCTTTAGCTCAATCTATTATGAAAACATTTGAAGAACGTGGCCCAACTTGTATTTGGTTGGCATGGGCAGTACCGCTATTCATAACAGAAGTGGTTTTACAATGGGATAAGAAAAAATAATAAAAACAATAAGTGCGGCAATTAACCGCACTTTTGTTTTATCAAGCAAATCTATAAGCCGAATTCTGTACTCAACAAAGAGCCCTTATCATTTATCTGAATGTATTGTTGCCAATACATTTTAGCTGTCTACCCTCCAGCATTAGGCGTGCAGCCTTCAAGCACTGGTTTACATGACATTGCACCACATAGAGTTTACCTGATTTCACTACAGCATTACCTGTACATCCTTTCTGTTGCACTTTTCCTAATCTCACGATTGGTGGCCATTAACCACTATGTTGCACTATGGTGTTCGGACTTTCCTCCATTTCAATAAATTAAAATAGCGATAAGGCGATTTACTTATTTGCAAAAGTACACAAATTGTTAATAACTCCTTTTAAATTTCAGCAGCATAATACTTAATTTTATACCGAATTTTTAACTTTGTTATTCAGGAAATTTCAATGGAACATTTTGTTGTATCGGCTAGAAAATACAGACCACAAACGTTTAAGGATGTTGTGGGTCAGCAGGCTATTACAAATACTTTATTAAATGCCATTGAACATAATCATTTAGCTCAGGCCTTATTATTTACAGGTCCTAGAGGTGTTGGCAAAACAACTTGTGCCAGAATTTTGGCTAAAATGATAAATAGTGAAGGCAGTGTATCAGATGATGAAGATTTTGCTTTTAATATTTTTGAACTTGATGCGGCTTCTAACAATTCTGTTGATGATATTAGAAGCTTAACGGATCAGGTTAGAATACCACCTCAAGTTGGAAAATACAAGGTTTATATTATTGATGAGGTACATATGTTGTCTCAATCAGCCTTTAATGCCTTTTTAAAAACTTTAGAAGAACCCCCTAAACATTGTATTTTTATTTTAGCCACTACAGAGAAACACAAAATAATCCCAACCATATTATCTCGTTGTCAAATTTTTGATTTTAAACGTATTACAGTTAAGGATGCTAAAGAATATTTGAAATACATTGCTAAAGAACAAGGTGTTACTGCTGATGACGATGCCTTGCACATCATTGCTCAAAAGGCCGATGGAGCGATGCGAGATGCCCTTTCAATTTTTGATAGGGTTGTTAGCTTTTCCGGAAAAAACTTAACCAGACAGGCCGTAACTGAAAATTTGAATGTGCTTGATTATGAAACGTATTTTACAAGTACCGATCTTATTTTAAATAATAAAATTCCTGAACTTTTAATTCAATTTAATGAAACCTTATCAAAAGGTTTTGACGGACATCATTATATTGCCGGACTGGCATCGCATTTCAGAGATTTGTTAGTGAGTAAAACCCCTCAAACTTTAGATTTGCTGGAAGTTGGTGAACAAACTAAATTAAAATACTTAGAACAGGCTAAAAATGCCAGCCAAGAATTTTTATTGGAAGGAATAAATTTAGCAAATGATTGCGATCTGAAATATAAAAGCAGTAAAAACCAAAGATTACTTATTGAACTTTGCCTTATGCAACTCGCCTCTATCACTTTTGATGGAGAAAAAAAAAATACTAAACATTACATAATTCCGCCTTGGTATTTTAAAAATAAAGGAATTACACCTATTCCAATTACTTTACCACAAACCAACCAGGATCAAGTTTCTGAATCAGTTTCTACGCCAACAGCTGAAAAAAATATTCAAAATGACAGCTTGAAAGAATCTGAATTAAGCTCAGAAAATTTAATGGTTGCGGAACCACCAAAAATAATATTAAACAAAGAAGCCAAAAGATCTTCAGGCTTATCATTAAGCAGCATCAGAGCTAAAAAGGAACACCAAATTAAACAAATGGATGTTGTTATAAATGAAGAAGATTTACCTAAAGAAAACTTTACTGAAAAACAACTTATTGATTCCTGGAAAGCGTTTATTAAAATTCTTCAAGATGAAGGTAAGCATAATTTAGCCTCAATTTTATCTATTGATATCCCAAAATTAAAAGGAACGACTATTCATTTAGAATTTCCTAACTCAACAAATAAAGTTGAGTTAGAACGCCAGCAATATGATCTTTTATCTTTTATTAGAAAATCTTTAAATAACTTTGATATAAATTTATCTATCAGCGTTAATGAAGAAAAAGAAAAGCAATATGCTTACACATCAAAAGAGAAATACAACAAATTAAAGGAAAAAAATCCGCATATTGAATCTTTAAGAAAGACTTTCGATTTAGATATATAACTTATTAAATATGAGGTATTTGATTTTTATTATTTTTTTATTTTCTTTTACAATAATAAGCTGCGATGGCAGAGCTAAAATTTATAAATCAAATCAAGAAATTCTAAAAGAACATGGATTATATAAGGCGTTTTCAGAACGTATTACCTATATACCAGAATCCTATTTAGAAACAACCACGGATACGATTTTAGGTCATGGTTATGAGGTAAAAATGAAGTCATATACTGATATGGATAATAGCTTTTTGAAGGCTTATACTAAAGACAACATACTACACAAAAACTATTATAGGAATATCAACACACGTATAACTATTCTAAAAAATAGTCAGGAAATTTCATCAAAGCTTATCACTAAAGATACTATTATTGAATTTGATAAATCCTTAGAAAAAAAGATGCATAAAACAATAATACAAGGAGTTTGGATAGATGAATATGCTTCTATGATTAATAATAATGTAACAATAAACGTTTTACTTATTGAACCCGATACTAATAAAAATATTAATTACTCCTTAGAATTTGACGCGCAAGGAAAATTGTTTATCACTGATAAATTAAATCAAAAATACAGCTAATATGTTAGGTTTAAAGCTTCCAACAGATCCCAGATGGGTCAATATTGTTGAAAAAAACATAGAAGAAATACTTACTGATCATGCATTTTGTGAGCAAAAGGCGACTAGCACGGCTATTTCCTTAATTGTAAGTTTTCCTGAGTATTCAGAATTGGTTCAGGAAATGACGTCTTTAGTTAAAGAAGAAATCAGTCATTTTAAAATGGTGCATGATAAAATTATTGCTAGAGGCTGGACACTTGGAAGAGACAGACGGGACGATTACGTCATAGAACTGGTAAAATTCTTTCCAAAAGGTGGCAGTAGAACTACGCAGTTGGTGCATCGCTTGCTTTATGCCGCTTTAATTGAAGCAAGAAGTTGTGAACGCTTCAGATTACTTTCTGAAGAGTTAAAAGATAAAGAGTTGGCAGAATTCTATAAAAACTTAATGATAAGTGAAGCCAATCATTATACTATGTTTTTAGGCTTTGCCCGTAAATATGGAGATAGAAAAGAAGTTGATGCCAAATGGCAACAACTCCTTGAATATGAATCTAAAATTATAAGTAATTTAGGAAAAACTGAAGCTATTCATGGTTAAAATTTGTAACCAACTCCAATCTGCATGTTCGTATTAATGGCCTTAATGCCTAATTCTTCATCAAAAATATTTGAAAAACCATAGGTATATCTGGCATCCATAAAAATCATAGGTGTGATATTAAAAGATAAACCACCAACCCCTGAATAAGCTAAATTTCTGATACCATCATCCACTTTATTAATCTTTAAACCAACTTGCGGGCCAATCTCAAAAAATAACCTAGGACCAAGTTTAAAGTCAAACAAGATAGGTGCTTGAATATAATCCAGGTTTAGAGGTTCTTGCTTTGCACCTTCCGCAGAAAATTGTAATTCAGGAGAGATACTAATTTTATTTGATAATCTAAATTCTGCAAAAAAACCAATTACAAAACCATTTCTGTGTTTGTTATC
>DATCZQ010000072.1:0-6052 GCA_036525815.1 Yeosuana sp. | reverse complement strand
ATAAGTTAAAAACAAAATATAAAAATTCGGCTCTGTGTTTATCCGAAAAGTTAGTGTCTATTTCCACGCTACGTTTCATACACTAACCGTTGTAAAACATTTAGAACAAAATATGTTTTTAATGAATCCTAATTAGAATTCATTTAAGATAATTAAACTATAATAGTTTGTTGACATTTGCTTTATAAGTTTGTCCTATAGGAATTTTATGTTCTTCAACAATTATTCGGTTTCCTTCGATAAACTTTATTTTATCAATCGCTACAATAAAAGATTTATGGACACGTAAAAAATTAATTGACGGCAATAATTCATCAAAATCAGATATTTTTTCATGACTCACTATCATTTCATCTTTAAGAAACAGTTTGGTGTAGTTTCCGTAGGCTTCGATGTATAATAAGTTATTCAAATCAATTTGATGGTATTTTTTATCGCCTTTTACGAAAAAACGAGTTGAGCTATCTGTTGAACTAGAAACTTCTTTAATAATCGTTTTTGTTGTTTGTGTTTCTGAAACTTTATTTACTGCTTTTACCAAGCGATTAAAACTAAAAGGTTTTAAAATATAATCCACAACGTTTAGCTCAAAACCTTCTAAAGCATGTTCTTTATAAGCAGTAGTAATAATAGTTTTTGGTGGATTTGTCAATGTTTTTAAAAAATCTAAGCCTTTAAGTTTTGGCATATTAATATCCAAAAACATAAAATCTACCGCATTTTCATTTAAAAACTGCATGGCCTCCATAGCATTGTAACAGTTCTTCTCTAACTGCACATGTGGGAGCATACTACAAAATTCTTCAATAATTTCATGTGCTAAAGGCTCATCATCAATGATTATATATTTAAGCATGTTTAGAAATTTTTAAAGTTGATTTATAGGTGTTGTTGGTTTTCTCTATAGTTAGTTCGTGTTTTTTTGGATAAATTAAGGCTAATCTACGTTTTAGATTGGTGAGTCCAATACCATTATTATCAATTATTTCTTTAGGATCAAAGTTGTTCTCTATATTAAAATGGATAGCATCTTCATCTTCATACAAATTGATGTGTATAAATGCATGTTCTGTTAGGGTTTCAATGCCGTGTTTAAAAGCATTTTCTAAAAGAATGATGTACAATAATGGTGCTATTTGTAAACTGTTGTCTATGTCGTGCTTAAAACTAATGTCTACGGTCTTTTTATACCGAATTTTATGAAGCTCTATATAGTTGTTTAAATACTCAATTTCATCACCTATTTGTACTGTTTCTTTTTCGCCTTCATAAATAGTGTAGCGCATCATATCAGATAGTTTTAAAATAACCTCTGGTGCTTGCTTTGAATTTTTAATTGTTAGCGCATATAGATTATTTAACGTGTTGAAGAAAAAATGCGGGTTTATTTGTGATTTAAGTAATGACAATTCTGTTTTAGATTTTTCGGCTTTTAGGTTTTGTACCCATTTCCACTGTTCAAAAAGCCAAACTAAAAACAAAAAGGGAATTGGTAAAAAGAATATAACAAACGGAAAATCTTCTTTAATTTTCAAATAGGTTTCTAAATCTCCAGAAAATAATCTTAAATAAAGAAAATATAAAAGTAGTGGGGCATATATAATTAAAATTAATTTCCAATATTTTTTAATGAAAGAAGGTGCCAAAACAAAGACAAAACCAATCCAAAACCCAGCGATGAGAAATAAGGTTATTGGGTTATCGGGTAAATCCATTATAGAATCAATGCCGATAGTAATAAAAATCAAGAGAAGTAAACTAAATACTTTAATTATTGTTCTTTTAACCTTTTTTGAATAATTAAAAAAATGTAATGGCAAAGCAATTACCAAACCCCAAAATATCAAATAAGGTATAATACTTAATTTTCTATCCTCTGGAATAATAATAACATCTATAGCCTCTAATAAATAGGTTATTGGAATCACAATAAGTCCAATAAAAAACGCTTTATATTTTTTTAAAAATTTAATCATAGGTCAAATTTACTGATGATAAGTCGTTCTTACAAAGTAATTGATATACACTATTAAAATCAGTACAAACACAACATTTTTTCGTATCAACGCGATTGATGCCATTTTTTTATATGAATGGCGTCATAAGAATCCCGTATATCATCTTAATTATAAAACTCTGAAGCTTCAATTTATGTTTGTATCAAATTAAAACTAAAAATCATGAGCACCTTAAAAAACACCAACAGCAGAATTAAAAAAAAGCGTCTAACAGGAGTATTTGGAATACTAAACGACGATTTATATAAACTATTAAACTAATAACACTATCAAATTAACATTATGAAACATTTAAAAATCTTCGGTTTAGCTTTATTATGCTTCACAAATGTACTCGCCCAATCCAATGATGAAGGTCTTAATATTAAAATAAAATCTCTTGAAAAAGACTTTGAAACAGTTTTGACCACCTCTAAAGCAGCAGGATTTGCCATTGCTATTGTAAAAGGTAACGACGTAGTGTATGCTAAAGGATTTGGATATGGTGATATTGAAAATAAAACACCTGCAACCAACAACACTATTTTTGCTATTGGCTCATCAACTAAAGCTTTTACAGCGTCTTTAATGGGGCGCTTACAAGACCAGGGGAAAATTGATTTTGAAACCTCTCCAAGAGCCTATATTCCTGAATTAAAATTTTTTAACTCTGAAATGAACAATCAAATAACAATCAAAGATTTAATGACGCATCGTACAGGATTACCACGTCACAGTCAGGCTTGGAAAACATTTGAAACTAAATCAAAGGATGAATTTATAGCTCGATTAGCATATCTGGAACCTGTTTCTTCTGTAAGATCAAAATTTGCTTACAATAACTTCATGTATTTTGTTCAGGGTGAAATTGCCGAGCGACTTACTGGCAATAGTTGGGAGCAGAATATAGAACAACACTTTTTTGAGCCATTGCAAATGACTAGTTCAACTGCCAATATTGAAGGATTGAAAAATGGCAAAAATGCGGCTCTTGGTTATTATTTTGAAAATGGCAAAACAACAGAAATTGATTATAAAGACATTGGCGCTATGGGCCCTGCTGGAGGAATTAACAGCTCAGTGAATGACATGTCAAAATGGATGATAGCATGGCTGAATAAGGGACAATACAATGGCAAACAGATATTGCCAGCAAAATATGTTAAAGAGGCGATGAGTTCACAAATGGTCATTTCTGGTCGATTACCTAGGGAAACATCTCCAAGCAGTTTTATGTCCAACTACGGCTACGGTTGGTTTATTTCCTCTTATAAAGGTCATTATCGTGCAGATCATGGTGGTAATATTGATGGATTTTCGGCTAACGTCGCTTTCTATCCAGCAGATGATCTTGGTATTGTGGTTTTAAGCAATCAAAACAGATCGGGCGTACCACAAATCATTACAAATATTGTTGCTGATAAACTTTTTGATGCGCCAAAAACCAATTGGATTGGGAAATTAGAAAAACTCATTGAGCAACAAACCCAAACAAAAGAAATCGAACCTATCGTTTCTTCGGCACCTGTTTATGCCTTAAAAAAACATACCGGAACCTATACACATAATGGGTATGGAACCTTTGAGGTTGTTAAAGAAAACGATTCTTTGTTTGCTAAATTTCCTTCAAAAACTCAATGGTTAAATCCAGTGTATCCTAATGTATTTGACACGTATTATGTTTTAGATAATAAAGTTCAGGCTCAATATAAAGATACGAGTATCAATTTTTTAATCAATGTAAAAGGAAAGATAACTGGTTTAGAAATGAAGTTGGAACGCACACTAGATCCAATAGTTTTTAATAGAGTCCCTTTTAAAACAGAACCCACAAATTAATTAATGTCAAGGTGACATACAAACTTGAAATACTAATTAACGAAGTTAAACTATAGACAAACTGTTTAGTACAATGTAAAAATATAATAGTAACAAAAGGAGTAAGGTGTCGTCTAATTTAAAGATACAAACAACGAATAAAATAAAAGAAACATTGTAACCCATCGCCTTTTTATGCCTCTATACTAATGAAGGCTATTATAATTAAACATTAAAACAGAATAAAATGCAACCAAAAAAACTATACCTATTAATTGTAATAACAATGCTTTGCGCTCAAAACATGTTTTCTCAGGAAACGCGCGATACTGTTAGTGAAGAAAAAATCGCCAAAATCGAAGCCGAAATTCAGGCTTGGCAAAAGCAAACTAACGCTCCTGCTGTTACTGTGGCATTCCAATACGGCGATTTTTATCATGAAAATGCGTGGGGTTTAGCTGATATTGAAAATCAAGTCATAGCAAAAACCACATCTTCGTATCAAATTGCTTCAACGACAAAACCCATGACTGCCATTGCAATTTTGAAACTTTGGGAAATGGGAAAAATCGATTTGGACGCCGAAGTACAAACGTATTATCCGTCTTTTCCGAAGAAAAAATATCCTATTACGATACGCCAAATATTATCTCACACAGCAGGGATTTCCCATTATCGAAGCGACAGTAAAGAGGAAAAACACATCAAAGAACCTTACTCTACAAAAATGGCGATTGATATTTTTAAAGATTGGGAATTAATTTTTGAGCCAAGCACTGATTGGGAGTATTCGAGTTATGGTTACAATCTTTTGGGTGCGGTGATTGAAGAAGTAAGTGGAAAATCGTACGAAGAATTTTTAAGAGAGTACATCTGGGTGCCTGCAAACATGGGAAATACCATGATGGATGACCCGATTGCGATTGTTCCGAATCGAGTTAGAGGCTATTTCAAAAATGGAAGCAAAATAGAAAATGGTGAGTATCTGGACATTAGTAGTCGATTTGGAGCTGGTGGGGTGCGTTCGACCGTTCAGGATATTGTTAATATGGGAATTGCCTTGAATAATGGGAAAATCCTAAAACCTGAAACCGTTGAATTGATGCTTGAGCCTTTGGGCGAGCAAGGGTGGAATGAATATGCATTAGGAATTTCGGTGCGTCCATTTTTGGGGCAACACATCATCATGCATAGTGGCGGAATGCCACAAACCAGTTTTTTGTTTATCGCTGCGCCTGCGGATAATTTATCTTTGTCAATCGGGTCTAACTTGGGACGGCAAGATGTAGAAAGTTTAGGGATTAGTTTGGTTCAAATCCTATCAGGAATTGACACTAAAACCGTCACTGCAAAAAATACCGAAGATAGGTTGATGTTGGATGCCATAAACGAAGTTTTTAATTTTGGACAAGGTTATTACCAAAAAATAGGCAGATCTAAAATTGAAAATGATAGAAATTTAGCTTCTAATTTTAAGTATTTCAATCGGTATATTAATCCAAAATACATCAAAAATAATCCTCAAGAAGCTCAAGAAAAAATCAAAGTAGGGCATCAAATTCAACCTGAAAAACATTTAACTTGGGATAGATTAGGCGCATACATGGCAAGCCAACTAAATCAAAATTACGCGCAAGAAGGCGCATTAGCTTTTTTCAAGGCGTATATTGATTTGTACCAAAAAGATAAGTCCATTTCGTACCGTTTTACAAAAGGTTTTGAAAATGCTGTGCAGAAATATTATAAAGACTGGCAAGTTACCAAAGCACTAAATCCAAGTTTGATACGCTTTGACAAAAATACAGATTGGAATCAAATGCCCATGCAATTGGATAATGAATTAAATAAGTATAGCGTATATCCTGATTTTTATGGTGATTTGATTGACTATACGTATTCCAATTTACTTTTTAAGAAAAAATATGACGAAATATCTCATATTACAGGCCTTATGGACACGTATTTTTATGGGCGATTTTTTACGAAGTTTTTACAAGGATTCGTGGCATTGAGTCAAAAAGATTTGAAAAAGGCGAAAACTTATTTTGCAAAAGCCAATGAAATCGAAAATCTTTTAGAAAATCCGAATTGGATTGGCTCATTGATTTTACAATTAGCACAAGCCGACCCTGTAATGGCATTTAGTTTAGGCGAAATTATGGCTACGTATAATCCAAAATCGTATGTTTTTCAGATTGGCATCGCAAATTTAGCCAGTAAAATGGGCATGACAGAAA
>DATCZQ010000071.1:0-29504 GCA_036525815.1 Yeosuana sp. | reverse complement strand
ATTTATCTAAAGTCATGTTTATCGCTACTTGTAACAGCTTATCAACCATACAGCCGGCTTTACTTGACAGGATGGAAATCATCAATGTAACGGGTTATACTATTGAGGAAAAGGTTGAAATTGCCAAACGTCATTTACTTCCTAAGCAGTTAAAAGAACATGGTTTGACAGATGAACATTTAAAAATAGCCAAACCACAATTAGAGAAAATTGTAGAAGGATATACTCGTGAATCAGGAGTTCGTAGTCTTGAAAAGCAAATTGCTAAGATGGTTAGATATGCCGCCAAAAATATTGCGATGGAAGAGCCTTATAACGTCAAAATATCAAATGAAGATATCATTAAAGTTTTAGGCGGTCCGAAATTGGAGCGTGATAAGTATGAGAATAATAATGTAGCTGGTGTTGTTACCGGATTAGCTTGGACTCGGGTTGGTGGTGATATTTTATTTATAGAATCCATTTTATCTAAAGGAAAAGGCAATTTAACGATTACAGGAAACCTGGGAACTGTCATGAAAGAATCGGCTACTATCGCCATGGAGTATATTAAGTCCAATGCTGAAGAATTTGGAATAAATCCAACGGTATTTGATAACTATAATGTGCATATACATGTGCCAGAAGGTGCTACGCCAAAAGATGGACCTAGCGCTGGTGTCACCATGCTAACCTCACTAGTATCGTTGTTTACCCAAAGGAAAGTTAAGAAAAGCTTAGCGATGACCGGTGAAATAACATTACGTGGAAAAGTGCTACCTGTTGGCGGGATCAAAGAAAAGATTTTGGCCGCAAAAAGAGCAAGAATTAAAGAAATTTTACTTTGTGAAGAGAATAGAAGTGATATTGAAGAAATTAAACCAGAGTATCTTAAAGGATTAACCTTCCACTATGTAACAGATATGAGCGATGTGATAAGGATAGCAATAACCAATCAAAAGGTTCAAAACCCTAAGACTTTATAAAATTTAAACCTCGATTAAGTTCGAGGTTTTTTATTATTTAAAATAATTCGATGCTACATCCGTTCTAAGATAGATTTAGTTACTTTGTACTTTATATGTTAAAGAAAATAATCCCCCTTTTTTGTTTACTTATTAGTATGGTTTCCAAAGCACAAGTTGGTGGAGAATCAACGTATCAATTTTTAAATTTGGTTTCGTCGCCTCGACAAGCAGCGCTTGGTGGTAAAGTGATCACAAATGTAGATTATGATGTAGCACAGGGTCTTTATAATCCAGCAACTATAAACGTTGAAATGGATAATCAGCTGGCCTTAAATTATACAAGTTATCTAGGAGGTATTAGTTATGGCACAGCATCTTATGCTTATACCATTGATAGACGCACCCAAACTTTTCATGCAGGAATAACCTATATTAATTATGGGTCTTTTGATGGTTATGATGAGAGTGGAAATTCCACGGGTACTTTTACAGGTAATGAGGCGGCCTTATCTGTCGGATATTCTTTGCAATTAGGTTATAGTGATTTTTATTTTGGGGCTAATGTTAAATTAATTACTTCAAAACTAGAACTATATAATTCGTTGGGCGTGGCAACAGACTTGGGATTATTGTATATTAATGAAGATTTAGATTTTCATGCGGCTTTGGTGGTTAGAAATTTCGGAACTCAAATCACTACCTATGCCGGCTTGAATGAATCATTACCATTTGAAGTGGATTTTGGGATGTCTCAACGCTTAGAGAATGTGCCTATTCGTTGGCATTTGACACTTGAAAATTTACAAGAATGGCCAATAGCAGTTTCTAACCCTTCAAGAGTTACAACCGATTTATCAGGAAACCAGACTGAAGAGAAAATTGGTTTTCTGGGCAATGTTATGAGGCATGCCATTATTGGTGCAGAAATATTTCCGGAAGGTGGGTTTAATATTCGTTTAGGTTATAATTTTAGACGTGCTGAAGAATTACGTATTTTGGATCAGAGGAATTTTTCGGGATTATCAGCTGGATTTTCAATTAAGTTAAATAAAATGCGATTTAGTTATACACATGCCAAATATACAAGTGCAGCAAATTCAAACTTTTTTGGCTTGCAAATAGATTTAAGATAGTCATGAATCAAAAGAAAATTATAATAGCCATAGACGGTTTTTCTTCAACAGGAAAAAGTACTGTAGCTAAACAAATTGCTAAACACCTTGGTTATATCTATATTGATTCTGGAGCCATGTATAGAGCGGTCACCTTTTTTGCTATGACTCAAGGATTTATTGACAATGAAAAATTCAATATAGAAGGTCTGATTTCAAAACTTAAAAGCATTGATATAGGTTTTAAATTTAATGAGGACTTAGGGTTTGCTGAGGTTTATTTAAATGGAGAAAATATAGAAAAGCAAATTAGAACTTTAGAGGTTTCAAATTTTGTAAGTATAGTTTCCGCGATACCTGAGCTTAGGCAACAATTGGTTTTACAACAGCAAAAAATGGGCATAAAAAAAGGTGTTGTGATGGATGGGAGGGATATTGGAACCGTCGTTTTTCCAGATGCAGAATTAAAACTTTTTATGACAGCCTCTGCAGATACTAGAGCTTTAAGACGCTTTAAAGAACTTAAATCGAAAGGAGAAAATGTGTTATACGAACATGTTTTAAAGAATGTCCAGGAACGTGATTATTTAGATTCTACTAGAGAGGATTCTCCTCTTTTTAAAGCAGATGACGCCATTGAAATAGATAATTCAAATATGTCAATGGAGGAGCAATTTGCAACCATTTTAAAATTAGTGATGACCGTTTTAAATAAGTGAAGCAAAAAAGACAATCTTAATGATTGTTTTTTTTACTTTAAAGTCTTAAAGATTAGAAAATAATTAATTCTTACCCATGATGAATTAAATCCGGATTTTTTAAGATGTCAGAATTGGCCTTAAAAATTGCCTGATATTTTGAAGTATTACCTTAATAGAGTTTAGCAATTTCACCTAAAGTTTCCCCGCTTTTTACAATATTTCTATAAAAAATACTCGTGTCTGTTGCCTTCTTCAATATGTAATTTTCACCTAGATCTAATATTGCCGGTTTTTTTAATTTTACGGTCATAATATATTTTATTTAATATGTTTCAATTTAATGAATGTTGCAAAACGAAAGCCACAGGCTTTTAATTTTTATCTTTATTTAAAACTTTTAAAATCATAAAACAAAATATTTTAAGGTGATTAGGTATATTGTTGAAAATGATTATCTTTGCACTCCTTTTAGCGAATTAATGGAGAGATAAAAGGACTGAAACTATAAATAAAATAACACTTCTGTGTGTTTATTGCTTAAAATCTCCCAAAACATAACAGAATACAAAAATTAATCAGCACATGGCTGAAAAAGCAAAAAAAGCTGAAGTTGAGGCTGTAGAAGCAACAACTGTAGAAGCAACAACTGTAGAAGCTCCAGTAGTATCTGAAGCTCAAGCAAACCCTGAAAAATTCTTAAAAGATTTCAACTGGCATAATTACCAAGAAGGTATTGATGAGGTTGATGACAAACAACTTAAAGAATTTGAAAAATTAGTAGCAGAAAATTTCGTAGACACACTTAATGATGAAGTGGTTATTGGAAAAGTAGTTCACATTTCTGATCGTGATGCTATTATTGACATTAATGCGAAATCTGAAGGCGTTATTTCTTTAAACGAATTTCGTTACAATCCAAACTTGAAAGTAGGAGACAAAGTAGAAGTATTAATTGATGTTCGTGAAGATGCAACTGGACAATTAGTGTTATCTCACAGAAAAGCGCGTGTAATCAAAGCATGGGATCGTGTTAATGCGGCACATGAATCTGGTGAAATCGTTAATGGTTTTGTTAAATGCAGAACTAAAGGAGGTATGATTGTAGATGTATTCGGTATTGAAGCATTCTTACCAGGTTCTCAAATTGATGTGAAACCAATTAGAGATTACGATCAGTACGTAAATAAAACTATGGAATTTAAGGTTGTAAAAATCAATCATGAGTTCAAAAACGTAGTAGTTTCTCATAAAGCTTTAATTGAAGCTGATATTGAAGAACAGAAAAAGGAAATCATCGGACAATTAGAAAAAGGTCAAGTTCTTGAAGGTGTTGTTAAAAACATCACATCTTATGGGGTATTTATTGATCTTGGTGGTGTTGATGGTTTAATTCATATCACAGATTTATCTTGGTCAAGAATTAATCATCCAAATGAAATTGTTGAATTGGATCAAAAACTAAACGTAGTAATTCTTGATTTTGATGAAAACAAATCTAGAATCCAATTAGGTTTAAAACAGTTAAGCAAGCATCCTTGGGAAGCTCTTGCTGATACCGTTAAAGTTGGTGATAAAGTAAAAGGCAAAGTAGTTGTTATTGCAGATTACGGTGCATTTATTGAAGTGGCTGATGGTGTTGAAGGATTGATTCACGTATCAGAAATGTCGTGGTCAACTCACTTACGTTCGGCACAAGATTTCGTTTCTGTTGGAGATGAAGTTGAAGCAGTTATCTTAACTTTAGATAGAGAAGAACGTAAAATGTCACTTGGTATCAAGCAAATTACTCCAGACCCATGGACAGATATTACAGGTAAATATCCTGTAGGTTCTAAACATGTTGGTGTGGTGCGTAACTTTACAAACTTTGGTGTATTTGTTGAATTAGAAGAGGGTATTGATGGGTTAATTTATATATCTGATTTATCTTGGACTAAGAAAATCAAGCATCCAAGTGAATTCTGTGCTGTTGGAGACAAATTAGATGTTGTAGTATTAGAATTAGATGTTGAAGGACGTAAATTAAGTTTAGGTCACAAACAAACTACTGATAATCCATGGGATGTTTATGAAACAGATTTTGCATTAGATACAGTTCATACAGCTGAAATTACAGAGATCGTTGATAAAGGTGCCACGGTTGAATTTAATGAAGATATCGTAGCTTTTGTACCTTCACGTCACCTTGAAAAAGAAGACGGTAAGAAACTTAAAAAAGGAGAATCTGCAGAATTTAAAATTATTGAATTCAATAAAGAGTTTAAACGTGTAGTGGCATCTCATACAGCTATTTTTAGAGCTGAAGAGGCTGCAAACGTGAAGGCTGCTGTTAAGAAAGCGGCTGCTGTTGCTGCTGAAGCAAAACCAACACTTGGTGATGCAAATGATCAGTTACAAGCTCTTAAAGATAAAATGGACGGAAAACCTTCAAAGGTTAAACCAAAAGCGAAGAAATAGTAAGTTTTCGTTTCCTGTGAAAACGGGTAATCATTTATAAAATAAAGCCTTCAAGAAATTGGAGGCTTTTTTATTAAACTTTTTTAATAAACTAAAATTTTTAAAATTTTGCATTACCTTTGTACTCCAAATACGTTTGGATAGTATATGAGTCAAAAAGTTTTACTTAACGAAAAAGAGGTAAACATCATTCTTCACCGATTGGCTTGTCAACTTATTGAAAAACATAACGATTTCTCTAATACCGTGCTCATTGGTTTACAACCACGTGGTATCTTTTTAGCCAATAGGATTGCAAAAATTTTGAGAGAAGACTATAAAGTTAAAAATATTCAATTAGGTCTTTTAGACATTACATTTTTTAGAGATGATTTTAGAAGAGGTGAAAAACCTTTAGAAGCTAATACAACAGATATTAATTTTTTAGTAGAAGATAAAACCATTGTATTTATTGATGATGTGCTTTATACAGGAAGGAGTATTAGGGCGGCTTTAACGGCTATTCAATCTTTTGGCAGACCGAATGAAATTCAATTACTCACTTTAATTGACAGACGATTTAGTAGACATTTACCAATTCAACCAGATTATAGGGGTAGACAAGTTGATGTTATAAATAATGAAAAAGTAAAAGTAAACTGGAAGGAGAATGACGGAGAAGATTCTGTTTACTTAATAAATAAATAATTAATTATCTATGAGCGAATTAAGTGTCAATCACTTATTAGGAATCAAATATCTTAACAAAAAAGATATTCAACTTATTTTCGAAACTGCCGATCATTTTAAAGAAGTGATAAACAGACCCATTAAAAAAGTGCCTTCGCTGAGAGATATAACCATTGCTAATTTATTTTTTGAAAATTCTACCAGAACAAAATTATCATTTGAATTAGCAGAAAAACGACTATCTGCCGATGTGATTAATTTTTCATCAGCACAATCCTCTGTGAAAAAGGGAGAAACCCTAATTGACACCGTTAATAATATCTTATCAATGAAAGTTGATATGGTAGTCATGAGACATCCTAATCCTGGAGCAGGAGTCTTTTTATCAAAGAATGTAAAAGCTAGTATAGTAAATGCTGGAGATGGCGCACATGAACATCCTACTCAGGCTTTATTAGATTCTTATTCCATCAGAGAAAAGCATGGAGAGGTTAAAGGTAAAAACATTGTCATTGTTGGAGATATTTTGCATAGTAGGGTGGCCTTATCAAATATTTTTGCTTTACAACTTCAAGGGGCTCATGTGATGGTTTGCGGCCCTAAAACATTAATTCCTAAATACATTGATAAATTAGGGGTGAAAGTTGAAACGGATTTACGGAAAGCGTTAAACTGGTGTGATGTAGCCAATATGTTACGCGTTCAAAATGAGCGTATGGATATTAGTTATTTTCCTTCTACGCGTGAATATACCCAGCAATTTGGTGTTAATAAGGAATTATTAGATTCTTTAGATAAAGAAATAACTATCATGCATCCAGGTCCCATTAATAGAGGTGTTGAAATAACAAGTGATGTAGCTGATTCAAAGCAGTCCATTATTTTGGAACAGGTTCAAAATGGTGTTGCCATCAGAATGGCTGTAATATATTTATTAGCCTCAAAAATTAAACATTAATATGATTTTAGATCAAGACGGGAATATTTCTATAATTACCCAAGAAAAAGCCACTATTGTAGAACTTGTAAAAAAAATTCAAGACAGTCACTCAAAAATAAAAAACGATAATGTTATTGTAAATTTATCTAGTTTGAACAATCTGAGTTTACAGGATATTCTTGAGTTTTCAGAGATTTCATATTCCCATAAAAAATCTAAGCTTTCTTTTGTTATTGTTACTGATCAAGTTGATATAGATAAAACTCCTGATGATATAGTTGTAGTGCCCACTTTGCAAGAGGCTTATGATATTATTGAGATGGAAGAGATAGAAAGGGATTTAGGGTTTTAATATGAAGTTAACTATTTTAGGTTGCTATAGTGCTACCCCAAGAGCTTTGTCAAATACTACTTCGCAAGTTCTGGAAATTAATAATCATATGTTTTTAATTGATTGTGGTGAAGGGACTCAAATTCAGCTGAGAAAACATAAAATAAAATTTAATAGAATTAAGCATATTTTTATTTCACACCTACATGGAGATCATTTTTTTGGATTGGCCGGTTTAATTTCAACTTTCAGACTCTTAACGCGAGAAGCAGATCTTCATATTTATGGTCCTAAAGGCATCAAAGAAGTCATCACGCTTCAAATGAAATTAGCAGATTCATGGACAAACTATAAACTTATTTTTCATGAATTAGTTTCTGAAAAATCTGAATTAATTTACGAAGATGAAGAAGTTGAAGTTTATACCATACCCTTAACACATCGTATATATACCAATGGTTTTTTGTTTAAAGAAAAAGAAGGAGAACGAAAACTAGATGTTCAGGCTGCTGAAGAAAGCCATATTGATGTTGCTTATTATAGAAAATTGAAGCAAGGCTTTGATGTAGAAAATGCCGAAGGAACTATTATAAAAAATGAAAGTGTCACTTTTTCACCGCCAAAACCTAAAAGTTATGCTTTTTGCAGTGATACTTCCTATAACGAAAGTATTGTCACTATAATAAAAGAGGTCGATGTTTTGTACCATGAATCTACCTTTTTAGAAAAACATGAGAGTTTAGCAGAACCAACCAAGCATAGCACGGCTAAACAAGCTGCAAATATAGCCAAACTGGCCAATGCAGGTACACTCATTTTGGGGCATTATTCAACGCGATATGATGATTTAAATGATTTTAAATTAGAAGCTCAAACCATTTTTGATAATGTTCAATTAGCTGAAGATGGTAAAGAGTTTGAATTTGATTAAAATTTATATGGATCCCTTATTTACCATGATAATCATATAAATTAAAGCTAATAAAATTATAGCAGTAGTTATTATTACTAAATATCCTTCTTTCATTTGAAGCATATTATTGAAAAAACCAGCAACAAATATTAACAAGCCATTAGCCACTAATTTTTCTGTTTTACTTTTGATAAAGCATTATATCCAGCAATTAAATTGGGATATTTTTTACAAGAAAACCACAAATAATTAAAATGGTTCCTGTCGATGATTCAACAAATAGCATTTTATGTAAATTTGAAAAAGATATTATTAAATTTATTTGATTAAAATTAAGAATGGATAAAGATTTAGGTAATTATAGAAAATCGTACGAAAAAAAACAACTTATTGAAAGTAATATAGGTGATAATCCTATGGAATTATTTCAAAAGTGGTTTTACGAAGTGGATTCCAATTTTGAAATTGATGAAACAAATGCTATGACACTTTCTACAATAGGTTTAGATGGTTATCCAAAAAATAGGGTAGTGCTGCTGAAAAGATATACTTTTGAAGGCTTTATTTTTTATACCAATTATGAAAGTGAAAAAGGAAAGGCGATTGAGAAGAACCCGAATGTCTGTATTTCGTTTTTTTGGCATGCTGCAGAACGTCAAATAATTATTAAAGGAAGCGCTGAAAGAATTGCAGAAAATTTAAGCGATGGCTATTTTGAATCCCGTCCAAGAGGAAGTCAATTAGGCGCTGTTGTTTCAAAACAAAGCGACATTATAGCAAACAGAGAATTTTTAGAGAGTAAATTAGCAGAACTTGAATTGCAGTATCACGGAAAAGAAATTCCAAGACCACCATTTTGGGGTGGTTACATTGTTAAACCTGTCGAATTTGAGTTTTGGCAAGGGAGACCTAATCGATTGCATGATAGAATTAGATTTTTACTTCAAGATGATTATTCATGGAAAGTAGATCGATTATCCCCATAATTGATTAGATGATAGAGGTGTTTTAATTTTTACACACGCATTTTATCGATAAAAAACATATAAACACGACAAAACGTATGTTTTTAATCGAATTTAACATTTCTTTAACACTTTTTTTCTGACTAGAGGTTTAATTTTAAAAAACCAAGTTTAACCTACTTTGTCATGAAATTAATAACCAAACTACCGTTATTGGTGTTGTTAGCTGTATTTAGTTTATCTTGTTCTACAGACAACATCGATGAAAATGCAGAAGCAATGATTCAAGCGCTTGTTGTTCCTGAAACAAAATCTATAGAAATTGAAATCTTAGAATTAATTAACAATCATAGATTGAGTATTGGATTAAATCCTATGGAAAATCTGGATTTAATTAAATCTCAGGCCTATTCGCATACCGAACATATGGTTACAGAAAACGAGGTTTCTCATGATAATTTCTTTGAAAGAAGCAACTTTTTAAAGGCTAATGCTGGTGCTAAAGTAGTTTCAGAAAATGTAGCTTATGGTTATACTAAAGCCGTATCCGTAGTAGATGCATGGTTAAAGAGCACCTTGCATAGAGAAAATATAGAAGGGGATTTTACCAATTTTGACGTCTCAGCAGAACAAAACGCAGAGGGCAACTGGTTTTATACGAATATATTTATTAAAAAATGATATAGTTAATTGTAAACGGCATTAATAAAATTAATAGCTCTGATACATTAACAAAAAACCTCGCAATAAATTTGCGAGGTTTTTTTTATAACTGTAAGAACTTTATTTTAATACTCCTACCATATCTTCAGGTTTCACCCAAGCATCATAGTCTTCGGCAGTTACATAGCCTAATTTAACGGCTTCTTCTTTTAAGGTCGTTCCATTTTTATGCGCTGTGTTCGCAATTTCAGCCGCTTTATAATAACCAATTTTTGTGTTAAGCGCTGTAACAAGCATTAATGAGTTATTTAAAAGTTTTGTTATAACATCATAATTGGGCTCAATACCTACAGCACAATGTTCATCAAAACTCATACAGGCTTCACCAATTAATTGAGCAGATTGTAAAACATTGGCCGCCATAACGGGTTTAAAAACATTCAGTTCATAATGACCTTGTAAACCACCCACAGAAACAGCTACATCATTTCCTATAACCTGTGCACACACCATAGTTAAGGCTTCGCATTGCGTAGGATTTACTTTTCCCGGCATTATAGAACTTCCTGGTTCATTGGCAGGAATAGAAATTTCGCCAATGCCGCTTCGTGGTCCTGAGGCCATCATCCTAATATCATTGGCAATTTTATTTAGTGATACGGCTAATTGTTTTAAGGCTCCATGAGTTTCTACTAAGGCGTCATGAGCTGCTAATGCTTCAAATTTATTTGGTGCTGAAACAAAAGGTAATTCAGTGAATTTAGCAATATATTCAGCAACGCGTTTACTATAGCCTTTAGGAGTGTTTAAACCGGTTCCTACTGCTGTTCCACCAAGGGCCAACTCGCTTAAATGTGATAATGTGTTTTCTAAAGCCTTTAATCCATGATCTAACTGTGCAACATAACCTGAAAGTTCTTGTCCTAAAGTTAAGGGCGTTGCATCCATAAGATGCGTTCTTCCTATTTTAACTACATTTTTAAAGGCTTCAGACTTTTTCTTTAATGTATCACGTAATTGCTTTACACCAGGAATGGTTGTTTTAACTACTTTTTTATAAGCAGCAATATGCATTCCTGTTGGAAAGGTATCATTTGATGATTGTGATTTATTGACATCATCATTAGGTTGGATCACTTTTTCCCCTTCACCAACAATTCTCCCCGCCAATTGCTGTGCTCTATTGGCTATAACTTCATTCACATTCATATTACTTTGTGTACCTGATCCGGTTTGCCAAATCACTAGAGGAAATTGATCATCATGCTGTCCTTCCAAAATCTCATCGCATACCTGAGCAATTAAATCTCGCTTTTCAATGGGTAAGACGCCAAGTTCACAATTGGTAAAAGCCGCCGCTTTTTTAAGGTAAGCAAAACCATAAATAATTTCTAGAGGCATGGACGCAGAGGGACCAATTTTAAAATTATTTCTTGAACGCTCAGTTTGTGCACCCCAAAGTTTATCGGCAGGTACTTTTACCTCGCCCATAGTATCTTTTTCTATTCTGAATTTCATTAGAGTAGTGATTAAAAATTGAATTACAAAGTTAACAGTTTTCAGAAATTTTATTATGATATATGTTGGTTTTTATTGTTTCATAAGAATGAATGCTTTTTAATAATTATGTTAATAAATCTTATGTTTAGTTTTGTATAAATACTTGCTTTACATTATATTTGCTTCATATTTTTATAAAGGCCATTACAATTATGTTCACATTTGATCAATATTTAGGATTTTTAGCATTTTTAACCATTTTAACGATCGGTTTTTGGTTAATGATTTTTTTGATAACCTTTGTAATTCCTTATTGGATTGTAGGGTCATCGATAGAACGTATTAAAGAAATAAGAGCAGAAAGAAAAGCTAAGGGTTAGAAGTAATTATTTGTATAATATTATTCATATATATAAAAAAGGAAGCATTTTGCTTCCTTTTTTAATTCCTATATTTCGGGTTAACCTTCCATATCAAAGTCGTCTCCACCACCATTATTTCCTCGATTATTACGCTGTTTTTGTTGGTTAAACCTGTAAATAAAAGACAAATTGACTTGTCTTTGTCGCCATTGTGATTCAGAATATCTTTCAAAAAATTCTGTTGTTGTTTCATCCTTTCTTTTCCTTGAATTAAAAAGATCTCTAACATTTAATGAGATGGTAGCATTATCATTAAAAAACTCTTTACTAAAAGCTAAATCTAAAGTAAAAATACCCTCGGAAGTGCCTTGAGCAGTTTGTCTTGCTCCTTGGTAATTCGCATTTGTTTGCCAGTCAATTTTGGCAGGTAAGGTTATCTTACCACTAAAGCGAGCAAACCAACTCGTGTTTTTCGCATCATAGTTCACATCATTAAATTCTCCTTCTTGTTCAAATTGAAAAATATTAAAGCTAGTATTTAAACGTAACCATTTTTCTGGATTGTATAGTATGGAAAATTCGGCCCCAGTTCGCTTATTAGTGGCTAAATTAATAGGGATAGTCCTTATGATATCTATACCATCTGAAGTTTGTTTTCCTGTATTTTCTTGAACGCGTTCAAAGGAACCTGTTTCATACTGATAATAGACAGAAGTAGTTAATGTTAACTTATCCCAACGTTTTAAATAACCAATATCAAACGCACTTGAAAATGCCGGTGCGAGATTAGGGTTGCCTTGAAACACATTCGTTCTACTTGAACGCGATGGGAATGGATTTATATACCAACTACGTGGCCTGTTTATTCTTCGATTATAACCAAAAGTAATACTTTCCTCATTTTCTTTTCCTTCTCCAAAATTATAGATAAGGTTTAATGTAGGAAAGAGGCCTAGATAATTATTGTTAAAATCAACTTCTATAGGAAATCCAAAAGCTTCTTCCAATTCCTCATCACTCAATCTAGAGTCAATAGTTCCTTTTAATTGCGTGTTTTCTAATCTTAAACCTAAAAGAAATGAAAATTTGTTAAATTTTGTTCCATATTGTGTATATACAGCATTAACATTCTCAGTGTAATCGAAAATATTTGTAATCGTATCATTTACAAAAAAATCTCCCGTTGCTATATCTTCCTGTTCTAAGGTATAATCTGTTAATTGATTCTCAAAATTACCTCTATATCCAGCTTCAAATCTTGAGTTTTCCCCAATAGGATGAACATAATCTATCTGCGCTAAATATTCCTTTTTATCTTCAACAGCAAATACTTTTTCTTCTTGAAAAGGTTCTGGTACGGTTCGTTCTGTAATCAAATAATCTTCTTTTATATAAGTGAATTGATCTTGTGAATCACTTTCATATTGAAAATCTGCCGTCAATTCATGGCCATTGTCATCAAATCGTGTAATATAATTTAAGGCAATCTGATAACTTCCTCCATCTTCTTCCTGCTTTTCACTTCTTAATGTTTTTTCAACGATACTACCTTCATTAAATCGTTCACTATTATTTAAACCCAAATCAGCATCTTCGCCAAATCTATAAAAAACACTTCCTGTTATGGACGATTTTTTAGTTAAAAAATATTCTAACCCAATATTTCCATTATAATTTCTGTTTAATCGTTCCACATCTTCATCTTCAATAATTCTTTCATATTCTGGGGTAATGAAAGCACCATCCACAATGCGATTAAAATATTTTGTATCACTAAAACTATTCCTGGGCGCGTCAAAATATCTAAAACCAAGATTAGAAAAAATGTTGAATTTTTCAGTACGATAATTAATATTGGTAGTAACTCCCACATTGTCCGGATTACCGAGAGTGAGGTTTAATGACCCATTAAAACCTAAGGTTTCTTTTTGTCTTAAAATAATATTTAGTATCCCTGCGGTTCCTTCAGCGTCATATCTCGCAGAAGGGGATGTAATAACTTCAACACGCTCAACAGCTTCCGCAGGTAACTGACTGAGTATGTTGGAATCTCCAAATCCAGCTAATGCAGAAGGCTTTCCATTGATTAAGATTCTTACATTTTCGTTACCTCTAAGACTAATAGAACCATCAATATCAACGGCTACCGACGGCACATTATTTAGTGCATCACTTACCGTTCCTCCGGCAGTTGTAAGATCCTTACCTATGTTATATATTTTTTTATCAAGTTTTATTTCTACTGTTGTTCTTTCTGCAATAATCTCTACTGCATCTAAAGTTTCAAAATCAATAATTAGTTCAATAACGCCTAAATTCATGTTTTTTTCAACAGAAACATTATTGAGTTCAACGGTTTTGTATGAGATATATTCAACTTTAATATCATAATTTCCCTTAGCAACTTTTATTTCGAACTCTCCTTTAATATTGGTAATAACACCATCAATGATTTTTTGTTCATCATGACTATAAAAAGACACTGTGGCATATTCTAAGGGTATTTTTGTATCTCCATCTATAACAGTACCGAAAACTTTAATGTCTTTGTAGTTAAAATATTCAGTAGGAATTTCGTTCGTAGATTCAATCATTGTTGCTTCTGGAATATTAGTATCAGAATTAGATTGAGCGTTTAACAGTAATGTAGAAGTTAAACAAAAAAGAGTCCATAGGGTATATTTAAACATTATGTCGTTTTTGCTTTAGACTGCAAAATTACTTTAAAGTTTAAATGACCACGGTTAATATTTTGTTAAAAGAAAAATTAAAAACATTAAACAAAAAAAAGAACTTAATAATTTAATTATAGGATTTCAAGAATTTTTTCTGTTGGTCTGCCAATAACCCCTTTGTTTTCATTTATCACAATAGGTCTTTCTATAATCTTAGGATATTTAAGCATAATATCTATAATTTCATCGTCAGAAAGCGTTTTGTTTTTAAAATTTTCTTTCCAAACCAATTCGTTTTTTCTAACTAAGTCAATCGGGTTAATCTTTAAGATTGACATGATCTTTTTTAGCTCCGTTTTTGTAGGAAGGATTTCTAAGTAGTTCATAATTTGAAAGTCTTTCCCTGAATCTTCTAATAATTTTAAACCTGCTCTAGATTTACTGCATCTGTTATTGTGATAAATTTTTATCATTATTATGTTCTTTAAATGTTATTCAAAAATGGATTAAAAGATTACAAGGAATTATCCTCTTCTTTTTGACCCATCATCATTAAATAGGATTTTAAAAAAGGGCCAATATCACCATTCATTACGGCATCAACATTACTGGTTTCGTGAGCGGTTCTCACATCTTTTACCAGCTTATAAGGCTGCATAACGTAATTGCGAATCTGACTTCCCCATTCAATTTTCATTTTACCTGCCTCAATATCCTCCCGTTGTGCTAATTGTTTTTGAAGTTCAATTTCATAAAGTTGAGATTTTAACATTTGCATAGCTCGTGCTCTGTTGTCATGCTGCGATCTGGTTTCAGAGCAAGAAATTTGAATGCCTGTAGGTTTATGAGTTAATTGAACTTTAGTTTCTACTTTGTTGACATTTTGCCCACCAGCACCGCTAGAGCGCGCTGTTGTGATTTCAATATCTGCTGGGTTGATTTCAATCTCTATAGTATCATCAACCAATGGATAGACATAAACTGAAGCAAAACTGGTATGGCGTTTGGCATTGCTGTCAAAAGGGGAGATTCTTACTAATCTGTGCACCCCATTTTCACCTTTTAACCATCCAAAAGCAAAATCGCCCTCAATTTCCAAAGTCACGGTTTTAATACCGGCTACATCGCCTTCCTGAAAGTTTAATTCTTTGACTTTAAAACCACTTTTTTCGGCATACATCAAGTACATTCTCATAAGCATACTGGCCCAATCACAACTTTCGGTACCACCAGCACCCGCCGTTATTTGTAATACAGCACTCAAACTATCGCCTTCTTCTGAAAGCATATTTTTAAACTCAATATCCTCAAGAAGCGTATAGAGTTTGTTATATTGTGCCTCTACTTCCGGCATTGACGTTTCACCTTCTTTATAAAACTCATAAAGAACTTCAAGGTCTTCTAAAAGTGATTTGGAGGTATTATAATCTTCAACCCATTTCTTTTTAACGCGTAATGATTTCATTATTAATTCTGCAGATTTTGAATCATTCCAAAAATCTGGAGCAAAAGTTTGCTCTTCTTCGTTTTGAATTTCTATAAGTTTGACATCTACGTCAAAGATAGTGCCTTAGTTTATCAAGGCGGGTATTAAGAGATTTGATTTGATCTGAAGTTATCATTAATAAGAATTTTTTGTAAAAATAAGATTTAAAGATTTAGAGAAAAGTAAATGTTATTTTAATTTTATAGATTTACTAGCAAATATAATTTATGATCATAGATTTAAGAAGTGATACTGTAACAAAACCAACAAAATACATGTTGGAAGCTATGATACAGGCTCAAGTGGGTGATGATGTATTTAGTGAAGACCCAACAGTAAATCAGCTAGAAGAAAGATTGGCTAAAATGTTTGGAAAATCAAGAGCTGTGTTTTTTCCTTCTGGTACTATGGCGAATCAAACAGCTATTAAATTGCATACCAGTCCTGGTGAACAGGTTATTTGTGATAAATATGCGCATATATATAATTATGAATCTGGTGGTGCCGCTTTTAATAGTGGTGTGTCCTGCAGGCTTTTAGATGGCAATAGAGGTATGTTTACTGCAAACCAAGTGGTTGAAGCGATCAATCCAGATGCTTTTTATTACAGTCAAACAAGCTTGGTAGAAATTGAAAATACAACGAATAAAGGAGGAGGTTCCTGTTGGGATTTTAGTGAAATATTAAAAATAAACGAAGTTTGTAAATCGAATAACTTAGGGTTCCATTTAGATGGTGCTCGTATATGGAACGCTTTAGTTGTTAAAAAAGAAAGCCCAGAACAATACGGTCAAGTGTTTGACACCATTTCGGTGTGTTTAAGCAAAGGGTTAGGTTGTCCGATAGGCTCTGTGCTCATTGGTGATGAAGGGATTATGAAAAATGCTATTCGTATTCGAAAAATATTCGGAGGTAATATGCGTCAGGTGGGGTATTTAGCCGCTGCAGGACTTTACGCATTAGACAATCATATTGAAAGACTATCAGAAGATCACAAAAGGGCAAAGGAACTGGAAAATCTTTTATCAGCTTTGCCTTATATCAGGGTGGTTGAACCTGTTGAAACCAATATTGTTATTTTTGAATTAAACAACACTATTAAAGAATCAGATTTTCTTCAAAAATTAAAGGAACACAATATTTTAATTATTAGTATGGGAAGTAATAAACTGCGTATGGTAACTCATTTAGATTATACGGATACCATGCATGAAAAAGTTTTAAAAGTTTTAAAAAACCTTATGTAGTATTACTTGAACATATCCATTCCTGGTATATTTGGCAGTCCTTCTTTGGCTACAGCAGCCAATTCTGCTTCGTTTACTTTAGTCGCTTTTTCTATTGCTTGATTAAGATTTAATATTAAATAATCTTCAAGTTCTTCTTTGTTTTTTAATAAATCTTCAGCTATGCTAATAGATTTAATGGTTCGGTTGGCAGTTATGGTAATTTTTAATCTTTCATCAGTACTTTTTTCATCAATTAGGACCGTATCTAATCTTTTTTTAGTGTCTTCAACTTTCTTTTGGGTTTCTTTTAATTTCCCCATCATATTCATCATATCTCCAAACATATTTTTATAATTTATAATTCAGTACAAAACTATATAATTTTTATATTTTTGGTGCATAATATTCGATAACAAATAATTCCTTTGAAAAAAACAATTAAGCCTCCAAAAGCTAATAAGATACCGAAGACTCTAGAAATTCATAATGATATTAGGATCGATGATTATTATTGGTTAAATGACAAGGAAAACCCCGAAGTGATTGCGTATTTAAATGCTGAAAATGCTTATACTAAGGAAATGATGGCGCATACTGAAGACTTTCAAAAAGCGCTGTTTGAAGAAATGAAAGGCCGAATAAAGGAAGACGACACTTCAGTTCCATATAAGTTAAATGGATACTGGTATATTACGCGTTATGAAAAAGGAAAGGATTATCCTGTTTACGTTCGTAAAAAAGAAACTTTACAAGCTGCTGAAGAAATCCTGTTTGATTGTAATGAAATGGCAAAGGATTATACTTACTTTAATTTGGGAAGTATTGCTATAAGTCCTGATAATAAAATGGCTTGTTTTTCAACAGATACAGTTAGCAGAAGGCAATATGTTATTCAAATCAAAAACTTAGAAACAGGTGAGCTTTATTCAGACAAAATCTTAAACACCACTGGCAGTGCTGTTTGGGCCAATGACAATGCCACTTTATTTTATAGTATGAAGGATGAAGTTACTTTGCGTTCTCATAAAATTTTAAAACATTCTTTATTCAAAGATTCAAAAGAAGATATAGTTGTTTTTCATGAAAAGGATGAAACCTATAACACCTTTGTTTATAAGTCGAAATCTAAAAAATATATTATCATAGGTTCTTCCAGTACTTTAACCTCAGAATATAGAATTTTAAATGCCAATACCCCAAATGCAAAATTTAAGATATTTCAAAACCGAGTGAGAGAATTAGATTATAGTATTGCCCATTATAATAATCATTTTTATGTAATAGCTAATAGTGATGGAGCCAAGAACTTTAAACTAATGAAAACTGAAGAAAATAACACTAAAAAGGAGTTTTGGGAAGAGGTAATACCTCATAGAGATCATGTTTTAATTGAAGATATTGAAATATTTAAAGATTATTTAGTGATTAATGAACGTGAGAATGGCTTAAATAAATTAAGAATTATTAGTTGGGATGGAAAGGAAGATTATTTTTTACCATTTGAAACAGAAACCTACTCGACATATATTGGTAACAACCCGGATTTTGATAGTGACGTTTTAAGGTATGGTTTTAATTCATTAACCTCTCCAAGTTCTGTAATAGATTATAATTTCTATAATAAAATAAGTGAGGTCAAAAAGGAACAAGAAGTTTTAGGAGATGATTTTAATAAGGAGGATTATGAATCCAGACGTATTTGGGCAATAGCTAGAGATGGAGTGAAAGTACCTATTTCATTGGTTTATAAAAAGGGAATCGAATTAAATGGTGAAAACCCATTACTCCTTTACGCTTATGGCTCATACGGTTCTACAATTGATCCTTCTTTCTCTTCAATTAGGTTGAGCTTACTGAATAGAGGGTTTATTTATGCCATTGCTCATGTTCGCGGAGGAGAGTATCTTGGCAGACAATGGTATGAAAATGGCAAGCTACTCTCAAAACTCAATACTTTTTATGATTTTATTGATTGTTCAAAATATTTAATAGAACAACAATACACCTCAAATAAGCATTTGTATGCCTATGGGGCTTCGGCAGGTGGTTTATTGGTTGGAGCTGTAGTGAATATGAATCCGGAATTATATAATGGTGTTTTAGCTGCCGTGCCTTTTGTAGATGTGGTGACAACCATGCTTGATGATACCATTCCATTAACAACAGGGGAGTATGATGAATGGGGTAATCCTCATGTTATAGAATATTATAATTACATGAAATCCTATTCACCTTATGACAATATTGAGGCAAAATCTTATCCAAACATGCTGGTTACAACGGGTTTATATGATTCTCAGGTACAATATTGGGAGCCAGCAAAATGGGTAGCAAAACTTAGAGGCATTAAAAAAGATAAAAACAGGCTTCTTTTCCATATAGATATGGATTCTGGACATGGTGGCGCTTCTGGCAGATTTGAAAGTTTAAAAGAAGTGGCTTTAGATTATGCCTTTTTGTTAGATTTGGAAGGAATTCATTGTTAATAAAAAAAAATGTTTTATTTTTGCTTGGTTTAAGATACCTTAATTTTTATTACTTAGTTAGAGTATCTGATAAAAAGCATTTATGAAACACAGAAATCAGGTTTTTGACAATGTATTAGATTTGGTAGGTAAAACACCACTTATTAAACTTAATAAAATGGCCTCACAGTTTGAAGGAAATTTCTATGCTAAAGTAGAATCTTTTAATCCAGGTCACTCCTCAAAAGACAGAATAGCACTTTACATTATTGAGCAAGCAGAAAAACAAGGGATTTTAAGTCCTGGAGACACCATTATTGAAACAACCTCTGGAAATACTGGTTTCAGTATAGCAATGGTTAGTATCATTAAAGGATATGATTGCGTTTTAGCGGTAAGTTCTAAATCTTCGGCAGATAAAATAGACATGCTTAAAACCATGGGAGCAAAGGTATATGTTTGCCCGGCCCATGTAAGTGCGGATGATCCTCGATCCTATTATGAAGTAGCCAAAAGATTGCATAGTGAAATAAAAGGTTCTGTTTATATTAATCAATATTTTAATCAACTTAATATAGATGCCCATTATGCATCAACGGGTCCGGAAATCTGGAACCAAACGGAAGGTAAAATAACGCATTTGATTGCTTGTAGTGGTACCGGTGGTACTATTTCAGGTACGGCTAAATATTTAAAGGAGCAAAATCCTAATATTCAAGTGATTGGTGTAGATGCCTTTGGTTCAGTTATTAAAAAATATCATGAAACCAAAGAATTCGATGAACAAGAGATTTATCCATACCGAATTGAAGGACTTGGAAAAAATTTAATTCCATCAGCTACAGATTTTGATACCATTGATGAATTTGTGAAAGTCACCGATGAAGAAAGCGCCCACACGGCGAGACTAATCGCCAAAACGGAGGGGTTATTTGTAGGATACACCTCTGGAGCGGCTATGCAGGCTATTAAGCAATTAGGAGAAGAAGGACGTTTCAAAAAGAATGATTATGTAGTGGTTATTTTTCCAGATCATGGATCACGATATATGAGTAAAATATATAGTGATAAATGGATGAAAGAACAAGGCTTTTTTGATAGCATAAATGTGGAAGCAGCGCAAAGTATTGAATACATAAAATAGAGTAATCTCCATAGATATTAAAGAGATAGTATTGTTAAAAAACAAATTACTATCTCTTTTTTTATTTTATTAATAATTCAGGAGTAAAAATTATGTGCAAACAATATAAATATTTAATTTTGCTCCAACTAACTAAGAATATAAAGCTTTAAGGGTTGCACTTGATAATATTCAATTTTCATGTAACCTGACTCTTTTCATTAGAAGTTATATTGAATTTTTTAATAGCATTAACATAAATATTAATGAAAGATTTATTTGAAAAAATTTATAAGGATAAAGGACCGCTAGGAAAGTGGGCATCACAAGCTGAGGGATATTTTGTATTCCCAAAATTAGAAGGTCAAATCTCTAACCGTATGAAGTTTCAGGGTAAAGACGTGATTACCTGGAGTATTAATGATTATTTAGGTTTAGCAAATCATCCTGAGGTTAGAAAAGTAGATGCTGAAGCTGGTGCAGCTTATGGTTCGGCCTATCCGATGGGAGCACGTATGATGTCTGGTCATACAGATCTTCATGAAATATTACAAAATGAATTAGCTGAATTTGTTAATAAAGAAGCAGCTTATCTTTTGAATTTTGGTTATCAAGGGATGGTTTCAACCATTGATGCCTTAGTTAATAAAAATGACATTATTGTTTATGATGTAGATGCTCATGCTTGCATCATTGATGGTGTGCGTTTGCATATGGGAAAACGTTTTACGTATAAGCATAATGATGTTGAAAGTTTAGAAAAGAATCTAGATAGAGCCACAAAAATGGCAGAACAAACTGGAGGAGGTATTTTAGTTATTTCTGAAGGAGTGTTTGGTATGCGTGGTGAACAAGGAAAATTAAAAGAAATAGCCGCATTAAAGAAAAAATATAATTTCAGGTTTTTGGTAGATGATGCTCATGGCTTTGGAACCTTAGGAAAAACAGGTGCTGGAGCTGGTGAAGAACAAGGCGTGCAGGATGATATTGATGTGTATTTTGCAACTTTCGCAAAATCAATGGCTGGTACAGGTGCTTTTATTGCTGCTGATAAAGAAATTATTGATTATTTAAAATATAATTTACGTTCTCAAATGTTTGCAAAATCTTTGCAAATGCAATTAGTAGTTGGGGCACGCAAGCGTTTAGAAATGCTTAAAACAATGCCAGAACTTAAAAATAAACTATGGGAGAATGTCAATGCCCTGCAATCGGGTCTTAAAGAAAGAGGATTTGATATTGGCACTACTCAAAGTTGTGTAACCCCAGTATATTTAGAAGGGAGTATTCCTGAGGCCATGGCTTTAGTAAAGGATTTAAGAGAAAATTTTGGAATATTCTGCTCAATAGTGGTATACCCGGTTATCCCTAAAGGTTTAATCTTATTAAGATTAATACCGACTTCTACGCATACTTTAGAAGATGTACGAATTACTCTTGATGCTTTTGATGCCATAAGATCAAGGCTTGAAAATGGGACTTATAAGCGTTTGTCTGCTGCTGTTATGGCCGCCATGGGTGAATAATAATATATGATAAATAAAAAGAGCCACTCAAAAAGTGGCTCTTTTTATTTTTATAAAGTTTTTCTAAATGTTTTTCTTCTCCGGTATACTTCAGGAGAGAAATGTTTCCAAATTTGATGTATCGCATAATTGTCCTCTAACTCAGGAGTTCTATAGCACGTCTCAATTCCTTTTTTTGTAAAAACATTATAATATTCATTAAAAATAACGGCGTGAACACCTTTGTTTTGGTATTCAGGATCAATACCAATTAAATAAAAGATCACATCTTTACTATTTTTTTTCGCATCAAGAATGTGTAAAAAACCAAAAGGAAATAATTTACCCTGAGCTTTTTGCAATGCTTTAGCAAAAGCCGGTAAAACTATGGCAAAACCAATTAATTTATCATCCTTATCAATGATAAATTTGATGTATTCGGGATTCACAAAACTTATGAATTTCTTCTTAAAATATTCCTTCTGAATATCAGTTATCGCCACGAATGAGGATAATGAGGCGTATGATGTATTAAATAAATCAAACATTTTATCTACATAAGGCATCACCTCAGACGTTTTGGTAAATGATAAAGCCGTTAAATTATAACGCTTTTTAATTAACTCCTGAGCTTTTAAAAAGGTCTCAGGTTTAACATTTGCAAAAGGAAATCTACTTTCAGAATATGATTTTTCAATTTTATAATAGGCCGCTTCATAGTGTTTGGCATAATAGGGATGATTATACCAAGTGATCATGGGCGCAATAGCATCATAACCTTCAGTTACAACACCAACCTTATCTAAATTTGAAAAACCAACAGGACCTTCAGTATATTCTAAATTATTTTCCTTTCCAATATCTTCAATTTTAGAAAATAAGGCTTTCGAAACATCCAAGTCATCAATAAAATCAAACCAGCCAAAGCGCATTTTCTTTTGGTTTTGATTTTTCACCTCTAACCAATTAATAATGGCAGCAATGCGACCAACCGGCTCGTCATTTTTATATGCCAAGAAAAATCGAGCTTCAGCATCCTTAAAAACCGGATTTTCCTTTTTGTTAAAAGTTTTAATTTCCTGACTAATAATAGGAGGGACCCAATATTTTGAGTTTTTATATAACTTAAAAGGAAATTTAACAAACTCTTTTAATTCCTTTTGAGTTTTTACTTCTTTGATTGTAATCATTTTATAATGTGATATCTGTATCGTTATTAAAAATCTTCTTTTTTCCTTTTATGTTTCTTATTGTAATCCTCAATAACTTTTGTTGTTTTTTTGTTCCCTCTAGATTTTCTTTCTCCTTCCTGTTTGGCAGAGTTGCCATTATCAATCTCTTTGTCTTTATGAAAATCCAATCTGAAGGAAGCACCTAAATTAACACTAAAAACGGAAGGCGTGTCTTTGGTGTTGAAGGTCACGGCCGAATCTAATTGGAAATCTTTACCCCATAAATAAGCACCACCAAATCTAAAAAGATTATCCGCATAGAAGTCACTTTGAATACCCTGAGTTTCTCCAAATATCACCCATTTTGGGCTAAATGAATGGGTGAGTGTCAATATATATTGAAAATCTGATTGATCGGTACCTATTCTGTCTTTTATAAAATTCATTACAAAAACCCAGCCGCCAGCTAAATTATTCTGTGTTGCAATCATAATCTTGGGGCTAAAACCTTCTATCCCTTGAGCAGTAAATGGGTTGTTTTTTGTATCATAATTAGCTCCTGCATAAACAGAAACGGCAGGAATTAATGAATTCCACTTAAAGCTGTGGTTTGCTTTCCAGCTATATAGATTTGGTTTTTCATTTTCAGAATTCTTATAAGGGTCGTAGATTAAATATTTTGCCCCTATGGTTACAAATTTAAAATTAGAACGGGGTTCATCAAAAGCAATGCTTGAAAAATATGTTTTTGTGTCGTTTTGATAGGTTCCTTCAATATTTAGCTCTAACTGTTCCCATAAAAGACCATATCGAGCAGCGAAATCTATTCCGAATCCAGAAACTTCTGTTTTTGTTGCCGGTGTGCGTTTTTCATTAAGTATATAAGGACCAATTTCAAATTGTGCCACATTCGTTCCAACTGAAAAGGCACTTCTAGAAACGCCAGGTCTGTTTGAATTTATGACATCTGTATATTGGCTAAAGGTTTTTACTGATGATAGGCATAAGATAAATAAGAAGGTAGATTTGATTAGCTTCATGATTTAAGTTTTTGAATTTTATAGCATTATAACAATATAAGACAATTTATTTAGTGCCTCATTAAAGCTATTCAAATATAGAGATTTTATAGTTTTTTTATCATTTTTGACTGTTTTTTAAAAGTATAGAATTGTATTTTTGTTAAAAATTAATTTATGTTACAATTTGCATCTGCAACTGGGTTTATTAGAACGATACTGATCATATTAGTAATTTATTATGTTTTAAAAGTACTATCCAGGTTGTTTGCACCATTATTAATAAAATATGTTGCAAAAAAAGCAGAAGAGCGTTTTGGAGGGCCATCTCAAAAACAAAATGAACCACCTAGAAAAGAAGGAGAAGTCACTATCGATAAAGTTCCAAACACTAAATCTTCAAATAAAAACGTAGGAGACTATATTGATTACGAAGAAATTGATTAATTTTCGGAATCATTGATTTTAATCCAAATTCATGCAATTTTCTATAAAACGAGTACTACCACACCTATTAGTTTTAGTAGGTTTTGTCATAACTTCATTATTATATTTTAGTCCAGTTCTTCAAGGCAAACAAATTTTTCAGAGTGATATCATGCAATATATTGGCATGAGTAAACAACAAAGTGATTTTAGAGCTGAAACCGGAGAAGAAACGTATTGGACTAATAGTGCTTTTGCGGGAATGCCAACTTATCAGTTAGGGGCTAAATACCCTCACAATTATATTAAGAAATTAGATCTAACGCTTCGTTTTTTACCAAGACCTGCCGACTATTTATTTTTGTATTTTTTTAGTTTTTATATACTTCTCTTAGTGTTGAAGGTTGATTTTAAACTGGCAACTCTTGGTGCGCTTGCTTTTGGGTTTTCTACTTATTTAATTATTATTTTGGGCGTTGGACATAATAGTAAAGCACATGCTATTGCTTACATGCCATTAGTTTTAAGTGGTATCTTGCTAACCTTTCAGAGGAAATATATCTCTGGCTTTTTGCTGACCACCATAGCTATGGGTTTGGAATTGGTAGCGAATCATTTTCAAATGACCTATTATCTAATGTTTTTGGTCATTATAATAGGGGTTGCCTATTTACTGGATGCTTATAAAAAACAAGGTTTGCGGCATTATTTTAAAGCTATTGGTGTTTTAATTGTGGCTGTTATTATATCTGTGGCCCTTAACGCAACTAACGTATTGGCTACAAAGGAATATGTTAAACAAAGTACACGAGGAAAAAGTGAACTAAATATTAATCCTGATGGTTCTTCAAAAGAAGTAACTTCTGGTTTAGATAGAGATTATATTACGCAGTTTAGTTATGGTTTTGCCGAAACATTCAATTTGTTTATACCCAGATTTATGGGTGGTGGCAATGGAGAAGATGTTGGAAGGGACTCCAAAACCTATGCAGCTTTTAGAACACTGGGCGCAACACCAGCGCAAGCTTTAGAAGAGTCTAAACGAGCGCCTATGTATTGGGGAGACCAGCCCATAGTTGAAGCACCGGCTTATGTGGGAGCTGTCGTGTTATTTTTGTTTGTTCTTGCCTTATTTTTAGTTAACGGCCGCTTAAAATGGTGGCTTGTTGGAAGTTCTGTTTTTGCCTTACTATTATCCTACGGAAAAAATTTAGGGGTTATAACCGATTTCTTTATTGATTATATTCCGCTTTACAATAAGTTTAGGGCAGTGACCTCTATTCAGGTTATCTTAGAATTATGTATTCCTGTTTTGGCTGTTATGGGATTAGCAAAAGTATTTAATGCTAATGAAAACAAAGAAGAAAAGTTAAAAGCACTAAAATATACGGCAATTATTACAGGTGGTATATCATTGGTTTTCTTATTGTTTAAAGCCTCATTATTCGATTTTGTTGGAGTTAATGACGGGTTTTATCGTCAGAATTACGGACAAGCATTTATTGACGCTATTAGAGAAGACCGGAAGACTATTTTTAATCAAGACACGATAAGAACCCTTGTTTTAGTTTTGCTTTCTGCAGGTACCATTTATATGTATTTAAAAGATAAGATAAAAGAAAAATGGGCTATCGTAATTTTCGGAATTCTAATTTTGTTTGATCTAGTTGGTGTAGACAGACGCTATGTCAATAATGACGATTTTGTTTCTTCAATTCAGGTAAGCAAACCGTTTGTAGCAAATGAAGCCGATAAATACATTTTACAAGATACCAGCTATTATCGCGTATTCGATTTAGTAGGCGGTGCTGCAAAACCATCCTATTTTCATAATTCGTTAAATGGCTATAATGCAGCCGAATTAAAACGCTACAGTGAGTTGTTTGACTTTTATGTGGTCAAAAACAACTTAAAGGTACTTAACATGCTTAACACCAAATATATCATAGTTCAAGATAGTTTGGGTGCTGTTTTCCCATATACCAATGAAGAGGCTAACGGCAACGCGTGGTTTATCAAATCTTTAGAAAAAGTTAATTCTGCAAATGAGGAAATAGTAGCATTAGAAAATTTAGACAACAAAAACAAGGCTGTATATAACTCAGAGATGAACACCCTTAAAGATAATTATAGTCTGGATTCTTTAGCTTCAATAAAACTTATTAAACACCAACCGAACTATTTAAAATATCTGTCAAAAAATAGACATGAAGGTTTTGCGGTATTTTCTGAAATTTATTATCCTTATGGATGGAAGACTTTTATAGACGGTAAAGAAACAACTCATAGGCGTGTAAATTATACCTTGAGAGGCATGGAAATTCCTGCTGGTGAACATATCATTGAGTTTAAATTTGATCCGGATGTCGTAAAAACGGGCAGTGCCATTTCTTTAGGAAGCTCCATTTTAGTTGGTATATTGGTTATTTTAGGTTTACTATATCAACTTAAGAAAAAAAAGAATGACAGTGCGTAAAAAAGCACTCATCATAACCTATTATTGGCCACCTGCCGGAGGGCCGGGCGTACAGCGTTGGTTGAAATTTGTTAAATATCTACCCCAATTTAACATAGAACCCATTGTCTACGTCCCTGAGAACCCAAATTACCCCATCATGGATACAAGTTTTCTAAGTGAAGTTTCCTCGGACCTCAAAATCATAAAACAGCCCATTTCTGAACCCTATAAATTTGCGCGAATCCTTTCCAACAAAAAATCAAAAGACATCAGTAGAGGTATTATTTTAGAGGAAAACACTCAAAAATTATTAGAAAAAATAATGCTTTGGGCAAGAGGCAATCTCTTTATGCCTGATGCACGTGTGGGTTGGGTAAAACCTTCCGTAAAATTTCTTTCGGAATATATTAAAAATGAAAAGATAGAAACCATCATTACTACCGGACCGCCGCATAGCTTGCATCTTATAGGCCTGAAAATCAAAGAAAAACTAGGGGTGAAGTGGATAGCGGACTTTAGAGATCCATGGACGAGCATAGGTTATCATAAGCAGTTAAGATTAACAAAGAAATCTCAACAAAAACATAAATTATTAGAGAAGGAGGTTTTAACAGGGGCTGATCAAGTTATTGTCACCAGTTTGGTTACAAAAGAAGAATTTAAAGGCATCACCAATAAGCCAATTCATGTCATTACCAATGGCTATGATATGGTGCCTTCTGAAAAAGCGACATTAGATATTAAATTCACCATATCTCATATTGGTTCATTACTTTCAAAAAGAAATCCTGAGGTCTTATGGAAAGTATTTAATGATATCATTCAAGAAAACGAAGATTTTTCTTTAGATCTTCAGCTTAATTTTGTGGGACTCATCAGTGAAAATATACTTGATTCCATTAAAAAAAATAATTTAAGTAATTATATTAATAATGTGGGTTATGTGTCACATAAAGAAGCTATTATGTTTCAAAAAAAATCTCAAATACTCTTGTTGATTGAAATAGATTCTGAAGATACCAAATGCATCATCCCCGGAAAATTATTCGAATATATGGTCTCTGGCAGACCAATTATAGGCATTGGTCCAAAAGGTTCAGATGTTGAAACCATTATAAAGGAAACCAATACAGGGGACTATCTATACTATGATGATTATAGCGCTTTAAAAAACATTATCTTAAATCATTATAAGGCATTTAAAAAAGGTGAATTATGTACGAATCCAATTGGATTGCAAAAGTATCACAGAAAATTTCTAACAGAATCCTTATCTAAATTAATATAATGGGAATTGTTGCTTCACAATCTATTAAAAACACGATCACTACCTATTTGGGATTTGGAATAGGAGCTATAAACGTCTTATTTTTATTTACCAATTTTATTAGTGATACTTATTTTGGGCTCATCACTTTTATGCTTTCTACAGCCAATATTATGATGCCTTTAATGGCTTTTGGCACGAATAATACGATTATTAAGTTTTATACTATTTTTAAGACCAGACAGTCTCAAAATAGTTTTTTAACCTTAATGCTGTTTTTGCCTTTAGCTATTATCGTTCCATTAGGGCTCATCGGGCAGTTTTCATTTGAGGTTATCAGTAATTGGCTCTCTCAAAAAAATGCTATAATTAAGGACTATTATTGGCTCATATATATTTCCGCGATAACCTTTGCCTATTTTGAAGTTTTTTATGCATGGAGCAGAGTGCAGATGCAAAGTGTTTGGGGTAATTTCATGAAAGAGGTATTCCATAGATTAGGAACTACCATTTTATTGTTTTGTTTGTATTTTGGATGGTTAAACGTTGAAGAGTTGATTGATGGCATTGTGGGAATTTATTTTTTGCGCATGGTTCTAATGGCCATTTATGCTTTTAGTTTAAGGCAACCCATATTAAAATTTCACCGGTTTAAAAGTTTGTCACGGGTATTAAAATATACCGCCTTGATCATTATAGCAGGTTCAGTAGCTAATTTAATTTTAGAAATTGATAAGTTTATGTTAGGTTATTATGTCGACATAGAGAAAGTAGCCTATTATGGAGTGGCTATATATATTGCAAGTGTGATAGGGGTTCCGCTGAGATCTTTACACCAGATCATCAGTCCCCTAACCGCTAAATTATTAAATGAAAATAATACGATTGAATTGGAAAAATTATACCAAAAAAGCTCTTTGAATTTATATATCATAGGAGGCTTTATTTTTCTGGTAATTATTTTGAATATTAATGAATTATACGTGCTTATTCCTGAAAAATTTAGTGGTGGAATATTGATCGTTATTTTAATCGGAATCTCTAAACTTATAGATAATTTATTAGGGAACAGTAATGCCATTTTGTTTAATAGTGATTATTATAGAATGGTATTGTTGC
>DATCZQ010000070.1:0-6976 GCA_036525815.1 Yeosuana sp. | reverse complement strand
TAATAAATGAAGATCTTGTTTTAAAAAAGACGCTCACAGTTGTTTTAGAAGAGGAAATCAACCAATTAGAAGAGGTCATTGTCGGAAGGATTTTAACAGGTAATTTACTCTCAGATATTGACCATACAGAAGGCAATCCGCCCATCAATTTTTATGATGTAGGGATACCAGGTTATACTGGAAAAATTGCAACACAAAGTGAACGAAGGCTAAATGAAGCAACAACGGGAGGAGGTTTTATTCCTCTTAACCCCATTTTAAATGCTATTTCCGGTAGAACTAAAATGCTAAAACAACAGGTGGCATTGGAAGCTAAGGATGAATTATTGTATACTATAAAAGCCAGATTATCAAATGTTTTTTTTAAATTAAATCCGTTACAGGAGTCTTTAATAATGGATTTTTTTTATTTCTGTCAAGAAGATGAAAATTTTATGATGGCTTGTAATAATCAATCTGATCTTAAAATATGGCAGTTCTTAGAAGTCAAACACAAACAGTATATCAATAATTTGAACCTAAAAAAGGATTGATTTTTTTGGAATGCTTTTTGAGCTATTATAATAAACTACTTTTAACAACACATTTGTTGATACTTAAAAATGAAAAGAATAAAAATATTTTTATTAATAGTTATACTTCCTTTGATGGCGTTTTCAGGCTTTCATAAATATTACATTAGTGTAACACAGGTTGATTATATTCAAGAGAAACAGTCATTGCAAATTACTACACGTATATTTATTGATGATTTTGAAAAAGTATTAAGGGAGCGATATAATGAAAATATTGTATTGGCAGGGAAAGAAGAAACAAAGGAGGTTAATAAATATATTGAGACTTATTTAAGAAGTAAAATTAGGGTACGAATTAATGGTAAGGACGTGAATCTTATTTTTATTGGTAAGGAATATGATATTGATATTATACAATGTTACATTGAAATACAGAACGTTACGGAGGTAAAATCTATTGAAATCACTAATGAAGTTTTGTTTGATTTATTTGAAGATCAGCAAAATATGATTAAAACTAAAATTAACTCCAATCAAAAAAGCTTTTTACTCAATACAAACAATAAAAAGGCATTGTTAAATTTTAACTAAAAAATACAGTTAGACCTATTAATTGAGTAATTTCGAAAGCCATTTTAATTAATAAAGGGGTCAAATATTCACATTTAATTAAAAGTTCAGAATGAATAAAAATATGTATTATTTTCTTTCTTTAGTCGTCGCTACAGGAAGTCTTTTCGCTCAAGATCAAAATCAAACAACTACTGATAAAAAAACTGGACATGTGAACACTAATAAATTTAGGCAATTGTATGATGAGTTTTCCACGCCTAACATGTATAGAGCTGCATCTGGTGCGCCAGGTAGTGCATACTATCAACAACAGGCTGATTATAAAATGGATGTAGAACTTGATGATAAAACACAAAAATTAACTGGTTTTGAGACGATTACTTACACCAATAATTCGCCAGATGATTTAGGTTATTTATGGATACAATTAGATCAAAATATGCGGGCTAAAAATTCTAAATCCCCTTTAATTGAGGGTACTGGTATAAGCCCTGTGCAGCAAGCTTCTTCGTTTGTGGCTGAGTATATGAAGGAACCATTTGATGGTGGATTTAATATTCAGTTAGTAGAGGAAACAAATGGAATGCCATTGCATTATATGATTAATAGTACTATGATGCGAGTTGATTTGCCAAAGGCCCTGAAACACGGAGAGAAATTTTCTTTTAATATAAAATGGTGGTATCACATTAATGATCACGTACCCTTAAGAGACCGATCTGGATACGAATATTTTCCAAAAGACGGCAATAGAACTTATGAAATTGCTCAATTTTATCCAAGAATGGCTGTTTATAATGATGTTGAAGGATGGCAAAATTCTCAGTTTTGGGGTAGAGACGAATTTGCTTTGCCATTTGGTAATTTTGAGGTAAATATTACTGTGCCAGCTGATTTTATTTTAGACGGCACAGGAACCCTTATGAATAGGAAAGAGGTTTTTACTAAAGTAATGTTGGATCGCTATGAGCAAGCTAAAAAATCATATGATAAGCCAGTTTTAATTGTAACACAAGCAGAAGCAGAGGAAGCAGAAAAAAAGGTTTCAAAGGGTAAAAAAACTTGGAAAATGTCTGCTGAGAATGTACGTGACTTTGCTTTTGCAACTTCAAGAAAATTTATTTGGGATATGATGGCGGTGCAAGTGGGTAATAAAAATGTTATGGCAGTATCCTTATATCCAAAAGAAGGGAATCCTTTGTGGGAGAGATGGTCAACAATTGCTGTAGCAAGTACTTTAAAGTCTTATTCAAACATGACTTTTGATTATCCATATCCCAAGGCTATATCAGTACATGCTAAAAATCAAGGTATGGAATATCCCATGATATGTTGGAATTATGGACGGCCTGAAGAAGATGGAACATATAGTGATAGAGTCAAATATGGTATGATAAGTGTGATTATACATGAAGTGGGTCATAATTTTTTCCCTATGATTGTAAATAGTGATGAACGCCAATGGACCTGGATGGATGAAGGCTTAAATAGTTTTGTACAGTATATTGCGGAACAAGATTTTGGTAAAATTTATCCTTCGGCATTATCGCCAGATGATAAAATTTATCCCTCAAGACGGGGTCCTGCAAAGAACATTGTGCCTTATATGGAAGGCGATCAGGATTTTATTGCTCCAATTATGTCTAAAGGTTTAAACGTCTATGATTTTGGAGAAAATGCCTATGGAAAACCTGCAACTGCATTGAATATTTTAAGAGAAACAGTCATGGGACGTGAATTGTTTGATTATGCTTTTAAGGAATATGCTCATAGATGGATGTTCAAACACCCTAGTCCAGAAGATTTCTTTAGAACCATGGAAGATGCTTCTGCTATGGATCTAGATTGGTTTTGGAGAGGCTGGTTTTATACCACAGATTGGGTAGATATTGGTTTAAAAGGAGTTAAGAAATATTACGTTTCTTCAGAGCCTAATGCCTATGCAAAGGAATTAGCAAAAAGATATAATTTCAGAGGTCGTCAGTCAAGTCCTTTGGTATATATGGTTGAAGAAGGAAGTGAAGATTTTACTGAAAATTTGAAAGAGGGAAGTCTCCTAGATAATTCCGTTTCATTAAAAGAATACCTTATGGATAATTTTACGGAAGCGGAAAGGGTACAGATCAAACAACCAAAATATTTTTACAATATTACTTTTGAGAAACCAGGTGGTCTCGTAATGCCAATAATTGTTGAGTATACTTATGCTGATGGTTCAAAAAGTAAGGTGACTTATCCAGCAGAAATCTGGCGCTTAAATGATAAAGAAGTGAGCAAGGGAATTGCCTCCGATAAAGAAATTGTAAGCATTGTTGTAGATCCTAATTTAGAAACTGCAGATGTGGATACAAGTAATAACTCTTGGCCAAAGGAAATTAAACAAAGCGCTTTTGACCGGTTTAAGGATAAGGTTAAAAATTGAAAATAAATTAACATATGAAGCCGATTTTTTATAGTCGGCTTTTTGTTTTTCTAATGAAACACTTACTATATTTGTATCGTGATACTACAACCTACATTTCTGTTTATAAGTGGTGCTGAAATAGCATTCATACTTTTTATTGTGGTTATGGTTTTTGGTGCAGACAAGATACCTGAAATAGCGCGAGGCTTAGGAAAAGGTATGCGAATTCTTAAAGATGCTACCAACGACATAAAAAGTGAGATTACAAAAAGCGCGGAAAAGAACGGAATTGACGCTGATTTAACCAAAGGAATAAAAGACGAAATCAAAAGAGTCAAAGACGACATCGATGATTTTACAGGTTCTGTAAAACGTAAATTGTAGTATTTATCGCGGTCATTTCACCGATTTTTTTTGCATGCATTATTTTTTAATCGTAAAAAGCAATCCCTTTAACAAATATATTATTCATTAAAATAGACAAATCGATTATTGTATTTAGATTGGTAATCCCAAACCTATAATGATCGACTTATGAAAGACATAGTGCTTTTCATTTACCTACTTGCTTTTTCTTTTTCTTTTAGTCAAAGTGATTATGGTTCCAGAAATCAAATCGATAATTTCAATACTGTAGCTTCTAATAATTATAGTACGAAGGACATATTAAACGCTTTTAACAAAGCAAATCAAGCGAGGCAATTATCAGATTCTCTGAATGATGATTATGGCAGTGCTCTTGCTAATTTTACGCTTGGCAAACTTTATATGCACATGCATAAACATGAGAATGCCAAGTCCAGTTTTTTAAGAATGCAAAAACATTCTAAACAAATTAAGGATAATTACTTAACAGCTGTCTCCTATTTTAACATAGGCTTGTTAAATAGTGCAAAAACTAATTCTTTAGCTGCGGTGCCATTTTTTAAAGAAGCTAATACATACGCTTTAAAAATCAAAAACGATGACGGCGATAATACTAATAATGGACAAAGCTTATTATTTCAGATTAACATTAATCTTAGCGCCTTATATTTAGAAAACAATAAACTGAATGATGCAACATTCTACTTATTGAGTGCTCAAGATAATTTGGCTAAATTATCTTCTAATCATTATTATAAGAGTCAGTTTAACTATTATTATGGAGATTTATATTTAAAAAGAAACCTATATAACTTAGCTAATGATAAATTTGAAATTGCCTTAAATACTTTAAAACAGGAAAAGGAAAATCTAGATAACAATTTGTTATTAAGTAAAATATATAAAGCCCATTCCATCTCTTTAGAAAAAACGGGGCATAGCGATTTGGCCTATGCAATGTTAAAACTAAATGATTACAAAAGAGAAAGGTATATTAATGAAGAAAAAAGAAATCAAGAAACTATTTTTGATTCAAAACTGAATATTGAATTATATAAACAAGATGCCAAATGGGCTAATGAAGGTAGAAGTCTTCAAGAAAAAATCACTCAGGAAGCAAAAAACTTTAATACCTATATCACTTTTACGGCGTTGTTATTACTAGTACTATTTGTGGGGCTATTTATTATTTATGCCTCAAAAAGGAAATTAAGTAAAATTCTTGTCGCTCAAAATAAAAAATTAGAAATAGCTAAAGAAATGGCTGAAGAATCCTCAAGATTAAAAACCAAATTCATTTCTAATGTTTCACATGAATTACGAACACCTTTATATGGCGTTGTTGGGTTAACCTCTTTAATGCTAAAGAATAATAATTTTTCTGCACGAGACACCAAATATTTAAAGTCGTTAAAATACTCGGGTGATTATTTATTAAATTTAATAAATGACATTTTACAAGCAGGTAAAATCGAATCAAATACATTTGAACTCAATAATGTTTCCGTTAAATTAAAGTCACTCATTCAAAATATTGTAGATTCATTTGAGTACAGGTTAGAGGAATCAAATAACCAAATTCATATTTCTTATGATGAAGGACTACCAGAATTTGTTGAATGTGATAAAATAAGATTAACCCAAATTTTGTTTAATTTAATTGGGAATAGTATAAAATTTACAGAAAACGGAAATATTTTTGTCAAAGTAATTCTTTTAAATTCAGCTGCTGAAAATGTACAAATTCGATTTGAAGTAGAAGATGATGGCATGGGTATTCCAAAGGATAAACAAACAGTGATCTTTGAAAATTTTTCACAATTGAATGAAAATATTAACATCAATTATCAAGGAACTGGTCTTGGTCTTTCTGTAACTAAAAAACTAGTGGAATTATTTGATAGCAAAATTGAATTAGAAAGTGATTTAGGATTAGGGTCAACTTTTAGTTTTAATGTAAGTTTTAAAATAGATCATAAAGCAATTGAAGACCAAAAGCGAAAAAGTACAAGTAATGTGTTTTCAGCATCAAATTCTAAAAACTATAAAATATTGATTGCAGAAGACAATAAGATCAATCAAATTGTAACCAGTAATTTATTAACAAAAGAAAATTACAAATTCGATATTGCACAAAATGGTCTTGAAGCCTTAAATGCCTTTAAATGCAATAAATATGATCTTATATTGATGGATATTAACATGCCAATTATGGATGGTAATGAAGCAACTATTGAAATTAAGAAATTAGATAGTGAAATACCGATTGTGGCATTAACGGCCTCTAGTGCTGATGAAGTTAGAAAAAATAAGACCGAGATAGGTTTTGATGATATTATTACAAAACCATTTGATAATGAATTGTTTTTCAAAACAATTTCCAAATTAATAGAAGGTAAAAAAGCGACGTTTACAGGGGTGAAAGTTTTAGAATTAGCTTCTTAAATAGATAAGATTTCTAAAGTTTATAATTTAACATACAGTAGGATGGATATACTAATTTATATTTTTCTGCTAATGGTTAAGCCATCTCTAATAGGTAAAATAACGGTCTCTACTCTTTTATCTTCTTTTAATAAGGTATTATATTCTATTAAAGCTTTGGTTGAAAAATCATCTTCTTTTAAGGGCTCAATAACTTTTCCGCTCCAAAGGACGTTATCAGATAAAATGATGCCGCCTGGATTTAGTTTATCTATGATGATGTTGAAATAAGCGGGATAATGGTCTTTATCTGCATCAATAAAAATAAGGTCAAAGGTTTTATTAAGTGACGGAATGATGTCTAAAGCATTTCCTAAATGCTGAAAAATTTGCTTTCTATAAGGTGATTTGTCAAAATAGCTTCGTTGAAAATCTATTAATTCCTCATTGATATCAATAGTGTGTAATTCACCATCAGTTTGCATCCCTTCAGCTAAGCATAAGGCAGAGTATCCTGTGTAAGTCCCAATTTCTAAAATGTTTTTCGGATGTGTTAATTTTGAAATCATACTCAATAGTCTTCCTTGATAATGACCGCTCAGCATTCGTGGTTGTAAAATTTTCTGATAGGTTTCTCTTGTTAATTCCTGAAGTAATTCGGGTTCATTTTCAGAGTGATTAACCACATAATTGT
>DATCZQ010000069.1:0-14223 GCA_036525815.1 Yeosuana sp. | reverse complement strand
AGAATATGCCTAGTTCATTCCAGGATAAATTTCCTAAACTACCAAATCCCCAGAAAATGTATTGCTGTAATTGTTGAGCAGATCCAAAATAAGAAAGCACACTAACAATAGCGGCTGTAATACTTGAAAACATCAGACCTATAATAAGTATAGCCATGGTATCTCTTATTTTTATAGAGACCACCATAACAGACATTAATACTAAGAAACTGCCCAGACTTGCAGCAATTACAATACTCCATTTTGAAATGATGAGTAAGGTGAAAATACCACCAAAAAGACTGGATCCTAAAATAATAAGAGCCACCCCTAAACTGGCACCAGAACTTATGCCTAATACAAAAGGACCGGCTAAAGGATTCCTGAACAAGGTTTGCATCAAAAGTCCTGAAATACCTAAACCAGAACCAACCAGAATAGCAGTAAATGCTTTTGGGAGCCTGTAATTTTGAACGATGTATTGCCAGGATTCCTGTTCTGTGGCTGCGCCAATGATACTTTTAAAAATATCTTTGAATGGAATATATACAGAGCCTAAACTAATATTTAAAATAAAACAAAACACCAAGACTAAAGCAAGAATGACAAATGAATGCGGATATGTTTTATTACTGATCAATTATTCTAATTTTTTAAAAAAATACAGTTCATAATTTTCTAACAGTTCAGGATGACATATTTTGATTAAATCTTTAAGAACGATATCAGGTCTTGTCAAGCCCAATTCATAATATAGAACACCTCCTGTTTTACCAGTCGTATTGGTGAATGAATAAACAGCTTTGTTCTGGTAGGCTTTAAACTTCGTGTAATGGTCATTATTTATTTTAAGCGCCTCTAAACTACTATAATTTGAGGGACTTAACCAAATATCAGCGTTTTGGGCTTTAGCAAAAACCGTTTCGAAATTTAAAGATAAACTCCCACTTCCTTTTGTTTCTTTAAAAAGATAATTGGTGTTGGCATCTGATAATAATTGTGCTTCAGTACTAGAACCGTTTGGTAAATACCAAATGTCATTATGCATGGCACCACTTAAAATAGTTGGTTGGTAGTTTACTTTTGCAGCCAGTTTTTTAGCCTCTAGATAGCTTTTTTCAATAGTATTAAAAATAGAATCAGCTTGTTTTTCCTTGTTATACAGAAATCCAAAAAATTTAATCCATTCCGCTTTGGCTAATGGCGAATTTTCTACCCAATCACCATTATAAATCACCGGGATATTTGATTTTTTAATAGTCTCAAAAGTTTTGTTGTCATTGTCAATTCCAAAACCAATAACGGCATCTGGTGATAGTTCTAATATAACTTCAGTGTTTATACTTTCATTTTTGCCTAAATCCCTAATATTGCCTTGATCAATTAAGTGTCTGATTTTTTCTGAAGAAATGTAATTTACCCCAGGAAAACCTACTAAGGTTTTTTCTTCCTTTAATAATTCTAAAGAAGGAATATGTGTTGTTGATGTTAAAACCAATTTTTTTACCGGGATACTTATAATAGCCTCATAATCATTTTTATGGAATTGATTTTTTGAAATAATCTGTTTGGAAGCCAAAATATATTTATAGGATTTTTTAGATTTGGGCCACGGATTTTTTATTTCTAAAACTTTATAATTACCATAATCTGTTATTGAAAATCCTTTTGCATATTTTAAAACAATGGTTATTTCTTGAATAGGTTCTTTTATATTTTTAGAGGGGTCGTTTTTACAACCTAAAGAAAAAAATAAGATCAACAAAATAAGGAATTGAGCAAGAGATTTTATGGAGAAATAATGTAACAATTGTAACGGATGCTTATTTAGTTTGTTAATACTTTTGAATAAATTCATGATCATGAGGAACAATTCAAATTTAACAATATATATAGTTGCCACCGTCATAATACTACATTTTTTAGTTGGCTTTATTTATTTAGTTTATAAAATGACAAAGAAAAAATAGCATTTTGGCCATCAAATAAAAGATAATATTTACTTTCGCATTGAAATTTGGTTTCATGCCTTTATTCAGGTATGAATTAAAAGGGAATCTGGTGAAAATCCAGAGCTGTTCCCGCAACTGTAATCTTAGTTCCCTAAAAGGAATGCTTAATGTTCAACTTCAAGTCACTGGAAAGAATTTCTGGGAAGACCAACATTAAGACGAGAGTCAGGAGACCTGCCTTTTTCAAAACAAATAAGTCAAACTTTCGGGATAAAAGTTTACGTATGATTGCTCATACTACTCTCGAGTCATTAAAAATTAAATGAACCAAAAAACAAAGGTATTAAGCATCTTGTTTTTAAGTATAACAATGTTAAGTTATGCACAAAAGCAAATGGATTCTACAGAAGTACAACAACTGAATGAAATTGTAGTAACCGATTCAAAATTTAAACTGAAGCGTGAAAATTCAGGTAAGGTGATCACTAAAATTACACAGACAGATTTGGAACGGCAGCAAGGCAAATCTATTGCAGAAATTATTAGCAATACTGCTGGCATTGAAATTAACGGAACCAAAAGTAATGCAGGTCAAAACTTAAATTATTACATAAGAGGAGGAAGAAATCGGCAGGTTTTAGTGTTGATTGATGGTGTAGCATTAACGGATGCTTCACAAATAGCCAATGATTATGATTTACGCCTGTTAAATGCAGACCAGGTAGAAAGTATTGAAATTTTAAAGGGAGCCTCGAGTACGCTTTATGGCTCCGGTGCTGCAACCGCTGTAATCAACATTAAATTGAAAGAAGCCTCAAATAAACCGATATCCGCAAGTTTTAGAAGTGTTTTAGGCACTAACCAGTCTCAAGATGAGCTTGGTTATTATGTTGAAGATTTTAGAAATTCAGTTTCAGTAAATGGTACTTTAAATAAATTTAGTTATTTGGCCAGTTTTGGAAATCAATACACAGGAGGTTTATCATCATTATCAGGAGGTATAGAACCAGATAAGGACGTTTATAATGCTATAAATGGTAATATTAAAATAGGTTATCATTTTTCAGAAACAATTAAAATTAATTTGTACGGAAGTTTTGATAATTTTAAAGCTGATTTTGATGATACTTATTCTGGTCCTGAAATAGAGGATGTTTCTAAAACCAGTCAGTATCGTTTTGGAATTTCTCCAGAACTGGCATATAAAAATGGAAGTATTACGTTAAATGCTGCTTATAACAACACAAATCGTGAAATAAGCTCCAGTTATCCAGCGGTTTATAAAGCGGAAAGTTTAGTTGCAGACTTATTTAACAGATATCAATTTAATGATAAAATCTATTCCGTTTTGGGTCTGAATATGCAATATAACACTATGGAGAGTTTTGCAATGCCCTATGGAAGTACAAATTTAGAGCAGAGTATAAATCCTGATATGGCCAAGTTTACTTTGATTGATCCTTATGTGAATGTGGTTTATGTATCTGACTTTGGACTGAATATTAATTCAGGTGCACGCTTAAATAATCATTCTGAATATGGATCTAAATTGGTTTATAGTTTAAATCCTTCATTTAAAAAGGACCTTGATTTTGGTTATATAAAAGGATTAGCTAGTTATAGTACGGCCTATATTACACCTTCATTATACCAATTGTTTGAACCAACTTATGGAAATGGGGATTTAAAACCTGAGGAAAATGCAACCGCTGAGGTTGGAGTTGAGATTAGTTTAAAGGATAAGGCCATTTTTAATCTTGTATATTTTAATAGGAAGGAAACTAATTTTATTGATTTTGTTGATTTAGGTAATTTTGTGTATCAGTACAAAAACATTGAGGATTCTTTTACGGCCGGCGGTATAGAGTTTAACGCTGATTATAATTTTTCAAATCGATTCAAATGGACTAGTAATGTTACGTATACGCATGTTGAAGAAAATTTAAGTTTAAGAATTCCTGAATTTAAGATAAACGCTTCCTTAATGTATAAAATGACTAAAAGAACTTTTATGAGTTTATCTTATCAATTTAATGATAGCAGAAAAGATGCTGTTTATAATAGCACTACTTATGCGAATGATATGATTCTGTTAAAAAGTTATAATCTATTTGATTTTTATATCAGTCATAAATTAATGAGCCATAAAGTATTGCTTTTTGCTAATGTGACTAATATTTTTAACGAAGACTTCGAAGAATTATATGGCTATTCAACACGAGGAAGAAATGTAAATCTAGGATTGAATATTAATTTATAATTTAAAAACCAATGGCTAATTTAAATTAGCCATTGGGATATTACTTTATTTAAAAAGCATTTTATTGATGATATCCTCAGGAATGTCTTTGCCTACATGCATGTCATAGTTCAAAGGTATAAAGCTATTACTATCATTAATTAATTTAAAATTAATTCGAGGTCGAGATTGAATGTTTATCAATTTTCCTGAATTTTCAATGTGAGCAATGGCAGCCGCAACAAGGGTTTCATTGGCATCTCCTAAAACACCCAAGTTCAAATAATTTTCCTTAAGTTCAATATCGGGTGTTAATCCATTATCATAATCGGTATTTCCAACTTTATTCAAAGATTTAAGTATGAGAGGCTGCATCGCATAGGCATGGTTTGGATTGGCGCCATCACGACCAAAATTATTGGAATCATATAATGTCCGAGATGCCTGATATTTTCCATAAGTAAAATCACCAATATGTATAACATCTATATAGGGGTCAAGACTATTGATTAACAATTCACTGGCAGAAGCAGAAGATTTAGTTGCTAAAACATAAACTTTAGGAAGATTTAAACTATTCAAAGCGGTTCCATTATCATTATTCGTGAATCTATTAATGACCAATTCAGGATTTTCGTTTTCAAAATATGTTTGGAATTCACTATTCCATTGTTCTGTACTAAAGACTTCTCCATTAAATTGACCAGTTATCATACTTGATAACAAAATGGCAGAATTTACAGCACCACCTGGATTATATCTTAAATCGAGAATTAAATCTTTAATGCTATTGGCTTTAAAATTTGCAAAAACATCATTAAGCTGGCTGTCATAATTTGCAGTAAAACCATTATACATTAAATAGCCTATATTATTTCCACCAATATTGAAAATTTCCGTTTTATAAATAGGGTTTTCGCTGTATTCTAATTTGTTAAGTGGTATGGATTCACTTCCTGAAATGACAACATCATCAGTGGTTTCAGGAGTGCCTTTATCATCATAGGTTGCCTTGTTTATGGTGTAACTATCTGTTGATAATAGTGTGCTATAATTTGCTGTAGTTAAAGCGGTACCATTAACGGTATTAAATATATCCCCTCGTTTAATACCTTTATTGTCAGCATCACTGTTTGGTAATACCAATTTCACTATAGCCATTAGCTGGCTTGTGGTATTTGGTTCTAAAAGAATCTTGAATTCCATACCATTACTTGTGGAAACACCACTAAAAAACTGTTCTAATGCAATATAATCATTAACAATCCAACTGTGTCTATCAACGTTTTGTCTTTGATATATTAAACTTTCAAACAAATCTTCAGGTGCGGCATACTCATTCAAATAATTGGCATACTCCTCGTTACTAGAAAAACGGTCATTTGCCAAATCAGGTATATTGTCTTTGTACAAGTAAAAATAATTCATTCCTTTCCAAACAAAATCACTGATTTCATTTGCTGAAATGGTAGTGTCATCATTATCTTCAAAGCAACCCGTTAATAAAAGGGTTGTTAATAAGACAAGTATTAGGGCTTTGAAATTTTTCATGTAGAGCAATTTTGATATATATTGTTTTCAAACTATAAAATTACTTACATTATTGTATTATTAAAATAATTTGTAACAAATTTAATTGTTATTCGTCGTAATATCAAACGCCCTAAAAAGCATTTTTAAAACCAAACTATACCAAACCAAAAAAAGAAAATGACGCAGACAGAATTTTTAAATATTGTCATGCCTTTTAAAGATAAAGTGTTTCGTTTAGCAAAACGATTGTTAGTATCAACGGAAGAAGCGGAGGATGCAACACAAGAAGTTCTTATTAAACTTTGGAATAACCAATCAAAGCTTGAAGAATTTAAAAATGTTGAAGCCTTTTCAATGACCATGACAAAGAATTTTTGTTTAGATAAATTAAAATCAAAACAGGCTCAAAATTTAAAAATTGTACACAGTAATTATCAAGATCATAATATATCATTACAAAAGGATATAGAAAATAAAGACAGTTTAGATTGGGTGGGAAGAATTATAGCAGATTTACCGGAACAACAAAAAATGGTAATTCAATTAAGAGATATAGAACAATACGAATTAGATGAGATTAGTGACATGCTTGATATGAATAATACAGCAGTAAGAGTCGCCTTATCTAGAGCAAGAAAAACAATACGTGAAAAATTAACTAATACACACAGTTATGGTATTAAATAATATAGAAAAATTACTTGAAAAGTATGAAAACGGAGAAACAACTCTAAAGGAAGAGCAACAGTTAAAAAACTATTTTTCTCAAGAAACTGTAGCGCCACATTTAGAAATGTATAAACCAATGTTCGCATATTTTAAAGTAAATCAAGAAGAGCAATTTACTAAAGCCGTTCCATTAAAAACTAAACGTATTTTTAATTACAAATGGATTTCTGTCGCAGCAGTAGCAGTTCTTATGATAGGGTTTTATTTTAAGTCAAATACACAAGATGATTTAGGAACTTATGATGACCCACAAATGGCTTACAATGAAGTAGTAAAATCGTTAGCTATGATCTCAACCCATTTTAATAAAGGTACTTCAACTGTAAATTACCTTAATGAAATGGATAAAGGCACCTCTACAATAGGTTACCTTAATGAAATTGAAAATACAAGAAGCTTAATTTTTAAACCAAATAACCAATAATAACAATGAAAACTTTAAATAAAATAAAAACAAATACCATGAAAAATAAAATAGTAGTAATCGTAATGGCAATCATGTTAATGCCGGCATTATCAATGGCTCAAGATATTTTTGAGAGATATAATGATAATTCAGATGTGACTTATGTATCCATCAAACCAAAAATGTTTCAAATGATAGCAAAAATGGGTATCAATGTCGATGATCCTGAAGCAAAATCATTTATGGATATGGTAAACAGTATCACCAGTTTTAAAACTTTAGTGACAGATAACAAATCTATTTCAGCAGACATCACAAAATGGGTAAAGTCTCGTTCTGGTTCATTAGAAGAATTAATGGAAGTAAAAGATGATGGCTCTGAAGTGAAGTTCTATGTGAAAGAAGGAAAAGATTCAGACCATGTAAAAGAGCTATTAATATACGTGAATGGCATTGATAAGGCTATGAAGGGACAGGGCGTTGAAATTAATGGTGAAAACCGAAAAATTGAAACGGTAGTGGTGTCTTTAACAGGAGATATTAACTTAAATGAAATCTCAAAGCTTACTGACAAAATGAATATTCCAGGTGGACAACACTTAGACAAAAAGAAATAATATAAAAACACTAATCAATCATGCAACGAATAGTTAAAAATTTAGTCTTCATCTTTGTCGTAGCCCTACTTTTAGTGAGCTGTAATGATGGTGCAAGTTTACAACGATATTATGTCGATAATCAAGAAACTCCAAACTTTACATCAATTGATTTGCCAGTTTCTATTTTGAAAATGGATGAGTCTAAATTAACAGACAATCAAAAGGAAGCTTACAGTTCGGTAAAACGATTAAACTTTTTAGGCTATAGATTAGATAAAGATAATTTAGATGCTTTTAGTACAGAATTAGCGAAAGTTAAAACTATTTTAAAAGACAAAAAGTATAATGATCTGATGGAATTTAACGATAAAAACGCCAAAGTTTCAGTGAAGTATTTAGGAAATGATGATACGGCCGATGAATTTATAGTTTTTGCTAGCTCTAATGAAATGGGATTTGGAATTGTTCGAGTACTAGGAGATAAGATGAGCCCGGAAAAAATGATGACTTTGGCTGAAGCCATGAAAAATTCAGATATTGATGAGTCTCAGCTGGGAGGCATTATGGATTTCTTCAAAAAATAGATAGTATCTAAAAGTAACAAAAAAGGCCTGCAAATATTGCAGGCCTTTTTTGATTTATATAGATTAAATCTATTCCTTTTCTTCTTTTTTTCTTGAAACAGTAACAATTAAATTGGTTATAATTACAATAAAAAGAATAGTAAGCACCGTTTTAGTGATAAAATTATCTAAAATTTCCAGCACTCCCGAAACAAAAATACCAATGCCCAGTAGTCCACAAAGAAATAAAGATTGTTTATCAGTCAACATAAATTAAATTCCAGTATAATTACTGGGTGTAATACGGTTTAATTCTTCTTTTATTGCCTTTGACACGTCTAAAGTATCAATAAAATTAGAAATTGATGTTTGGTTTATTCTTTCATTGGTTCTGGTTAAGCCTTTCAATGCTTCATAAGGATTAGCATACCCTTCTCTTCTCAAGATGGTTTGAATGGCCTCAGCAACAACAGCCCAGTTATTCTCTAAATCTTCTGCGAACTTAGATTCGTTCAATAATAATTTATCCAAACCCTTTAAAGTAGATTTAAAACTAATTAAAGTATGGCCAAAGGGGACACCAATATTTCTTAAAACCGTACTATCGGTTAAATCTCTTTGTAATCTAGATATGGGGAGTTTGGCCGATAAATGTTCAAAAAGAGCATTAGCAAGGCCTAAGTTGCCTTCACTATTTTCAAAATCAATAGGATTTACCTTGTGCGGCATGGCAGAACTTCCAACTTCACCGGCTTTAATGCGTTGCTTAAAGTAATCCATTGATACATAGGTCCATATGTCACGATTCAAATCAATAAGGATGGTATTAATACGCTTTAAATTATCAAATAAAGCCGCTATATGATCATAATGCTCGATTTGAGTGGTTGGAAATGAATGATGTAATCCTAACTTAATATTTAAAAAAGTGGTTCCAAAGGATTTCCAGTCAATAGTTGGATAAGCCACATGATGCGCATTGTAATTTCCAGTGGCACCTCCAAATTTCGCAGCGTTTGGTATATTTTTAAGAGTATTGAATTGTTGTTCTAGTCTCACTACAAAAACCTCTATTTCTTTACCTAAACGTGTTGGGGATGCCGGTTGTCCATGTGTTCTGGCAAGCATCGAGATGTTGGCCCAGTCACTTGATAGTGTTTTTAATTTTTCATATACATAACTGTATTCTGGAATATAAACATGTTCAATAGCCTCTTTAATGCTTAATGGAATAGCAGTATTATTAATGTCTTGTGAAGTGAGCCCAAAATGTATAAATTCTTTGAAATCAGATAAACCTAAAATATCAAATTTTTCTTTAATAAAATATTCAACAGCCTTAACATCATGATTGGTTACATTCTCAATTTTTTTAATCGCTAAGGCGTCTTCAGTAGAAAATGTTTGATAAATAGCTCGTAAATCAACAAAAACTCCTTTAGAAACTGTTTTAAGTTGAGGTAATGGGATTTCGCAAAGCGCTATGAAATATTCAATTTCAACTAAAACACGATATTTTATAAGTGCTTCTTCTGAAAAATAGGCAGCTAAACCCTTAACTTTATTTCTATATCTTCCATCAATTGGAGAGATGGCATTTAGTTCTGATAATGACATGCGATGTTGGTTTTAACAAGGATTTGCAAAGATAGGTATTTGTATATCGAATACCGAATTAGAGTTTATGAATTTTTGTTCAGTATTTTATTAGTTAGAATGGCTATCTTAGTATAAAAATATTTATATATGAAATCATTATATTTTATTTTCATCTTATTTCTGTCCCATATTGTATCCTCACAAGTTTATAAATCTTCTGAACCTTTAGCACATACCTATTCCATTGTGGCAAGAGATTCAGTAACGGGAAATATTGGCGTAGCAGTACAGTCTCATTGGTTTAGTGTAGGAAGTGTTGTAACTTATGGCAAAGCAGGAGTAGGAGTAGTCGCCACTCAATCGTTCGTAAATCCCAGTTACGGACCAAAAGGTTTAGCTTTAATGGAACAAGGGCTGTCACCGCAACAGGCATTAGACGCTTTATTATCTAATGATAATGGCGAAATGTTTAGGCAGGTCGCTTTTTTAAACATAAAAGGAGACGTTGCAACACATACGGGTAGTTCTTGTATTGAAGAAGCTGGTCACACACAAGGTAGCAACTTTTCAGTTCAGGCTAATATGATGCTCAAAAACACCGTTTGGGATGCAATGGCCAAGGCTTTTGAAACAACTAAAGGTGATTTAAGTGATAGAATGATAGCTGCTTTAAAAGCTGCACAAGCTGAAAAGGGAGATATTAGGGGAAGCCAGTCAGCAGCTATTTTAATAGTAAAGGCTGCAGCAACAGAAAATTCTTGGGAAGATATTGTGATGGATTTGAGAGTTGAAGATCATGCCAACCCTGTGCAAGAACTGGAGCGATTAGTAAAAGTGCAAAAGGCCTATGATTTTATGAATAAAGGAGATGTAGCAATGGAAGCAGGAGATTCCAAAATGGCTGAAAGTTTATATTTAAGTGCACAAAATCTGTTTCCTGAAAATTTGGAAATGAAATATTGGTATGCTATCAACTTATTGAATAATCAAGAATTTGTGAAAGCGCATACGATTTTAAAGAGTATTTTTAAACAAGATATGAATTGGAAAACTTTAACCTCAAGAATCGTTAAAAACAAACTACTAATAATTTCAGATGAAGAATTAAGTAAGGTAATGAAGTTATAAGGGTATTACTTTGCTTTGATCTTTTTTAAAATATGTTTGGCTCTGGCTTTATATCCGGCACTTTGACCCGTATAATCTTGTTCTAATATTTGGGCAAGTTCCTGATGAATCCATTTATTGTCTTTTCCGAAAAGATATAAAGTATTCATACAATAGGCTTTTACTGCTATTTTTTGATTGGTTATCATCCAGTCAAAACAAGTCTCAATAATATACTCTTTGTGCTTTGGTAAAAGCATCGACTTAATGGGGTTAGGTTCTTTTGAACAATTTGCTTTTGCTAGAAACTCACACACTTTAGCAACCGGTCTAACGGCAGAATCAAAATGAACCTTATGCATATTCTTTGTAAACTCATCTAAATGTGGGATTATGCAATAAAGATATTCAGAACAAACATATTCAAAAACCCAGGCGGCTTTCCAAGAAGTTTTATCATCTGTCACAAACATAATAGCTATTAGCTGAGGCAGCAAACTTAAATCATCTAAAATTATTTTGGCATATTTTAATCTGTTTGCTCGTAAAGCATTGACGTAGCTTAACTCTTTATGTAATTGTTCTAAAGTCATTAAATAATTTGTTAATTTAGAGTTTTAAAATTACCTAAAATGAAAACGATAAAAAAAATCCTTTTAGCTTTATTAGTGTTATTAGTGATTGCTCAATTTTTAGGTCCTGAAAAAAACCAAGGAGAATTAGCTTCTATCGAGCCATTTTTAGAAGAAACTAATCCGCCTGAAAATGTTAAGATAATTTTGAAAGAAAGTTGTTATGATTGTCATAGCGATTTTACGCGTTATCCTTGGTATAACAATATTACACCTGTTAATTATTGGTTAGCTGGGCATGTGAATGATGGAAAAAAACATTTTAATTTTTCTAATTGGGTCGGGAATTCGGTAAAGCGTAAAGACCATAAAATGGAAGAATTCATTAAAATGATTGAAAAAAGGGAAATGCCGTTATATTCATATACTATAGTACATCAAGAAGCAAAGCTCTCTGATGACCAAATTAAAGCATTAGTAGAGTGGGCTAAACAAGTTAGAATGAAGTATAGTTTAGAACCTAAACCAGAATGAATTACTGAAATTTTCAGATTCTGATAAAATAATTTCTATGACAAAACAGGTATTAATTATTGGCTTTGTTTGGCCAGAACCGAAAAGTTCAGCGGCCGGAAGCCGAATGATGCAGTTAATACAAGTTTTCCAATCTTTTAATTATAAAATAACTTTTGCTAGTGCCTGTGCAAAACAGGATCATGCATTTGATTTAAATCTTCTTAATATTCAGCAAGTTTTTATTGAATTAAATAAATCAAGCTTTGATGAGTTTTTAAAAGAATTAAGTCCAGACATTGTTTTATTTGACCGTTTTATGGTTGAGGAACAATTTGGTTGGCGTGTTTCAGAGCAGTGCCCAGAAGCCTTAAAAATATTGGATACAGAAGATTTACATTGTTTGCGAAAGGGTAGGGAACTGGCCCTTAAGGATGAAGCGCTTTTTGACAAGTCGTATTTGTTCAATGAGGTCTCAAAACGTGAAATAGCCAGTATTTATAGATGTGATTTAAGCCTCATAATTTCTGAAGAAGAGATAGAAATATTAAAAAATCAGTTTAAAGTAAGTGAACATATTTTATGTTATTTGCCATTTTTAACTGATAGTATTTCAGCAGATTTAAAGAAAAAATTACCTAAAATTAAAGAAAGAGAACACTTTATCACTATTGGTAACTTTATGCATGCCCCAAATTATGACGCCTTATTGTTTTTAAAGTTTGAGATATGGCCATTAATCAGAAAAAAGCTACCACAAGCAGAAATGCATGTCTATGGTGCATATGCTTCTAAAAAAGTAAATCAATTTGACAATAAAAAAGAAGGTTTTATAATAAAAGGATTTGTTGATGATGTAAATGTAGTTATGAAATATGCTAAAGTTTGTTTAGCTCCTTTGCGGTTTGGTGCAGGTTTGAAGGGGAAACTGATAGATGCCATGCTAAATGGAACACCTTGTGTGATGACAACTATTGCAGCTGAAGGCATGTTTGGAGGTTTTGAAGCTAATGGTTTTATAGAAGATGATCCTCAAAAATTTGCAGATAAGGCTATAGAGCTATACACTGATAAGATTTTCTGGAATGGAAAACAAAAAAACGGATTTATTGTGATGAATGCGCGTTTTGATAAGCGTCTTTTTATTTCAGATTTTATGTATAAAATCAACAGCATTCATACAAACATTAAAGCCCATCGTTTGGATAATTTTACAGGGCAGATGCTACGGCAGCAAACCTTGCAAAGCACTAAATATATGAGTAAATGGATTGAATTAAAAAATTCTATTAAAACCTGAATTTAATCATCCTATAATTTCGCTTAAAATGATCATAATTTAAACGCTACATGATGAAATCAAAACAATCTATTTTAATTGCTCTTTTTCTAATTACTTCTAACCTATCCATGTTTGCTCAACTTACAAATGAGCAAGTTGATTCTTTAGTGAACAATGCTATGGAAACCTTTAAAGTTGCGGGTTCTGCCGTCGCAATAGTAAAAGATGGGAAAATTATATATGAAAAAGGTTTTGGCGTTACATCAAAAGCATCTAATCAACCCGTTAATGAGCATACTAATTTTGCGATTGCTTCCAATAGTAAAGCCTTTACAACGGCAGCTTTAGCCTTATTAGTAGAAGAAGGAAAAATCAATTGGAACGATAAAGTCATTATGCATATTCCTGAATTCACTATGTATAATCCGTATGTTCAGCAAAATTTTAATATTCAGGATTTATTAACCCATCGCAGTGGTCTTGGTCTTGGTATGGGAGATTTAATGTTTTTTCCGGACGGCTCTGATTTTACGATAGATGATTTATTATCAAGTTTTCAGCATTTTAAACCCGTTTCTGCCTTTAGAACAAAATGGGATTATGATAACTTACTGTACTTAGTAGCTGGCGAATTAATAGCCAGAAAAACAGGTGTGACCTGGGAAGAATATATAAAAACCAGAATATTTGAGCCGTTAGGAATGGATCATTCTTTCCCTGCTTTAAATTATATAACTGATAAAAGTAATCTCGCATCTCCCCATTCTACAACAAGTGGCAGTTTTAAAGTGTTGCCTGATTATCAGGAAATGATCAATGGTGCAGCAGGCGGAATTTACGCAAACGTGAACGATCTATGTCAATGGATGTTAATGCATCTAAATAAAGGCAAATATGGAGCCAATTTAGATAAGAATTTCTTTAAGGAATCTACGCAACATGAAATTTGGAAAATACATACTACCACAAATGTTAACAGAAATCCACGTTACAATTCGCATTTTGCTGGTTACGGTTTAGGATGGGATTTAACCGATAAAAAAGGGAATATGGTCGTGTCACATACAGGTGGTTTGCCAGGCATGTTGAGCAAAACCTTATTAATTCCAGATTTAAATCTTGGCATCGTCGTTTTAACAAATACTGAACC
>DATCZQ010000068.1:0-4439 GCA_036525815.1 Yeosuana sp. | reverse complement strand
TATGGCATTTACCAGTGCCCAAAATGTAAATATAAGCGGGACTATTCAGGACGAAAGTGGAATACCTATTCCTGGTGTAAATATTATTGTAAAAAACACAACCAAAGGATCAGTTTCTGATTTTGATGGTAATTTTACAGTTACAGATGTTGAAATAGGTTCAACACTTACCTTTAGTTACATTGGCTACATTACAAAAGAACTGGTTGTTGTTAATAGTAATAATATATCTGTAACGTTACAAGAGGACGTTGCTAAGCTTGACGAAGTAGTTGTTATTGGTTATGGTACTCAAACCAAGAAGGAAATTACGGGAGCGGTTAGTGTTGTTTCAAGCGAAAGTATAGAGGCATTAAACCCAACAAGAATTGAACAGGCATTGCAGGGCCAGGTTGCGGGTGTTAATATTACCACTCAGTCTGGAACTCCAGGTGGAGCTTCAACTATTAGTATTAGAGGGGTTTCAACTAACGGTGACAACAGACCATTAATTTTAGTTGATGGTAACATCATTGAAGACCTAAGTGTTTTAAACCCAAATGACATTGAAAGTATGAATATACTTAAAGATGCTACCGCAGGTATATATGGTGTTAGAGCAGCAAATGGTGTTATTCTGATTACAACAAAAAAAGGACGCAGAGAAATGCCCATAACTGTTGAATATAATGCTTACGGAGGGTTTCAACAAACCACCCGTAAAATCCCTGTTTTAAATGCCACAGAATATGCTGCTATTGTTAACGAAGCTTATGCGGCTGGTGGAAATACACCCCCTTTTACAGATTTGTCAAGTTTAGGAAAGGGAACAGATTGGCAGGATTTATTATTTGAAAATGCGCCAACTCAAAATCACAATATTCTTTTTAGAGGAGGTGGAAAAAACTCAACATATTCTTACAGTGGTTCTTTTTTAACACAAGACGGGATTGTGGGCGGATCAAAGTCTAATTTTACGCGTTTCACGAATAATGCTAGCTATAGTGTAGAATTTCTTAAGAATTTTAAATTTACTACGGGTCTGACATTAATGAGGACTAACAAAAGAAACCTTCCGGAAAATTCAAATTCTTCACTGCTTTCTAATGCGATTAATATGGCGCCTACTTTTACGGTTTACGATGAAAACGGAGACTATACATTAGCAGAAGGCTTAGGAGGTGAAGTTATAAACCCTTTAGCTCAAATAGATGATACTTTCAATAGAGGCAAAGTAATGAAGTTAAGCGGAAACGCAGGATTATCTTATAAATTTCTTGATCATTTTACGGCCCTATCGAGTATTCAGTGGAATTATGCAGAGGTAGCAGGTAAAATTTTTGAACCTATCGCGTATTTTGGTAGTGGAAAAAACAGTAACGTTTCTAGAAGTAGTGTTAGAGAGACTTTAGATTATTATAAAGATTACACATTTGATGCCACTATTAGTTACGAAAACCAATTTAATGATGTACACAATATAAGTGCTGTTTTAGGTACTTCCGTAGTAAAATCTACTGGAGAATTTATGGGAGCCACTGGATATGATATTAAAGACAATAGGTTTGAAAATGCGAGCATTGAGCTGGCAAGTGATGTTGAATTAGATAGTAGGTTCACAGGAAGAAATGGGTTTTTTGATACTAGATTATTATCTTATTTTGGAAGACTGCAATATAATTATGATGGAAAGTATTTGATTTCAGCAGTTGTAAGACGAGATGGATCTACTGCATTTGGACCTGAAAACAGATTTGGTATATTCCCTTCAGGTTCTATTGGGTGGATAGCCTCTGATGAAAACTTTTTAAAAGACAGTAATTTTATTAATTTCTTAAAGATAAGAGCTTCTTACGGAATTCTTGGTAATGATAGAATTCCGGCTTATAGATATATTTCCCTCTTAAATGGAGAAGGCACTTATATCTTTAACGATGTGGAACTTATTGGTAAAGCCAGTGGTGGTATTGCTAACCCAGAAATAAAATGGGAAAAGCAAAAAACTTTTGATATTGGTTTAGACATGAGGTTTTTAGCGAATAAACTAGATATCACTGCAGATTATTTTAAGAGAAGAACAGATGATTTACTGGTAATCCCTCAAGTTTCAGGTTTACTAGGTACAGGAGGAGCGCCAGTTGTTAACGGAGGTGAAGTAGAGAATGAAGGTCTGGAATTTGCCATTGGTTACTCAGATAACTTTAGCGAAAACTTTAAGTTTAGTGTTAAATACAATGTAACCTATCTTAGGAATGAGGTATTATCTGTAAATACAGATACCGGTTTTTTAGCTGGAGGAGAATTTGGTATAAGCCAACCTGCGCCATCTAGAATGGAAGCCGGATTCCCAATGGGGTATTTTTATGGATATCAAACAGCTGGAATTTTTCAAAACCAAGCAGAGATTGATGCCTCAGCCATTGGAGATATAGTCCCACAACCTGGTGATATAAAATACGTGGATCAAAATGGAGATGGAGCTATTACTTTAGATGACCGGGTCAATATAGGTAATCCAATACCAGACGCCACAATGGGTCTTAACATCTCTTTAGATTATAAGAATTTTGATTTTGGTGCCTTTGTATTTGCATCAATAGGAAATGAAATTGTGCGTAATTATGAGCGAGGACAGCAAAAAACAAACAGAACAATTTCATATTTAGACCGTTGGACTGGAGAGGGGACAAGCAACGTGTTCCCAAGAGTTACTAATGGGGCTACACCTAATGGTTTATTCTCCGATTTTTATGTTGAAGATGGTTCTTTTGTACGATTACAAAATGTACAATTAGGATATACCTTCTCAGATAAATTACTCGAAGATTTGAATATTAGCAGATTACGTCTTTATGTTTCAGCAAGTAATTTATTTACACTCACTGAATATAAAGGATATGATCCTACAGGTTCCACAGGTGCGCCTATAGGAGGAGGAATAGACCAAGGGTTTTATCCTAGTGCTAAAACATTTTTATTAGGAATTAACTTAAAATTTTAATAAGTATTATGAAAAATTTAAAAACTAAAAATATCTTGATATTATTTGCTTTTATCGCGATGTTTTCTTGTGCCGATGATTTTATTGATGTGCCTTCACAGGACGAAAACTCAGAGGATTTTTTCAATTCAGAGGAACAATATCAAGAGGCGTTAATTGCCGCATATGATTATTTACAGGCAACTGCTCAACAGTTTCAAGTGGGTGAAATAGCTTCAGATAACACACTTGCGGGTGGAGAAAGTGCGACAGACACGCCTGGGATACAAGAAATTGACGACATGATTCATACACCGGTAAATCCTATATTAAGAAATATCTGGACCTGGATGTATACAGGGGTAAATCGCACTAATTATATTATGGAATTTCAGGATAAAATAGATTTCCCTAATAAAACAAGCGTTCTGGCTCAAACAAGATTTTTAAGAGCTTTCTATTATTTTGAACTCGTAAAGTGGTTTGGAGATGTGCCATTAGTACTTGATAAGCGAATGAAATTTGGCGATCAATTTGAAGTTGATAGAACACCCAAAGCAGATATTTATGCATTAATTGAATCAGACTTAATTTATGCAGCGGCCAACCTTCCATATACTCAAAGTGAAACTGGAAGAATTACAAAAGGGGCTGCCCAAGCTTTATTAGGTAAGGCTTATTTATATCAGGATAAGTTTTCTGAAGCAGCCAGCGTACTTGAGGACGTAATAAATAACGGACCTTACCAGTTATTGCCTTCAGCTACGGCGCCATTAATGTGGGAAAACGATTATGAGAATAATATTGAATCCGTTTTTGAAATTCAATACTCTGATGTTGATGGAGGTTCTTATGGTTGTTTCGAATGTCTTGAAGGGAATTACGCCGTTGGTTTTAATGGCCCAAGAGGCTATGTAGGACCTGTGTTTGATTTTGGATATAGTTTTAATGTTCCTTCTCAGGTTGTGGTGGATGCTTTTGAAGATGGCGATATACGTTTAGACTATTCTATTTTGGATATGCAGAAGTGGCTTAGTGAAAACCCAACAGCCTCTTATGATGCAGACGCTGGTTATGAACAAACCGGCTATTTTAACAGAAAATATATTGCACGATTGGGAGATAAGAACATTCCGGATGCGGCGCTTACGAACCCTAATAACTACAGAGCCATAAGGTATGCTGATGTGTTATTAATGGCTGCCGAAGCTTTAAATAGAGGCAGTATCAGTGACGATAGAGCAAGAGACTATTTAAATGAGGTACGAAATAGGGCTACGCTTGCGAATGTAATAACTTCAGGATCTAATTTAACAAATGACATTTATAAAGAACGTCGTGTTGAATTGGTAGGTGAAGGTCATCGTTTCTTTGATCTGGTAAGAACAGGAAAAGCAGCTGGAACCATTCCGGATTTTCAAGCTGGAAAACATGAGTTGTTCCCGATACCTATTGAAGAAATAGAATTGTCTGGAAATAG
>DATCZQ010000067.1:0-35318 GCA_036525815.1 Yeosuana sp. | reverse complement strand
TTAAGAAACAGGAAGCCGGAGCTTCCTGTTCCCTCAAAGTATTTAATGTCATCAATATAACTTACGGTTTTCTGCGACATATTCTCATTATCTAAGAAATACATCCGGTTTTCAGGTTACATAATAGCTTTAAACACTTTGTTTCGGCTCCATCATTTCTCAACAACAGAACCTGTTTTTTTAAGAAACAGGAAGGCGGAACTTCCTGTTTCCTCAAAGCATTAAATGTCATTATTTAACTTTCGGTTTTCTGCGACATACTCTCATTTCTAAGGAATACATCTGGGTTTTCCTGCTAAACAATAGCTTTAAACACTTTGTTTCGGCCCCATCATTTCTCAACAACAGAACCTATTTTTTTAAGAAACAGGAAGCCGGAACTTCCTGTTTCCTCAAAGCATTTAATTTCATCAATATAACTTTCGGTTTTCTGCGATATACTCTCATTTCTAAGAAATACATCTGGGTTTTCAGGTTACACAATAGCTTTAAACACTTTGTTTCGGCTCCATCATTTCTCAACAACAGAACCTATCTTTTAAAGAAACAGGAAGCACTAACTTCCTGTTTCTATTTAGAGTTCAATTATATTATACAATTTTATATTTGCTATTTAATCTCCCATTTATAATGAAGAATACTATTCAATTTAACTAACCAAGAACGATGTAGGCAAATACAACTAACTAGATAATAGCTTTGAACCCTTATTTGTTTTGTAACTAACTAAGTGAAAGAACGTATAATTTATATTGCTAAGATATAACACAGAATATGAATTTGCATTGATAGATATCAATTTGAAAAAATATTTCATACCGGTACTATATCATAAACAATATTTAATAAAAACAATCCTATAAAAAATAATAGCATATAAATAACCTGAACAAATTTTATGTTAATAAGTTCTAAACTTGGTATGGTTCTATTGGGAAATATAAATAGTGCCAACCCAATAAAAAGAGAGACCCAACCAATTAAAGTGACAATAATTTTCCAATTAAGTTCCCACACATTATGAAATAAAATATTGACCAATCCAACAATTATAGCAATAAAAGCGGTGAGTATTAAGAATTTTTCGTCATTTAAATCTGTAAAGATCTGTTTGATACGTTTAGGGTTAAAACTGAGTATTAAAAAAAATATGATGAGATACCATCCCCAAAATTTTGCTAAAAAAATAGAATTATCCATAATTATTTATTTATTCTTTTCGTGTAATACAAAAAATGGTATTTCCAGATGATAACTTAAATCTTCAACATTAGAATGAAATAATATTTGTTGAAAATAATTTAAGTTTTTGGCCACCATAAATATCATGTTAATATCTCTACTATCAATAAAACATTGAATACCTTCTTCTATCTTATTATTTGTTAAAAAATGAAAACTATGTTCATACTTTCCAAAATAGGCCTCCAGTATATTTTTATTTATTTGCTGTTCTTTATTTAATTCTGCTCTCTTTTTGTTAACATGAACAATTCGTAAGGATGCTTTATACCGTTTTAATATTTTTGCTATAAATTCTAATATTTCTGGATCACTACCAGATAAAAAATCTGTTGGTAAGGCTATTTCGTTAATCTTTTTAAAATCAGCATTTTCTGGAACAGCTAAAAGCGTACACTTAATTTTTTTTATAACATCATTGGTATTGGTACCTATAAGATACTGACTTAATCCTGAAGCCCCTTTGGTTCCCATAACAATGCAATCTATTTCTTTTTCATCCACAAAATTCTTAATAGATTCGATAAAAAAATTATAATCAGTATGTGTATAGAATTTGTGTTTTTTATGATCAGGAAATGTTTTAGAGATCTGCTTTAAAATTTTTCGCAGTCTCATTTTAGCTGGTTTTGTATAAACCTCTTCAATGACATTCTCTGTTGCGGTATAAGGAATATCTCCTGCAACCATATAACTTAATCGATCAACATGAAGCAAATGAAAGTGACATGTCCATGTTTCAAAAAAACGGATAGCATATTTAATAGCATTCCATGAATTTTCTGAAAAATCTGTTGGTAATAATATATTTTTCATAGAATTAAACCTTTAATAACTTAAAATTAGATTTATGTTATGGGTTATGAAATGATATTACTCATTTTGAAGTGTTTAAAGACCGTCACTTATTTTAGAAAATTGGGTGAAGTTAAACCTGCATTGTTTTATTTAATTTTTCTTAATTTTTCTAGATCCACGACTTTAAAATTTTTACCATCGGCTTCAACAATACCCTCGTTTTTTAAGATTGTAAGTGCTCTGACAAAAGTTTCTGAGGCAATTCCCGCAACACTAGCCAGATCACTTCTTGAAATTTTTATAGGATCTCCTGGTTTATGATTAATCTTTTCGGCAAATTTTAAAATGGTTGTAGCCGTTTTTTTATTGACGGAACTATAGGCCATTTCTAAAAGCTGATCTTTTAAGGTAGACAGATTATCAGCTAATAATTCAATGAGTTCTAAAACAACTTTATGATTATTATCAAGAATATTCATGAATTCTATTATTGAAACACCATATAACTTAGTTGCTTGAATAGCTACTGCCGTCTCTTTATGGGGTGCATTGTGGGTAAATGAGGTATAACCAAACAAATCATCTTCCTTAAACAGGGCTGTTACTAATTCTTTGCCCTGCTCATCTATCTGATAGCACTTTACAGCTCCTTTTTTTATAAGATAAATATAATTAGTATGATCTCCTTCTCTATAAATGATATCATCTTTATTAAATTCAAAAAGAACTCCAGTATCCTCAAAATAGTTCTTTAAATCATTCAGTGTTTTTATTTCCTCCTCAATTACTTCAGGAATAACACTGTTGCTTTTTGTTTCTGTGTTTTGTGTTTTATAGGATCTTTCTATACGTCTTTCCACAACACTTATAAGGTCTTCATCCGTAAAGGGTTTGGTAATATAATCATCCGCTCCTAAATTCATGCCCTTCCTAATATCTTGAGTTTGACTCTTTACAGATAAAAAAACAAAAGGTATCCTTTTACTGGATTTCTTTTTTGAAAGCGCATCAAAAACGCCATAACCATCAAGTTCAGGCATCATAATATCGCAAATAATAAGGTCTGGCTGATGTTTTTCGGCCAAGGCCACACCTTTTACCCCATTTGAAGCAGTAATGACCTTGTATTTAGATAACTCTAAAATTTCTGCTGTATTCTCTCTTAAAGCAAGGTCATCTTCAATAACTAAAACTGTTTTCATTGTTTTGCAGTATTTGGTATAGATACTGTAAACGTTGTACCTAAATGCTCTTCACTTTCAAAACTAATAACACCATCTAAATTTTCTAGATGATTTTTAACAATATTCAAGCCAATACCCGTTCCTTCTGTATTGATAACATTTTCAGATCTAAAATAGCGCTCAAAAATATTTTTTTGATCTTTTAACGGGATGCCAATGCCATTATCAATAATATTAATAGTTGTTAAATCATCATTTTGTTCTATATCAATATGAATAATTGAATTCTCCGGAGAGTATTTGATGGCGTTATGTATTAAATGTGTTAATATTAATTCAATCACCTGTTCATCTTGATATAGTGATAAATCTGTAATATTCTCTCTATATTTAATTTGCTGCCCTTCTTTTAAAAGTAATTTGGCATCAAAAATAACATCATTAACTATATCACTGATTTTAAATTCACTAAACTGATAACTTAAATTACCTGTTTCAAATTTTTCTATAGATAAAAAGCTATTTAAAACATTGTTTAATAAATGGACTTTATCTGTTATGGTTTTTATATGCTTATCTCTGTTGGGCTGCTGCTCCGTTAATTGGTATTTACTTAACAATAAACTTGAGGTTAAAATAGCACTTAAAGGTGTTTTAAATTCATGTGATAATAAGGACAAAAATTTTGTTTTTAATTCATTGATCACAATCTCCTTTCTAAGTGCTTCTTTAAGTTGTTTGGTGCGTTCAGAAACTATATTTTCTAATTTGGTAGTATAATTTTTACGTTCAGTTATATCTAAAATAATGGCAACAAAAACTTCTTGCTCTCCTAATTTTGAGAGTTGCAGATGCGCCTCCACAGGATAAGTAGTGCCATCTTTTCTATAATGAACCGTTTCTACTTCTAATTTTTGTACGTTTTTTTTAAGTAAAATATCAACAATTCCCCTAAACTCAGCTTCATCCTTATATGGTAATATATCTAATGGCGTCATTAAAACCAACTCATCCATGCTATAGCCGAGATTTCTTTGAGCACCATAATTGACATTTACATACTTTAATGTTTTAGCATCAAAAACATGAATTTCATTTAAAGAATCATCAAAAATTGTTGATAAATGCTGGCGTTCTTCTTCTTCTCTTTTTCTGTTTGTAATATCTTGTTGTATCCCTATAAAATTTGTTACTAACCCTTCCGAATCAATGATTGGTATAACATACAGCTCATTCCAAAATAAGGTACCGTCTTTTTTATAATTGCGCAAAACAACACGACAACTCTCCCCTTTTTTAATAGCTGATTTTAATATTTTAAGAGATTCTTGATCCTTATCTGTTCCATGCAAGAACCTACAGTTATGATTAAGCGCTTCATTAGAGGTATAGCCTGTTATGCTTTGAAATGCTGTATTAACGTATATAATTGGGTTATCATGCCGTAAAGCATCTGTTATAACGATTCCGTTATTCGCAGATTCTAAGGCTCTGCTTTTTATCATTAAGTTCTTTTCTATCTCTAACTGACGTGAAATATCTTTAATTAACGCCATCGCATAAGGCTTGTCAAAAATAGTAAACGGAACTAATTCAATATCTAATTCCAGAATATTGCCGTTTTTGTGTAATCCAAAAATATCTTTGGATTCACTCATTTTTCTTCTATGACCTTCCTCAGAAAACTCTTTAAAATAGTTAGAATGACTTTCGTGATAATTAGATGGAAGAAGAATATCTAAGTTTTTGCCAACTAACTCTTCTTTGGAATAACCAAAGATATCCTCAGCGGCAGTATTTATTTCAACAATTTTTTGATGATTATCTACCACCACCACAGCTTCAGAAATCGCTTCTAGAAGAAGACTAGATATTTGATCATTTTGCCTAAACATTACCTTCTTTATTTTAATTAAGGATTAATAATGTTATTATTGTCTGGCAGCATAAATTTACGAAAAATTTTACAAAAAATACAATTTTTTATCCAGATTGATATATATCATAACATCTTAATCAACAAGAAATTAAATTTGTTATTATTATAACCTTGTTATGAGCAATAAAAAGAAAATGACGCTTAAATTTTATCAAAACCTTGGTAAACTTTTCTATGCAATCGCTGCAGTAGATTATCATGTAAAAAAAGTTGAGTTTGATAAGCTTAAAGAATTAGTACAAAAAAATTGGTTAGAACTGGATCCCATTGAAGATGTTTACAGCACAGATGCTGCCTATCAAATTGAGATTGTTTTTGATTGGTTGTATAATCAAGAAAACTTAAATACTAAAGCGTGTTTTGATGACTTCGTGACATATAAAAATGAACAAAAACATTTATTTACAAAGCCCGTTAAACAATTAATACTAAAAACAGCTGGTGCCATTGCTGCTGCATTTTCTGGTATCAACAAATCAGAGTTGATTTTTCTTGCTAAATTAGATCAGGAATTAAAAAACATATAATGATGACCTATTATTTTAACACTATTGTTTCAGGAAATTTTGAAGCAGTTATAGAAAACGTTACCGAATTATTAAAAAAGGAAGGTTTTGGAATACTCACTCAAATTGATATTCAGCAAACTTTAAAAAATAAATTGGATGTCGATTTTAAAAAGTATAAAATACTAGGGGCTTGCAATCCACCCTTTGCATATGAAGCACTGCAACAGGAAGATAAAATTGGAACCATGCTTCCGTGCAATATTATTGTTCAAGAACTGGAACCTAACAAAATAGAAGTCGCAGCGATCAACCCTATGGTTTCCATGCAAGCTGTAAAAAATGAAAAACTTGGAAATATTGCTAAACAAGTAAGTAGTAAATTAGAAAACCTTATAAGTAACCTTAAAAATGAAAAGTAGTTTTAATAACATAATAAATGAAAATCTACCCGTATTAGTAGATTTTCATGCAGATTGGTGTGGCCCCTGTAAAATGCTGGCTCCTATTTTAAAAGAGGTAAAGCATGAATTAAAAGATGCTATAAAAATTGTAAAAATTGATGTCGACAAAAACCAGGTTATAGCAAGCAAATACCAGGTTAGAGGGGTACCCACCATGATCCTTTTTAAAAATGGAAATCAATTATGGCGACAATCTGGAGTTGTTCAAAAAAATGATATTTTAAATACCATAAAACAGTACCTCTAAAATCAAACTGTAATGATGAATATCATTTTGAAATCTTAGAAAACCTTATACTTTTAAACAACAATTTAAAAGTATAAAGTGATGAAAAAAGTAGTTATTCTCTTGGTGGTTTTATTTTTAATCCCTGTTTTTGTAGGCGCTCAATCTATTGAAAACTTGGATTTCATTTCTCCTTTTAATGATGGTCTTTCTGCCATAAAAAAAGATAATCAGTGGGCATTTATTAATCAAGAAGGTGCTATTGTTATAAACTTTAGAAATGACTTAGTGACTACCAAATTTAATGATGGTAATTATCCGGTCTTTGTTAATAACCGGTGTTTAATAATGAAAGAAATTAATGGGATTTCATATTTTGGATACATTGATGCTTCAGGAAAAACCATTATCGACACCCAATTTTTAAATGCTCAAAATTTTCAAAACAACGAAGCTATTGTATTAAAATTGACTGAAGAATTCATTGGAAAAAACGACGTTTTAGGCAAAAATATAGTTCAATATAAATATTACGAAGTAATCATCGATACTGATGGCAATATTAACCAATATTTAACCCCAAAAGGTTTTAATACAGTTCTAGACAAAAAGTATATAAAAACCCCGCCAAAAATTACTTCAAGAAGAATTTCAGATAATTTATATGCCATTTATGGTGAAAATAAAAACTGGACCATTATAAAAAAAATTAATATCAATCAATTATAAATGAAAGCAAATCTGAATTTGGGAAGTGTTTTTGGAATTAAAATAAAAGTCCACTGGACTTTTATTTTTTTAATAATATGGATCATTTTTAGTGAATTGAAGCGCGGTGGAAATAAAGCTAGTATTTTATTTAATATAGCCTTAGTTCTAGCTGTTTTTGTATGTGTTATATTGCATGAATTAGGACATGCATTAACTGCAAAATATTTTGGAATAGAAACTAAGAAAATAACCTTATTACCTGTTGGAGGTATGGCCAGTCTAGAAAGAATACCTGAATCACCCAAACAAGAGCTATTAGTGACATTAGCTGGTCCTTTGGTTAACATTGTAATCGCAGTACTACTCTATTTTATTATTCCTGTTGAGGAATTAATGCAATTAAATTTTACGAAAACGTTTGAAACTTTAAGCAGTTTTACTTTCGTTAATTTTTTATTCTATCTCTACATAGTTAACATAGCACTTGTAGTTTTTAATGCAATTCCTGCATTCCCTATGGATGGCGGACGCATTTTAAGAGCATTATTGGCTATTAAAATAAACCGGGTTAAAGCCACACAAATTGCATCAACCATTGGTCAGATTATTGCCGTTTTATTTTTACTTATAGGTTTATTATATAATCCCATTTTAATATTCATAGCACTGGTAATTTTTTTAGGTGCCTATGGTGAAAACCAAATGGTTCAACATATGGCCATACTTAAAGGACATTCAGTTAAAGAATCTGTAATCACAAATATTACCACATTCAGTCCGAACGATACGTTAAAAGAGGTTATCAAAGTAATTATTTCAGGTACTGAAAATAATTTTATAATCCTTGAAAATGATACTATTAAAGGGCTCTTATACTATCAAGACATTATTGAAAACGCAAAAAACGAAAACACCTTGGTTAAAGATATTATGAACACTTCTTTTAAGACAGTAAAAGGCGATGACGACCTAAACAAAGTATACCAATTAATACACAGCCAAAAAAACTCCTTTTATCCTGTTTTAGAAAACGGTAAACTAGTTGGTGCGATAGATTCGGTCAACCTTAATGAATTCATATTATTTCAACCTAAACTTGTTTTTTAATTTTTTTTTTGATGCGACGATCTTATTTTTTATTATTTATTTTAATGATAGTATCGTGTTCCAAAAAACAGGATAAAATACTTCCAGAAGCAAAAAATCTTGTGGAATCTGTATATTCTTCTGTGACTGTTCAACCGGATAGTTTATATGAAGTTTATGCGATTGTCTCCGGTATTTTGGATAAAAATTTAAAAACAGAAGGAGATCTTATTTCTATAAATGAACCGCTTATCAAAATAATAAATAACGCTCCAATTCTCAATACACAAAATGCCAAATTAGCTTTAGAATTAGCTGAAAACAACTATTCTGGAAGCGCCGCAATTTTGGAAGGAATACAAAATGAAATTAATACGGCTAATTTAAAATATAAAAATGATTCCATTAATTTTTTCAGACAACAAAATCTTTGGAACCAACAAATAGGATCAAAAACCGATTATGATACTAAAAAACTTAATTATCAAATGTCTTTCAATAACCTCAGTCTTTTACAAAACAAGTACAATAACACCAAGAATGTATTAGAAACAGCTTTTAAACAAGCTCAAAATAATTATCAAACTTCCTTAATTAACAGCAAAGATTTTACAATTTCCAGCAAAGTTAATGGTAAAGTATATGCCTTATATAAAGAGCCGGGTGAGATAGTAACCATACAAGAACCCCTGGCATCGATAGGTAGTGCTAAAAGTTTTATCATTGAATTGTTGGTTGATGAAGTAGATATTGTAAGAATATCTAAAAACCAAGAGGTCATTATCACACTTGATGCCTATAACGGCCAGGTTTTCACTGGAAAAATTTCAAAAATTTATCCAAAAAAAGAGGAGCGCAATCAAACCTTTAAAGTGGAAGCGGTATTTGATAATCCTCCAAAAGTATTATATCCTGGTCTTTCTGGCGAAGCCAATATTATTATTGCCAAAAAAGATCATGTTCTAACCATTCCAAAAGAGTATTTAACGGAAGGTAATAAAGTTAAAACTGATGATGGTATTATTGATATTTCAACGGGATTGCAAAATATGGAATATATAGAAGTGCTTTCTGGAATCACAAAAAACACCTATATCTACAAATCTAAAAATGACTAACTGGCCAGTTATATTAAGTATTGCCAAAACGCATTTGCTTTCAAAAATTAAGCAAACAGCCACGGCCGCACTAGGTGTTACTTTTGGTATTGGCTCCTATATTACACTCGTATGCTTTATGACAGGATTAAACACCATGCTTGACGATTTAATCCTGAACCAGACACCTCATATTCATATTTACAATGAGATTGAACCCTCAAAAAATCAACCCGTCAATTTATTAGCAAATTTAAAGAACAACTTTAGTGTTATTCATTCTATTAAACCTAAACTGAGTCAGAAAAAAATTCATAATGCCTTACCAATTATTAACTATTTAAATAAAGATATTCATGTTAGAGGGGCTATTCCAGAAGTAAAAACCCAAATATTTTATATTGCAGGATCTATAGAACTGGCTGGTAATTTAACAGGGATTAATGTGATGGATGAAGCCCGATTATTCAATCTTAAAAATTATATAGTGGAAGGTACTCCTGAAGATTTAGAGAATAATGATAATGGTATATTATTGGGCGCCGGTATTGCAAAAAAAATGTCCTTATCCCTTGGAGATCGCATACAAATAAGTACTATCAAAGGGGATATTTTTCCTTTGAAAATTGTTGCTATTTTTCAAAGTGGCATTGCTGATATAGATGCCATGCAAAGTTTTGCCAATTTAAAAACGGTACAACGTATTTTAGGTGAAGCAGAAAATTATATCACAGACATCAATGTAAAGTTGTATGACATAGAATTGGCTCCATCCCTCTCAAAAAAAATAGAACAACAATTTCATCTTACCGCAATAGATATTAAAACAGCGAATGCCCAATTTGAAACAGGCACCACGGTTAGAAACCTGATTACTTATGCGGTTTCCATTACATTACTTATAGTAGCAGGATTTGGCATTTATAATATCTTAAACATGCTTATTTATGAAAAGATGAATGATATTGCCATTTTAAAAGCAACAGGCTTTTCAGGGAAAGATGTTCAGATCATTTTTATGAGCCAGGCGATGATTATTGGTTTTGTAGGTGGTGTTTTAGGATTATTGCTTGGTTATGGCTTAGTGCGTTTTATTGACACCATCCCATTCAGAACAGAATCTTTGCCAACAGTAAAAACATACCCGGTAAATTTAGACCCTTTGTTTTTTGTTATAGGTTTTTCATTTGCCATATTTTCTACTTTTCTAGCAGGTTATTTTCCAGCAAAAAAAGCAAAAAAAATAGATCCTGTAACCATTATAAGAGGCCAGTAAAATGAATACTGTTTTAGAAGCAAAAAATATTAATAAATATTTCAGAAAGCCAGTACTATATCATGTTTTAAAGGATATCAACTTTCAAATTAAAACAGGTGAATTTGTATCTATTATGGGAAAATCGGGTTGCGGAAAATCAACCTTACTCTATATACTTTCTACTATGGATACCGATTATGAAGGAGAACTATTCTTAAATAATAAATTAGTAACAGGACAAGACAGAAATCACCTTTCCTATTTAAGAAATAAACACATCGGCTTTGTGTTTCAATTTCATTTCTTATTATCTGAATTTACCGTGTTAGAGAACGTTATGCTTCCCGCTAAAAAATTGGCTGAAAAAACAAACAAGGAAATTGAGCATGATGCTTTTGAAAAATTAAAAATGCTGAACATAGATCACTTAGCGTATAAACACGCTTCAAGAGTATCCGGAGGCGAAAAACAACGTATTGCGATTGCAAGAGCACTTATAAATAATCCTTCCATCATTATGGGTGATGAACCCACTGGTAATTTAGATAGTTATAATTCAGAAAACGTTTTTAACATTTTCAAACAATTAAGTGCCGAACAAAATTTATCGTTATTAGTGGTCACTCATGATGAGGATTTTGCGAAGAGAACAGACCGGATAATAACTATGGAAGATGGGACTATTAAAGTTTAATTATAAAAAAAAGTAATAATATTTAATTCCTGATAGAGTTGATTTTAGTCATTTAAAATACCCTTTTAAAAATTTATCTTTAAAATTTAAACCCCTAAATAAATCATCACATGGCGTTTATAGATTACTATAAAATTTTAGGTGTTCCAAAAACTGCAACTGAAGCTGACATAAAAAAAGCTTACAGAAAATTAGCCAGGAAATACCATCCTGACTTAAACCCTAATGATAAAACTGCTGAAAAGAAATTCAAAGAAATTAATGATGCCAATGAAGTTTTAAGCAATGCTGAAAACAGAAAAAAATACGACCAATATGGTGAACATTGGCAACATGGCGCAGAATTCGAAAAGGCCAAGCAGCAACAACAATATCAACGAAGTACTCAGGGTTCAGCAAGAGGGTTCTCTGAGGAAGATTTTTCAGATATTTTTGGTAGTATGTTTGGGGGAAGAACTTCAGGAAGCCGTGGCAGACAAGTTAAATTTAGAGGGCAGGATTTTAATGCAGAACTGCAACTTGACTTAAAGGATGTTTATACCACTCATAAGCGAACTTTGACTGTGAATGGAAAAAATATTAGGATCACCATTCCCGCAGGTATAGAAAATGGACAGATTATTAAAATAAAAGGTCATGGGGGTCCAGGTGTAAACGGAGGTCCTAACGGTGATTTATTAATTCAATTTTCCATTGTAAACAATTCTAAATTTAAAAGAGACAAGGACAACCTGCATGTCACGGTAGATTTAGATTTGTATAAGGCCTTATTGGGAGGAGAACAAATGATAGACACGTTTAATGGAAAGGTAAAACTTAATATTAAACCAGAAACTCAAAATGGCACAAAAGTAAAACTTAAAGGCAAGGGATTTCCCAAATACAAGAAAGAAGGGCAATTTGGAGACCTATATATAACCTATCAAATAAAACTACCAGAAAACCTTTCCAGCCAAGAGAAAGCACTCATAGAACAGTTACAAAAACTTCGTTGATTATGGGAACAAAAAACTTAATATCCGTACAATTAATTTGTAATCATTACAACATCCCTGTATCCTTTATTGATACTTTAAATGAATTTCAATTGGTTGATATCATTATTGAAAATGACCATTTATTTATTCATAAATCCCAATTAAAAGAAGTTGAAAAAATGATGCGTATACATTATGATTTAGAAATTAATTTTGAAGGGCTTGATGCCATTTATAACTTACTAAATCAAGTTGAATCATTAAAAGAAGAAATAACTTTACTACATAATAAATTAAGGTTTTATGAAGATTTCTGAATAATTAAAACCATGTAATTTCATTCTTCCTTTTGATTACTTCATCTTTCTATTGTTATTATCATTATAAACTGATAACCTTCAACCCATAACTTATGTGTGTTTAATGTAATATTCCCTGATGTTATCCTCAAAACAATAATAACCTTTTATTCAATTTAATTGATATTGGTCAATTACCAGAATTTCTTTTAATCAACCCTATTAATAGTACTATTCTCTAAAGATTAATTCACCTTATAGTACTTCATAATTCAAAAACAAAAATCTTCCAAAAAATCATTTTGCATTGATGAAAATCATTTTGAACCTTTATCTATAGGGTTACTTTTAGCCTAATATTAATTCTAAATTATAAGTACAATGAAAAAAATAGTTTTATTAGGAGCAATGGTGGTTTTAGGAACTTCTGCCCTATTTGCACAAGACCAAATAAAAGACCAAGATCAAGACAGAGATCAAGATCGCGTGATGCTGGTTGATGGGGATGTTTTACATATTAGAGATCGGGACCAAATCAGGTTAAAAGATCAAATAGTATTAGATGACGGAACAGTTGTATATCCTGATGGTACTTATATGACTAAAGATCGAGACAGATTGCGTTTAAAAGATGGTGAATGTTTAGATAATGATGGTATTAAATATCGCAATGAATACCAATATCGTTACAAAGTTCAAAAAGAAAATAAGGGATTAAATGAAAGCCAAGTTGCGGAACGTAACCAAAATAGATATCAAATAATGGCTATGGATGGTGAACTATATCAAATAAGAAATCAATCTCAAGAACAAGTGCGCCAACAACTAAAACTTAACAATGGAACCGTTGTTAATCCAGACGGAAGCTATCAAACACGAGAGCGTGCTCAATTACGTCTTAAAGAAGGTGAATGTTTGAACATGGAAGGAGAAATGTATAAAAACATGTTTCAACACAGAAAAATGATCAATGAAAAAGTTTTGAATAAAAATAAATTTCAAAATAAATCACAGATCCAAAATAAAACACAGGTCAAAAAAACAAAAGCAAAAAAGGGAATTTCTTAATTCAATAAAAAAAAGGGGTTTTTAAATAAACCCCTTTTTAAACATTCAAAACTGCTTATTATGAAACTGCAAATATTCAAATTTAGTCTTCTCTTTTTAATTGTTTTCAGTGTTAATCCAATATTTGCACAAGACAAGTCAGAGATTACCAGAAGTTCTAAAAATAGAGAGTCCTCTTACTTTTCAATAAATTTAAGCTTTATCAGCGATGCCGTTTATTTAGGACGAAAAGATTCCATAACAGCACCCTACTTGAATCCATCCATCATGTATCATAATAAATCAGGATTTTATGCCATAGGCTCGTTTTCATACCTCACAAAATCTGATCAAAGTAGGATTGATTTGTTTTTAGGAACTATAGGATACGATTTTACATCTAAAAATTTAAGTGGTGATTTTTCAATCACAAAATACTTTTTTAATACAGATAGTTATAATGTTATTTCAGAAGTCGACGCCGGCATTACGGCTGGCTTGAAATATGATTTTGACCTGTTATATTTATCAGCTTCTTCAACTTATTTTATTGATACAAGCAGTAATTCAGATCTTTTTTTATCAGCAGAAATAGGTCATGATTTTGTGACTTCGACTAAAGACTTTCAAATTTCTCCAAGCATAGGCGCCTATTTTGGATCACAAAATTTTTACGAAGAGTATTACATCAATAATCGTTTTGGTAGTGACAGAACAGGTTCTGGTTCTGGAAGCGGCCAAGGAACTGGAGGAACAACACCGACAACAACTACCACGGTAGTCATGCAAGAAAGTGAAAAATTCGATTTAATGGCCATAGAATTTAGTTTACCTATCTGGTATATAAACAAACCTTTTATAATCTCATTTTTACCCGTTTTAGTGGTTCCACAAAACCCCGCAACTTTAACGGTTGATGGCGCGATTTATGAAGAAGATTTAGAAACCACCTTTTATTGGATGGCTGGAATAAGTTATAGATTTTAAAAATTGGATTACTGATTAATCTCATTTTAATTGAGCCTTACTACTTGTATTTTTATATAAATCGAAAAATGGTATGCTCACTTTTAAAAACTACAATATTGCCGATTGGTTTTCTTTTTACAGAATATTTGCAGCCCCCTTTTTATTGGTTTTAATTTGGTTTGACCTCAGACTTATTTTTACATGGCTTTTATTAGTAAGTTATTGCACAGATGCCATAGATGGTTATTTGGCCAGAAGGTTAAAAATAACAAGTGCCAGAGGCTCTCAGCTCGACTCTTTTGGTGACCAGATCACACTAATAATCGGTTTAATTGGTTTGTTTTATTTTGAAGCTCAATTTATAAAAACCAATGTAACTTTAATAGGTATTGCATTTATACCTTACATCGTCCAAATGCTTATTGCTTATTTTAAGTATGGCAAAGCAACATCCTTTCATACCTATTTTGCAAAATTATCGGCCATTATTCAAAGTGTGTTTATTTTATGGTCCTTATTTTTTACACCAGAATATACGCTCTTTTATATAATGATCATCATAGGCTTATTGGAAACCTTTGAAGAAATAATACTGATTTTTATGTATGACCATTGGGCTTCTGATGTCAAAGGAATTTATTGGGCTTTAAGAGACAAACGCAGGTTGAAAAAGAAAATAAATTAACGCAATTATATTGCTATGCGCAGCTTTTCCCTATTTACTATTTTACTTTTGTGCATAGCTATATTGTTGGTTGATATTATGGCCTTTTACTGGTTACGATCTATTACAACACTTATTTCTTCTCCTTTTTTAAAAACAACAATACATGTTCTATTCTGGAGTTTTACTATTGGTTTAATAGTAGCGATTATTGTTCTAAAAACCACATTGGATGACATTAATCCAAGGAGAAAACACAAACTTATCTCGTCATTATATGGGCTTACAGTGTCGTCATTTATACCCAAAATAATATTTGTGATCATTATCTCTATATTATTTTATACAAGAACAATGATTCCCGAAAAAGCATCTCTTTTAATAATTCCAATTGTTGGGTTGTTTTCAGGGTTTCTACCTTTTTCCATCATTGTTTATGCCATTTTTAAAGCCGTGTATCACTTTAAAATTCATCAGCATAAAATAAGATTTAATTTTTTGCCCAAATCCTTTGAAGGTTTAAAAATAGTTCAAATATCAGATTTACATATAGGCGGTTTTAACTACCGTTTTAAAATTCTGGAAAGAGCCGTAAAACTAATTAATGAATTAGAGCCCGACCTTATTTTCTTTACAGGAGATCTAGTGAATAATTACGCATGGGAACTCATAGGCTGGGAAAACGTATTAAATAAATTAGTAGCAAAAAAAGGTAAATATGCCGTTTTGGGAAATCATGATTATGGTGATTACAGCCAATGGAGTTCCGTTAAAGAAAAAGAAGAAAATTTCAATTCTATAAAACAATTTTACAAAAAGATAAACTTTGAGTTATTACTTAATCAATCTGATATCATTGGGGTTAACCATGAAAAAATAGCCATAATAGGTGTTGAAAATTGGGGGACGCCACCTTTTAAAAAATATGGGGATTTAGAAACCTCTTTAAAAAATGTGCAAAACATTCCATTTAAAATATTACTCTCTCATGACCCCACGCATTGGAATGAGGAAGTAGTTAATAAAACGGATATTGCATTGACGCTATCAGGGCACACACACGGCATGCAATTAGGATTTAATTATAAAGATTTGAAATGGAGTCCTATTAAATACAAATACCAGCACTGGGCAGGTTTATATGAGCATAACAAGCAATATTTATATGTGAATCGTGGTCTAGGTTGGTTAGGTTTTCCCGGAAGAATAGGCATGCGCCCGGAAATATCATGTTTTGAACTTATAAAGACCCGATAAGGGTTCATTAACCAAAAAGAAAATACTATTATAAATACTAAAATGTTATCGATTATTATTATTTATTACTTCAAGCTTGACAAGTTTAAAAAATTGATGAAAATCATTTTATAATTATTTAATTTCAAATACTTTTTAGCATCTCTTTTTTGATTAGCATGAAAACAATTAAATTCCATAGTAACAATTCTAAAGAAAAAGAATTTACGCATGAAGTAAGAAAACGGGTACGCGCTTATTTTAAGTCTCATCATATTCCAAAGAGTGGTAACCTGAACTTATATTTAAAAACAGTGGTCATGTTGGCCGCTTATTTTGTGCCCTTTATTGTAATACTTACATATCCTATCTCAACATTGACAGCCCTGTTCATGGCCATTCTTATGGGTATTGGGGAAGCCGGCATAGGCATGTCAGTCATGCATGATGGTGCCCATGGATCTTATTCCTCAAAAAAATGGGTCAATAAAATCATGGCCTCTACCATGTTTTTGTTGGGAAGTAATAATTTTAACTGGAGGGTGCAACACAATATTAAACATCACAGCTACACAAATATTTATAACTACGATTTAGACATTTCTAACGCAAGTATTATCCGATTATGTGAGCATGCTCCTATCAAAAAATACCATCGTTATCAGCATATATATGCTTTTCCGCTTTATGGTCTAATGACCTTTGCCCGCTTATTTGGTGAAATCTCGGTACTATTAAACCTTAATAAAACAGGTGTTACAAAACAATTAAATATAAATCCAACCTTGGAATTAATTAAACTTATTTCCATAAAAATTATTTACCTCGCTATTATCATTGGGTTGCCTTTATTATTAACCAGTTTTTCTTTCTGGCAAATACTTTTTGGTTTCATTACATTACATGTTACTGCCGGTATGATCATGACTACAGTATTCCAAATGGCTCATGTAGTTGAAGGTACCCACCAGCCACTTCCTATTAAAAACAACCTGATACCCCATGAGTGGATGATTCATGAGTTAAGGACTACTTCAGATTTTGGCAGAAAAAATGGTTGGTTTAGTTGGTATATAGGCGGTCTTGATTTTCAGATTGAGCACCATTTATTTCAAAATATATCTCATATACATTATCCTAAAATTGCTCCTATAGTAAAAGAAACCGCTGAAGAATATGGTTTTACATATAACTTAAAACCAACCATGTTTCACGCATTAGGTTCTCACTACAGGCGTCTGAAAGAATTAGGTAAAATCAACAAAATTTCTTCAATAGAGTCTATTTAGCTATTATTTAATAATCCCCCTCACCCCTATTTTAACTTAAGATTGATCTTCTATATTCTTAATAATTTTTTCTACAATTGACGGGGGTCATTTAGGTTTTTGCAATTCATATTTATCTTTCATGTGTTTTACAAATTATGTTTAACGTCGACATTTTGTTTGACATAATTACTGACTAAAACAAATTGTTTAATTAAATCATGTAATCATGAAAACACTAATTACTTTTTTAAGAATAATGGCTTTTATGCCATTCATATTTATTTGTTCCAGCCAGACCATTAACGCACAAGGCGGCAATGGTGGTGGCGGAAATGGCGGCGGCGGCGGAAACGGCGGCGGCGGTGGTCACGGTGGTGGTGGTCACGGTGGCGGTGAAGGTGAAACGGGTGGAAATAACTTATCATTTCCAGTGATCTTTGCTGACGGAGGATCAAAAGTTTTACCTGGTACATTAGGACAGTATTCGCTTGAAGGGGTATGGTGGTATGTTTGGGGTGAAGACCCTATTGACCCACAGGCACCGCTTTATAGTTGTGAACCGCTTGATAATACTAGTGGTAAATGTAAGGATGGTTCAATTCCAGGCGATAGTAACTCTATAGTGTATAAAGCATATGTACAGAAAGACTTGAAAAATGTTTGGCAGGCCTATAATGCGCCGGTACCAGATGGGGAAACTCTGAATGTTGACTGGGTTGACTGGGGTGATAATCTGGAGTCTGTAGCCTGGAAAATCAATTCGAAGGTAAGGACAGAAATGGTATTATATGAAGATATTGATTCCGTGACTCAATTTAGCATGCGACATGTGGATAGCTGGGGAAGCGATGAAGTGCATGGATTACAAACTACATTAGATAATGAAGTAATTTACGGTCCAGGAACACAAGCAACTGTTTTTACTCCAAATGCCAGATTTACTATTCAAAAGTTAAATTATAAAAGTTCAAGTATTGATCCATCCAGACTTATCTGGATCCCAGAAACCGGATGGACAGAAAAACAATCAGAAAAAGTTGATATTATAAATGAGCCCCTATTTAATCAGGCTGTTTCTGAAGCAGGCGATGGTCCTGAATTCTTTAATGCCGAAATTAACGTAAAAGGTAAAATAATGTTTGGATATACCTGGGACGTGAATAGTCTAAATCAAGGAGAAGGATATTATAGAATTACCTTTAGTTTTGATGAAGGTAATGCCTCTATAGGGACTGCTAAATTTGATGAATTTACACAGTTAATCGTTCCAGAAGAAGAGGAAGGAGAAGAAGAGTCAACTGAAACAGCGAAAGTTACTGCAGATGACGAGGGAGGTCCTGGCAGCGGCGGTGTTGGTGTTTTAGATCCGGCTAATAATCTCACCTATATAGATGTACTTATTGGGGAAGATATAAGCGATGAACTTCCATGGGTAGCAGTAACAGGTCTAGAACTCATTGATGCAACTAATGATGTGTCTCTTGGAACACTTACCAATGGAATGACCATAAATATCAATGAACTTCCTGTTTCAAACCTTAGCGTTGAAGCCTTAGTAACAAAAGATGTTGGCAGTGTAAAGTTTGATCTAAGTGGACCGCATTCCACTTCAAGAACTGAAAACGTTGCTCCGTATACCCTTTACGGTCATAACAATGGTGACTACTCTGGTAACGACTTTACAAAAGGAAATTATAACCTCACTGTGACGCCTTATGCTGAAGACGATCTCACTGGTGAAGCAGGAACCCCATTAACCATTTCATTTGAACTAGTATCGGCCCCCCCAGATGGTGAAACCGCAGGAAATAACTTGTCATTCCCTGTTATTTTTGCAGATGGTGGTTCAAAAGTATTGCCCGGCACCATGGGAGCTTATTCTCTTGAAGGTGAATGGTGGTATGTTTGGGGTGAAGATCCAATTGACCCACAAGCACCCCTTTACAGTTGTAAACCAAAGAGTGATGATAGTAGTAAATGTGAGAGCGGTTTAGATCCTGGTGATGGTAACTCCACAGTATATAAAGCCTATTTACAAAAAGATTCAAAAAATGTATGGCAAGCCTACAATGGCTCAGTACCAGACGGAGAAACTCTAAATATTAATTGGATAGACTGGGGTGATGACCTTGAATCTGTATCCTGGAAAATAAATTCGAAGGTAAGAACAGAAATGGTTTTATTACAAGATATAGATTCTGTAACCCAGTTTAGTATGCGTCATGTAGATAGCTGGGGAAGCGATGAAGTGCATGGATTACAAACTACATTAGATAATGAAGTAATTTACGGTCCCGGAACACAGGCAACTATTTATTCTCCAAATGCCCGATTGACTATTCAAAAATTAAATTTTACAAGCGAAAGTATTAGTCCAACGAGACTTATATGGAAACCCAATGAAAAAAAATGGACAGAAACCAATCCTGCATTAGAAGATATTATTAATGAGCCTATATTTAATCAGGCCGTGTCTGAAGCTGGAACTGGTCCTTCATTTTTTAATGCCGAAATTAATGTAAAAGGTAAAATAATGTTTGGATATACATGGGACGTGAGTAGTGTTAATCAAGGAGAAGGTCATTACAGACTAACCTTTAGTTTTGATGAAGCTACTCCAGGAATAGGAACTGCTAAATTTGATGAGTTTACAAAAATTATAGTTCCAGAAGAAGAGGAAACTACTGAAACATCAAAAGGCACAGATACAGATGAAGGCGCTCCTGGAGGTGGTGGTATTGCTAAATTGGATTCATCTAATAATCTCACCTATATGGATGTACTTATTGGACAAGCTGGTGCAACATTAAGCACCAAAAACTCTAAAATTGTAAGTTTTAGTATATATCCTAATCCAACAACTTCAAGTAAAACTGTTAACATTCAAAATACAACCGGAAATCTGTTAAATATTTATAATATGCTTGGTCAAGAAGTGTTTAGAACAAAACTTAATAACTCAGATGAAATTCAAACACTTAACTTAAGTATGCTACAATCAGGTCTGTATTTTGTTAAAATCAGCGATGGTCAAAATACTTCTGTAAAAAAATTAATTGTGAAATAACCAAAGTATAATAACTCTAAAAAGAAAATTAATAGTTATTATTTAAATAGAAATCCTGACAGATTTAAAATCTGTCAGGATTTTATATTAGAACGACCTCTTATTGGCTGTTGATTAACAAAAATAAATTCTATACTGACTAATATCATCGTCTAAGTTTCTGATATAAAATAAATTAGTTGAGTAATATATTTTTTTATCATGTCTTATAAACTTAAAATAACACTGTTCATATTATCATTAGGTGTAATGCTTTTAGTTTTTGCTGTATGGTATAAATATGAATATTCCATGGACAAAGTTGAAACAGTTCAATTTAATTCACCAGATCTAGATCTTAAATTACTAATTGCAACACAAGGCAGTGCATTTAAAAATAAAATCACTTCTAATATTACAGATCATTACAAAAAGGATTCTATATATATAAAAGTTATTGACGTGTCTCAATTGCCAGCAATTAATCCAATAAACTATAAAGCCATAGTGATTATTCATACCTGGGAAAATTGGAAACCACCAAAAGAAGTGCAATCTTTTATAGAAAAAAACATCTCAAATCAAAATAAGATAGTTGTATTTACCACTTCCGGAAAAGGATCCTTTAAAATACAAGAAATTGATGCCATTACTGGAGAGTCAAAATTAGAAAACACAACATTTTATTCCAATTTAATTATTAAAAAATTAGACGATTTAATAAAATAACCTTGAGCTATGATTAAAAATTTAGAGCCTTCAGAATGCATTAAAATTCTTAAACAGAACTATATAGGTCACTTAGCATATATCTTTCAAAACAGACCTTTTGTAATACCTATAACCTATTTCTATGAACAAAAATCACATACAATTATTGGATATTCCAGTGAAGGACACAAAACAAAAGCTTTACGCATACTAAGCAATGCATCTATTGAAGTTTCAGAAATTGAATCCGTAAATAACTGGCAATCTGTTTTGGCGCATGGCAAGTATGAAGAACTTAATGGCAGCCAGGCGAAATCATATCTTCACATCTTTTCTGATGGTATTAAGGATATAATCAAACAAAAAGAAGAAAAAAACCCACAATGCATCAGTGACTTTTCAAGTAAAATTTATGACGAGGAAGTTCCTATCGTTTTTCGTATAAACCTAGATGAAATTACTGGAAAACAAAGAAAACATTTCAATAGTACATTGTAATAAAAAAAATAAGAGTCCATAAAATTTCTCTTTTAAGAACTATAAACATGAGTTTATCAAATATGTTAAAAATGACAAAAAGTTGATAAGACGCCCTTTAAATTTATATTGATTGATGTAAATCATTTCAAACCTTTTTAGAGTAAAGTATCTTAGAATCAATAAACTTTAATATTATATTATTATGAAAACAGATTTAAAAATAAAAGAAGATGTTCTAGCGGAATTAGCATGGCAACCCGATATTGATGAAACTCAAATTGGGGTAATTGTAAACGATGGTGTTGTGACACTTAAGGGAACTGTGGATTCATATACTAAAAAATTGGCGGCTGAAAAAGCGGCAAGTAATGTATATGGTGTAAAGGCTGTTGCTGAAGATATTGAAGTCCAATATAGCTCCACCAAAGGTAAATCAGATACAGAAATTGCAAAAGCAGCGGTAGAAGCCATAAAATGGAATGCTTCAGTACCTAGTGATTCGGTTAAAATTAAAGTAGAAGATGCCTGGGTATATTTAAATGGAGAAGTATCTTGGGAATATCAAAAAAGAGCGGCAAAAAGCGCTGTTGAAAAATTATATGGTGTAAAAGGAGTAATTAATAATATTACTTTACAGAAAAGAGCTCAACCTATAGAAATTCAAGATAGAATTACGAAAGCATTTGAAAGATCTGCTGCGCTTGAAGCTAAAAACATTAATATTGAGGTAGATGGACATACTGTTAAATTAACTGGAACGGTCCACTCACTTGCTGAAAAAGAAGAAGCTCGTAAAGCTGCTTTTTTTGCTCCAGGTGTCACTAAGGTTGAAAACCACCTTATTGTAGATTATTATCCGGAATACGCATAATAACTTAATTTAAAATCTTTAAAGCCCTGAAAAATCAATCTTTCAGGGCTTTTGAAACAAAATTTTAAAGCAGTTAATAACTGATGTGACAATTAATTAGAATGCTAAAATTTTCATAAACTTTAATCATGACAATCATTGTAACTATATCAATTCTAATTTTAATTAACTTTATTCTTCTTATTTTTAGTGTAAATAAGAAAACAAGGACTTAATCTAATAGGAATAATAATATTTTTTTTCTAATACCCTAACTTACCTTTTTGTGCGGGTAATTCCCATTTTATAATTTCCTTTAAAAATTCATCAACCATTTCTACAATTATTTTTTCAGTAATCTCTGCAGGACTAAAAACGCCCAATTCCATGCTACTGTCTTCAATAGGTATGTTCTCTATTAATGGAAATAAAATAGTGATACGTACATTACCATTATAAGATTGAGAAAAAACCAAAGCACCGCCTTGAATAAACTGATAATTTGGCATTTGATTAATCTTTTCCATTAATTCAACAGGAAATGATTCAAATGTAATATTTACCGCCTCATTAGTGCCAATCCAATTAAGTTCTTGTACACACCAACCAATAGCATGTTTGTCCACAATATTCTGTAAAGTTTTAACCAAAAAAGACCTAATTTTTGTTTTCCAAAGAATTTTCTTCTCAATAACAGTTTCAATGGACTTTTTATAATCAGTAATTCGTCCTTCTAAATGTTCTGTTTTCATTCCTAATTATCCTTGTTGATCTTCTTTTGTTGCTTTTTCTCCTCTCGTTCTATTTTCTTAAAATAACTACGAGTGAAGAAATTATGTTTAAAGGCCTCCATGTTTTCGTTAAACTTAGCGGTTCCTTCATTAATATTTTTAATGGTTTGTTCAAGATTCTTTACAAATTCTTCATCATTAGATAGATAATTCAAGGCTCCATTTCCATCTTTAATATTTAATAATGTTTCATTTAAATTGGAGAGGACCATTTTAATATCATTACTGGATTCATCAAGATTCATTATAATACCTCTTACTTTTTCGGCTTCAATGGAATCATTGAAAATAAGCCCTGCAATACTGTTCTTGAAATTAATGGAGTCAACAATCTTATTGATGCTTTTCATTGTTCTATTTGCTTCAAGACTAGTGAGCTTGAGGTTATAGATTGTCTGTTTAATATTATTTGATGCAATAGAGTCGTTTATTAACATCCCTAGTGTGCCTTTGCCATCAGTGATATTATTTGCAATATCCAATAATTTAGCAGTCAATAAGGCGGCATTTTCATTGGTAACATTTAAGGTACTTAACATTTCATTAGTCCCTATTTTTGTGTATGATTTAATCACATCTCCAGCCACCACTACCCGATCATCCCCTTTTCCAGGAATAATATTCACTATCATATTACCTACTAATCCGTCTGTACCTATGGTTGCAATGGCGTCCTTTTTAATATGAATTGCCATACGTTCATCAATAGCCATACTTACACTAATAGTAGAATCATTTACTATAGTAATTGTTTTTACACTTCCTACATTAATTCCTGAATAGCGCACATTATTGCCAAGTTGTAACCCATTAACATTATTGAAATTTGAATTAATTATAAATGTTTTTGCAAACATATTTTGGCGACTACCAATAAAATAGATAGCAACGACAAGAATAAGGAGTCCAACTATTGAAAAAATGCCTAGCTTTAATTTTTCACCGATTGTTTTTTTCATGACAACTAATTTTTATTGCTTAAAAAAAGCTCTTACCTTTTCATCTTTAGACTGGGCCAGTTCATTAAATGTCCCTTCAGCATAATTAATACCATCAACCAGTAAAATCATGCGTTCTGATACTACTCGTGCACAATCAACATCATGAGTTATAATGAGAGCCGAGGTTTTATACGTAGCCTGTATACTTCGCATCAGTTCAATTATTTCTTTTGCGGTGATAGGATCTAATCCACTTGTTGGTTCATCATATAAAATTATTCTTGGTTTTAAAATAAGTGTTCTTGCAAGGGCAACGCGTCTTTTCATACCGCCGGATAATTCTGAAGGCATTAAATTTATGGCATGCTCTAATCCAACACTTTTAAGAGCTTCTGTAACAATTTGAGTCGTATCAGAAATGCTACCAAATTTATGTTTATGCCTTCTTAAGGGAAATTCCAAATTCTCCCGCACGGTCATAGAATCATACAAGGCACTTCCTTGAAACAAAAACCCAATTTCCGTACGCAATTCATCTAATGCTGTCTGATTTAATTTTGTAATATCTTTACCCATCACCATAATACTTCCCGAATCAGGTTGCATCAGGCCTACCAGACATTTGATCATAACCGATTTTCCTGAACCAGATTTTCCCATTATTACCAGATTTTCTCCCTCAAAAAGACGCAGATTAAAACCATTAAGCACATGGTTATCACCAAAACTTTTTCGTAAATCCTTTATTTCAAGCATCAGTTTCTTAGTGCCTAATTCCTGTTTATCTATTGATATGTTTTGGGTTTGTTCCATAATTATATTTCAACAAAAATGTCGGTTATAAAAACAGCAATAAAATCAAGAATAAATAATAACATCGAAGAAAATACCACCGCTGAATTAGCAGCAAGCCCAACACCTACAGTACCTTTATCGCAGTAATACCCTTTAAAACAACCTACAAGGCCGATTGCGAATCCAAAGAAATACGTTTTAATAATAGCTGGAATGAGATCACCAAATTCAAGGGAATCAAATACTTTATTAAAATACAATAGGAAGGATACTTCCCCTTTTATGTTTTCAATAATATATGAACCGTAAAGAGCAATCGCATCTCCCATTAATACTAAGATTGGCAGCATGAAAGTAGCAGCCAATACTCTGGTTACCACCAAATATTTAAAAGGATTGGTACCAGAAACTTCCATAGCATCAATCTGTTCAGTAACACGCATAGAACCCAATTCAGCACCAATACCAGAGGCTATTCTTCCTGCAAAGGTCAAAGCTATAATAACAGGTCCTATTTCTCGAATTATAGAAATACTAACCATGGACGGCATCCAGGATTCTGCCCCAAATTCTTCAAGTGTAGGTCTCGTCTGAAGCGTCATAACTAAACCAATGATAAAACCTGTGATACCAACTAAGAACAAAGATTTGTTACCTATATAATAGCATTGCCTTAAAAGTTCCTTAAACTCAAAAGGTTTACTAAAAACTTCTTTAAAAAATCGATGGGCAAAAAAAGTAAGTTCACCAATCTCAATAAAAAAGGATTCTATTTTAGATGAAATAAACATAATATGCACATTAATTAAATATACAGCAACTATGCATTTTTAGAAATGATATTAATCATCATAAAAATGTCTAAAAGATATTCGTACTCTACTAAAAATGAGATTATTAAAAGTTTACTAAAATTACAATGACAAGAAAAAGGAACTTCAAATTTGAAATTAATCTGAGAGATTTTAATGGATATCCAGTTGATTTATATCATCTTAAAACCTAATAAATTCAACTACCTTTAGTGTTAAATCATTCAATAACAATGAAAATTGGACTGGTATTATCAGGTGGCGGTATGCGTGGTGCGGCTCATATAGGAGCCATTAAAGCCTTTGAAGAATATAATATATTTCCAACACACATTGCAGGCACTAGTGCCGGTGCTATTGTAGGTGCTTTTTATGCTTATGGCTATCCATGGGAAGATATTTTGAAGTTTTTCAAAGAAATTAATATCCTAGATATTAAAAAATTTGCTTTAAACAAACCTGGTTTTATAGACACTGAAAAATTTTATTCCGATTTTAAAAAATATATAAAAGAGGATGATTTTTCCTTTTTAAAAAAAGAGATGAGTATTACGTCAACCAACATATTAAATGGGCAGTTAGAAGTTTTTAATCAAGGAGAACTTATCAGACCCATTCTCGCCTCAGGAGCTATTCCAGGTGTATTTACTCCCGTAAAACTTAATGGGAATTATTATATAGATGGCGGATCAATTAATAACTTTCCTGTGGAATTATTAAAACCAACATGTGATAAAATCATTGGTGTTTATGTTAATAATCTGGATTCAATTAATTTTAAAGATTTAAAATATTCCCACAAAGTTATAGAAAGGGCTTATTCGATTAAATCTATAAGAGAAGATCAAAAAAAATTTGATGATTGTGATTTGGTTGTGGCACCTAATGGATTGGGTAAATACGGCGTATTGGACAAAAAACATGTAGAAAAGATATTTTTAATAGGTTATGAAGCGGCGAAAGATGCCATGGCAGCAAAAAAGAATTTTAGAGTTAACCATTTTTAAAATTGACGATTATCATTTAGTATTTTCAGTTTTGTTTATAGCTTTAGTATCATCATAAATCTAATAATCATGAAAAATAGCAAGGATATTGAATTTGTCGATAAAATTATTAAAGCGCTAAGAAAAACTGCTGTTGAGTTAGAAGAATTTCAGGTAAAAACAGCCTTAGGCAAAGCAGAAGCTCAAGATAAGTATGAAGAGGTTAAAAAGAAGTTTAACAAGTTTATTCATGAAAGTGAGTTTAAAATTGAAGGTATTAAGGAAAAAATTGAAGAGCTTAACACCAAATTTGATGAACTTCGAGTGCAATTAGCTTTAGGAAAAGCAGAAACTAAAGAGATTTTTAAAAAACAAAAAAAACAATTGCTAACAACCTTACATGATATTGAAGTTAAAATTAAAACAAATGAAACTTTAAATAGAATGTATGCTTTTACACTCATTGAAATTGAACAGTTTAAAATTCAGCTGGAAATTTTAGAACAAAAATTTAGCAAAGATAAAGGAAAAGCTACAGACACATTTGAAAAAGGAAAGCAAGAATTCAATTCTTTTATTGATAAGTTTAAAGGTAAATACAGCAAGAAAAAAGAAGAAACAAAATTAGAGCATTTTCAAAATGAAATTTCTGAAGCCTTTGATCATTTCAAGAAAGCCTTTTCTAAAGCCTAAAGAATTAAATTTATTGCAAAAAAAAAGTACAATATAAATTGTACTTTTTTGCTTTAAATACTATCAGTTATTTTAATAATCATAATCTCCTTTTTTAATGTTTGAAAGAATTCCATATCCTAAATATAAAGCTAAGGTAAAACTGATTATAGCAAAAACGGGGATTCCCTTCAATAGTGGATGTATTTCAAATATTATAAATAAGGAAGCAGCCAGAATTAGAGCCACTATTATAGAAGCACTTATCAATTGTTTTGTAATTCTTTGTAAAGTATGAACCATTGGATCTATACCTTGATGCGTTAAATCTACTTTTATTTTCCCCGAATTTATTTTACGTATGGCATTTTTTAAATCTGAAGGAAAATCTTCCATATAATTGGTGAGTTCTAATAATGAATTAACCACTTTTTTACCAATGATTATTGGATTATATTTTTGAGAGGCACTTTTTTTTAGGTAAGGTTTCACAATTTCAAATTGCTCTAAGTTTGGATCCAGCTTTTCTATAACTCCTTCAATTGTGACCAAAGAACGAGCAAAAAGGAAAAAATAAGTAGGTACTTTTAATCCATGGGCAATGATAATATCTTTTAGTTCTAATAAAATGGTACTCATCTCATTTTCATGAATATCCCTAACATAATATTTTTCTAAAAATTCATTAATATCAAACTCCAAATCTCTCATATTAGCTATTGGGGCATTGCTAGAAAGCTGTTGTAATGCTTTAATGATTTTTCTGATATCTTTATTAGTGATAGCAATAAATAACCTTCCAAAAATAGAAATATCTCTAGGTAACATACTTCCCATCATACCAAAATCAAGATAGCAAATATGACTATTGGGAAGTACTAATAAATTTCCTGGATGCGGATCGGCATGAAAGAATCCATATTCAAAAATTTGTTTAAAATAGCTGATTGCGAGCCTTCGGGCGATAATTACCGTATCGAATTTGTTAGCTTTTAAATCTAAAATCCTGTCTATTTTAATGCCTGAAATAAATTCTAATGCTAAAACTTTTGAAGTGGTATATTCTTGATAAACTTTTGGCGCATGGGCAAATTGCTCAATTGTATTATCATTTTCAAGATTATTATAAAATCTTTGAACATTGATGGATTCATGTATAAAATCAAGTTCCTTTAGTATAGAATTTTCAAAATTTTTAACCAGTCCAATCGGATCAAAGCTTTTTATTGAAGGTATCCGTTTTTCTAATACATGTGCAATTTTATACATCACTTTTATATCTTCTATAATAATATCATAAATTCCAGCACGCTGAATTTTTAAGGCTATACGATCGCCGCTATGTAAGATGACTTTATGGACCTGAGCCATGGACGCCGATGCAAAAGGAATCGGTTCAAACCACGCAAACAGGGTCTCTACTTTATCTTTCAGCTCTGTTTCCACCACTTCTTTTGCCTCCCTTTCAGACATTGGAGGCACATTATCTTGTAATTTTTCTAATTCAAAAGTTAACTCTAATGGCACTAAATCTGGTCTATTACTTAAAATTTGACCAAATTTTACGAATGTTGGCCCCAACTCTTCGCATACCAATCTCATTTTTGCCCATTTACTATATTTAGTGACCGCTTTTCTGGTAGAAGAGGGAATTAATTTTTGAATGAAGGTATATTGTTTATTTTCCTCAAGATAATTGACCAAATCTTCAAAGCCATATTTTAGCAATACTCTTAGAATTTGATTATATCTAGAGATAGATTTAATTCTTTTGTGAATATCGTTAAGAATGCCCATGTTTTAAGCTTCCAATTTGTTTAGTCTTGCTTCTAATAATGCAACCATTTTTTCAAGAGTATCTACTCTTTCATTTAAAGCCTTAATTTCATCTAAATGAGCTACATTAATTTTTTTATAGAATTGAGCAACCAACTCTTCTATTTTGTCATAGAGTTCTTCTTTAAGTTCATTGGTTTTTAAAATAATTTTATCTACAAATTCAATTTCATTGCCATTTTCGTCCAATTCCGTTTCAGACATCACTCTATTAATATTTTCCTTTCCTTTTTCCGAAAGCTCATTAATCTTATCTAAAAAATGAGTGTCTCTGGCTAAAAAATAAATGCTAGAACTTAACGTAAGTAACTCCAATATTGTTTTAGTTTTCATAACCTGAACATTTAGCTTAATCTAATACTAAATATATTATTAAATATGCTGGTTCTAAATGATTAAAATCATTTAGAAAGGCATTATAATGGTTTATTTTTAGGTGTATTTCAAAACAAATATTTAAAGCCATGAAATCCCATCCAGTAACAATATTAATGACAAAAAATGTGGTTTGTGTTTCACCAGAACAACAGCTTTTAGATGTTAAACATATTTATGAGAAAAAGAATTTTCATCATCACATTCCAGTGGTGCAAAACGATAAATTAGTAGGGATGGTAAGTTTGGTCGATTTTATGTATAACATAGCTGGTGGTGGGATGGATGACGATTACAAAATTTATAAAGAGCTTAAAGTTAAAGATATTATGACGTCAAAACCATTTTATTTAACATCAAAGGCTTCTGTTGAAGAAGTCGCTCAAGTTTTGTCTGAAGGAAATTATCATGCCATTCCTATCCTTGAAAATGATAAACTGGTTGGTATTGTATCAACTGCAGATGTTATAAAGTTTTTCCTAATGAAAGCCTAATAAAATTAATTGAAATCCTACTAATTTTTGCTTGTTGTATAGCTTTTAATTCCACTTCCATATTGATAACTATCATTTCAATATTATAGCTTCATTTATAATTTTAGTTCTAATTTATTAAATTATAAGTTATGAAAAAATTGTTGGTATTGATCAGTATTCTAATTGTTGCAATTAGTCTAAAATCTTGCAGCTCCAGTGATAGTGATGAATTTCGATATGAGGGGAACATTATAGGTAAATGGCGATTAAGTCAATTATTTATTGATAATGCAGATCTACAAATTTCTGAATGTGAAAAAAAGATGACGATTGAGGTATTTGAAAATGGCACGTATATAGAAAATGACTATTTATATAATGAAACTGACACAGAATGCATACTCTATGATGTTGTCAATGGCACATGGGAAAGTTTAGGTAATTCTAATTATAAAATGTCTGGTTTAAATACTACAACTGTTAAAGTTACTTTTCAAGATGATAAAATGATCACTGAATATTCTGAGCTAAATGATGGAATTACCATTTCAATTAAAACAATATTTATTTCTGATAACGCCTATGTTCCAGATAAAATTATTGGTAAATGGGAACAAGATCAGGCATTTATTGGTTCAATTGAAATAGAGGTCTCAGCATGTGAAAAAATGGGAAGCCTTGAGTTTTTTGAGGATGGTTTTTTTGAAGAAATCGCATTTTCGGAAAATAGTGAGCAAACAGAATGCACACAACTGCCTTTAAAAACAGGTATATGGAAAAATATCGGGGACTCATTGTATAAAATTTATGGTATCGGTGTAGATGGAGAAATTAAAGTAACCTTTGAGAATAATAAAATGTCTGCAGAATATTCAGAAGAAATAGAAGGCATTCCAGTAACTCTCAAAATCGTTTTTGTTAAAGTGACTTCCTAAGGAGATCTTTTTAAATAAAGTAAGGCCGTTGTAATTATTTAAAAGTCGAAATAAAATTTCGACTTTTTTCTGTCACATGTCAGCAACTATGATCACCTTCAATAAAAGTTACCTTGAATTGATTCTAATCATTTCAAATATTTTCATCAAAAATTACTTTTAAAGACCGAATTAAAACGAGTCTTATGAAAACCACATTATATATCCAAAACTTAAAATGCGAATATTGTGATTCAATCATTTTAAAAATGCTCTCTAAACTGAAACATATATCTAATGTTTCTGTTAAACATCAATATGCTACTGTAACATTTGAACACCAATCACCAGCCGATGTTATACAAGTAAAAAAAACACTTTCAAAAATTGGTTATCCACCGTTTGGGGATAAAAATAATATATATAGAAGAGCGAAATCCTATTTGAGTAAAGCAGTTAATCAATACAAAAATTAAATATATATGGAAACATTTCAAGAACAAGAAAAAGTAATTTCAATTCCAAGAATTGGAGATAAAGCTCCCGAATTCAGAGCTGTCACTACACAGGGCATTGTTAATTTTCCTGGAGACTACAAAGGTAAATGGGTGATTTTATTTAGTCATCCCGCAGATTTTACCCCTGTTTGCACCTCTGAATTTATAACATTTGCAAGTCTAGAATCTAAGTTCGCCAAAGCGAATTGTAAACTGATAGGACTTTCAATTGATGGCTTATACAGCCATATTGCCTGGTTAAGAACCATAAAGGAAAAAATTAAATTCAATGGGATGAAAAACGTTGAAGTAAAATTCCCATTAATAGAAGATATTACTATGGAAATTGCCAAAAAATATGGTATGATTCAACCTGGCGAAAGTAAAACACAAGCCGTAAGAGCCGTGTTTTTTGTTGATCCAAAAGGAATAGTAAGGGCTTTAATATATTATCCTCTTAGTTTGGGTAGGAATTTTGATGAGCTTTATAGGGCCTTAATTGCCATGCAAACGTCTGATAAATTTACCGTGGCAACTCCAGCCGATTGGAAACCCGGAGATGATGTTATTATATCGCCTGCGGGTTCATGTGGCATGGCTGAAGAACGTATGACCTCTAAAAATGGAATAACTTGTGATGATTGGTTTTTCTGTACCAAAAAATTAGACAAGAATGCCATTTTAAGTGAGTTAATTAAAAATTAATCAACAAAACTAACAAGATGTTGTCAAAATATAACTCCTCAGTAATTTTGATGATGATCTTGTTAGTTTTCATCAAATTTAATTACTCGACGAATCACCAGAAATTCTTTGTATCATCTAACATTCAAAACAATAAAGAATTGGATAAAACTATTGCATTGAATTATGTTGTTGTTGGAAAGCCGGTAACGATAGAAAACTATTTTCAATTTTTAGACTCCATTGTTTCAAAATATAATGCTCTAACTTCTTATAAATTAACCGAACACCTGTTGGTTAGAGCCAACCCATGGATCATTGAAAATTTCAAAAATACAGATTATTACATTATGAAAGCCAAGGATTCATTTGTATATAGTCAAAACAAAATGATCGTGTTTAGAAAAGGTGACTTAATAATTTTTCCAGATTCTATAAAAGCGCATGAAATACTTCAGGCTTTTGAAAACACCTATATAGATATAAATATTCCAGAGTATAAACTTCGTATAATTGAAGGTTCAACTGAACTCTATAAATTCCCTATTAGAGTAGGCCGTCCAGAGTGGAAATATTTAAAAATGGCTGATAGGATCACAGATTTAAAAACTAAAACAGGAAGTGGCTACATCATAAATCATGTTAGGAATCCCGACTATTATAACCCTGTTAATGGTCGTCAATATTTTGTTACCAGAAGAGATGATAATAAAATAACCGCCTTGCCTCAAATACCATTTTTAGAAACTGAAATTAATGGGATTAGAAACGGTCAATTAATTCATCCCACTACTAATCCCATAACTCTTGAGAAAGCCTATTCGAACGGTTGTATTGGCACAAAAGAAGCAGATGCCTGGGTTATTTATTATTATGCACCTATAGGTACAAAAATCACCATAAGATATGATTTAAATATTAAAGATTCGTTAGGTGAAAAAAGGGTCTTAAAAGATATTTACAACTATAGGAAAAATCTGTAATGATAAAATTTAACATTAGGTTGATGGATATCATTGCTTTATATAAATGCTAACAGCTATTTTAACATAAAATTCGAACATGGTTATCCCCGTTTTTCTAGTCATAATTGTATCTCTTATATTGGGACTCTTATTCTTACCAATTATAATTTTTATAGATACAACATCAAATCAATATTATATCCAGTTTAAAGGTGTTTTTAAAATCAGTTTTGAAAAACATGACCTAGAAATCTTTAGGTTAAGACTTAAAATCTTATTTTTTAACTTCTATTTCTATCCATTAAAAATTAAGACTATTAAAAAAGATAAAGAGCTTATTCAACACAAATTGAAAAAACCTAAAAAGCATATACCTCTTAGCAAAATCATACGGGTTATAAAAACATTTAAAGTAAAAAACTGCCTTATTAATATTGATACTGGAAATTGTATTTTAAACGCTAAATTATATCCCTTATTTGCGTTTCTAAATTATAATCACGGGAATTTCTATATCAATTTTCAAGGTCAGAATCAATTCATTTTAGTACTGGAGAACAAACCAATAAATATATTAAAATCATATTATTAACATTTAAATTTTTGAATTATGGATTTACATTTTGAAGAATTATTAAATAAAGTGACAGACTTTATTAAAACAGAAGCAACAACAGAAACGGTTATAGGCACTCCATTTGAACTCGGACAATTTAAATGTGTACCGGTGATAAAAGTAGGTATGGGATTTGGATCCGGAGGAGGTGAAGGTATTGAAACCAAAACCAAAACCCAAAAAGGTCAAGGCGTTGGTGCCGGTGCCGGAATTGGAATTGAACCAATAGGTTTCCTGGTAACAAAAGGTGAAGAAATTTCTTTTATTCCAACAGGGAAAATTCATGGTTTAGCCGCAGCTTTTGAAAAAGTGCCAGACATTATTGAAAAATTAATTGAAAAGAAATCAAAAGATGAAGTAACTACTTAATTAATTGAAGCATTATAAGCATTAAAAAACGGCCCTGTATATTTATTGATTTACAGGGTCGTTTTTAGATTTTATAAGTTACAATATCGGTTTTAGAGATTTAAAATGAAGTTCGTTTTTTGTTTCCTTATCCTCACTCCAGCAATCTAAATTATAAATGGTAGCATCAGCTATATTAGTGAGTGCTTCTTCTGTTAAAAAGGCATGATGTCCTGTTATCAGAACGTTAGGTAATGCATTTAATTTTATAAACATATCATCCTTTGGGATTTCTTGAGAATAATCATTAAAGAACAGATCTCTTTCATGCTCATAAACATCTATTGCCAGCCCATAAATTTGTTCATTAACTAGGGCCTCAACCATATCCTTAGTATTTATTATGGCCCCTCTGGCAGTATTCACAATGATTACATTAGGTTTCATTAATTCAAATAATGTTTTATCAATTAAATGGTGTGTTTCTGTATTTAAAGGTAAATGAATTGAAATGACATCTGCTGCTTTGCATAATTCCTTAATTGAAACATATTCTAATTGATAAGCATCCATTAATTCTTTATTTTCTTTGATGTCAAATCCTAGCAATTTACAACCAAAACCATGCATGATTCTGGTCATTACAGAGCCTATTTTACCTGTACCAAGAATCCCTATTGTTTTATTTTTTAAATCAAAACCTATTAAATTATTGATATCAAAATTGAATTGTTTGACTCGTTGACTGGACAGTATCAATTTTCTGTTTAAAGCCAGTAAAATAGCTACGGCGTGTTCTGCAATGGCATTGGGAGAAAAGGCAGGAACATGAGCCACTTTAATTCCTAAAGTCTG
>DATCZQ010000066.1:0-20449 GCA_036525815.1 Yeosuana sp. | reverse complement strand
ATAATAAAATAACGGCCTATCGCTATTGGATAAATGATGATATCAATAATGCAACAGTGGTACCTATAAGTAGTCCAGCTCAACTTTTAAATTTAAATGAAGACATCCATTTTCCGAGCTTAGGGCTTGGAGCTTACACTATTCATTTTCAGTTTAAAGATTCTTCAGATAATTGGAGTTTAGTAACATCCGATGAATTTTCGTTAACTAGTCTTAGTGTAATTGAAAATACTTTTGAAAAATCTATTTTAGCATATCCTAACCCAACAAAAAGTATTGTCAATTTAGATTTGGGAGTAAGTTATAATTTTATTGAAGTTAAAATATTCGATAATATTGGAAAATTGATAGAGCACTATTCATATAAAAATGAGCAATCATTTAAGTTTAATATTAATAACAACTCAGCTGGCATCTATTTTATTATGATAAATGCTGATGATAAAAAAGCGACATTAAAGTTTATAAAATATTAAAAATTATTGACGTTTTTAGTTTAAATTATCACGAATTAAAGAGTCTTGTCTAGAGTGCAAATCGATAAAAAAAGTGTTATATTATAGCGCTTTTTTTAGCACTGCAAAGAAGTTGTGTTTTTTAATTGATACCTAGTGTTTATAAATAATTTAAGTAGTTAAACCCATGGAAAGCTTTTCTTTTTTCTTTACCGAAAATTGGGATGCTTTTTTGTTTTAGAGCAATTTGTGTTTTCTTCAAACTAATTGCACTGTATGCACTGACTACACAGTGTTTTATGTGCTAAAAATTCAAAATATCTTTTCTTCTGAAAAGGTGTCATTTAAGCTGCCCAAAAATACTCCGAGGTACCCCTTATTTAAATCATAAAATCATAAATATTAATAAACTAAGTGTGTTTTTTTATTTAGATAAGAATAAATCAAACAAAAGAAATTTATCACCTATACAATGTAGGTTGACTTTTAATAAAAACAGAAAGCAATTCTCAACGGGAATCTTCATTAACCCTTCCCTCTGGAATAGCAAACAACAGTTAGTAAAACCAGATGAACCTGATGCAGAATTACTAAACACACAATTGAGCCTGATTAAAACAAAACTTACTCAGGCTTTTTTATTTCTACAAGTTAAAGGAACTGATTTTACAGTAGATGATATCTATAAGCAATATAAAGGTGAAACACCTAAAAAGGAGTTTGGTGTTATGGAAGTTTATAATCTTCATAGCACTAGAATTAAAAAGCTAATAGGTATAGATTTACAATTGGTTATCTACCAAAAGTATTTAGAATCTGGGGTGCATTTACAAAGCTTTATTAAACATAAATTTAAGTCAAAAGATATTCAATTAAAGACGCTTAAAAGCAGTTTTATAGAGCATTATGAATATTTCCTTAAAACAGATAAAATGTTTCAACAAAGCACCTTAAATAAGGCTATTCAAAGGTTCAGAAAGGTAATTCGATATGCAGTTGCAGAGGATTATTTAGCTAAAGATCCATTTTTGTTGTACAAGGCTAAAAGAGTTAAAAAAGAGGTAGTATTTCTATCAACAGAGCAATTAAAAAAGCTTGAAGAAACCAGTTTTACAATTAAAGGAATACAACAGATTAAAGATATGTTTGTTTTCTGCTGTTATACTGGATTAGGCTTTAAAGAAATGGCTAATCAAAAGAAACGGAATATTTCAATTGAATTTGACGGTGAGCTGTGGTTAAACATTTATAGAAATAAAACAACTAGAAGCTATAAAGTACCATTATTACCAAAGGCTAAGGAGATTAAAAATAAGTATGATGATGAAGCTAGTGAGTATGTGTTTCCAAGAATGGGCAACACTAAGTTTAATGCTTATTTAAAGGAAATAGCTGATGTTGTTAGTGTAGAATTTAATTTAACACATCATATAGCTAGAAAAACATTTGCTAGTACTGTGTTGTTATTTAACAATGTTCCAATGGAGATTGTTAGCAGTTTGTTAGGTCATAGTAAAATGCAAACCACACAAGAAAGCTATGGTAAAGTGGTGCAGAAGAAAATAAGTTTAGAGATGAATAGATTAAAGGGAAGTGGTTAGCTTCCCTATAATTCGTTTTTTTTAGTAAGTTGTTTGTTGGCGATAGGTTTTATTTACATAATAATAATCTATACTATTTTAGTACTCAAAGAGTAAAGCTCCTATTGAAAAACCAGATGCAGTTCCTATCAAAAAACATGTCTGGCCTCTTTTTAATTTTTCTTGCTGAATGGCATAATGAAGCGACATCGGAATTGAAGCGGCAATGCAATTACCATTTTCAGCAAGAGTAGTTATAACCTTTGCACTAATAGATGGCTGCATCTTTTTAAACATTTCTAAACCTATGCCCGAAGCCTGATGGGGTATAATAACATTGATATCTTCTATTTCATAGTCTAAATCACTAAAAAAGGAATTTACAAAAGGATTGAGTTTTGTTTTTGCCAAACGAAGAAGTTTCTTCCCGTCCATTTTGAAGGAGTGAAGCTCTTTATTAAAGGGTTTATCGTTATAGTAGTTGACACTTCCGCCTCCTTCGATTATTGAATGAAAGACACCTTCTGAAAAGTTTTTGAATTTTGCCTTAATGACTGATGAATCACTAGAAGGTTCGTAAGAAAGTACAACGGCCGCTGCTCCGTCTCCAAATAAGGTTAACGTTTCCCAATTTGAAGGGTCTAGTCCTTTAGAGGAAACTTCTGATGATACTAATAAAATCTTCTTGTAAGTTTCGCCATCAAGCATTCGTGAGGCCATGTCTAATCCTGCAACAAAACTTAAACAAGTGCTATCAATATCAATTGCTGGGAAATCATAGTCATCGCCATTTTTTAGATGATGCTTAATCATGCTCGATTGATTAGGCAGTGGATAATCATAAGTTCCACTTGCAGAGATGAGCATATCAATATCAGCCAAATTAACGGAGGATGCTTTTAATGCATCTTCTGCAGCTCTTGCTCCCATAAAGCCATTGCTTTCATGGGTAACATGATGCCGGCTCTGCACACCAGAATATCTTTCGCTCCATCCTTTTGGAAGCCCATGCTTAGATTCTAATACTTCTGATGTGATAGCCTTGGGAAGGTAAACCCCAGTTCCTTCTATTTTAATTTTCTTTTTGTTCATTTTGTACTCTTCTAAGTTTATTTCCTTGTGTGTGGTTTTTTAAGAAAGATTGTTGAATTAGAACTTCATTAATACCCTGTGATTTCAAGAATGTTTGAAGCCTCTTTTCTGCTAAACTATAATATTCAGATTGTGCTATATAAAGCTCTAAATGTGAATCAGTTTTTTGCACAATAGTAAAATCATTAATGGATGGGTGTGCAAGTATTATTTCCCGTCTAATGAAATCCGGGTAAACCCTAATTTTTTCATTTTGATCTGATTTAAAAAAAAGCACATCATCAGACCTGCCCTCAATCTTCTCTATTGCACTGTGCTTGCTTCCACATGGGCAATATGCTTTTTCATGAATAATGTCATTTAATTCATACCGAATCACAGGTTGAGTTGTCCTTAACAAGTCCGTGATAACTGGGTGAAAACGTTTCTTTTCAGAATCGATATATTTTTTTTCTATGATGAGAAAATCATCATTAAAATGTAAGTTACCTTTGGAGCAAGTAGCGGCCAGTAAACCCTCTGTGCATTGGTAAACTTGATGGATAGTTTGTTGAAAAACACTTTTTAAGTATTTGGATTCTTCTGGCGATAATACTTCTGCTACAGATATTACTTTAGAAGGTGAAATAGATAAGATTCCTTTTTCTATATAAACAGCAAGTTCAATTAATATACTTGGTTGTGCTACTAGAATGGTAGGCTGCAAAGAATTTAGTTTTACTATGTAGCTGTCCAATTGACCAAGTATGTCGAAAAACTCAAAACGCAATACTTTTGAAGTAATGGAGCTATAAAGATTGCTGTTTGCTCTTAAAAAAAAAGCAACACTTCTCTTTTTTAAGCGAAATCCTATAATACGATCAAGTACACAAGCAACCCAATTGGCGCGTTCTTTTTGACTAGCCATAAAAATGCCTCTATTACCGCTTGTTCCGGATGATAACCCAATGGTAATGTCTTTAATAGTAGGAGAGAAGTCACGAAGATCCTCTGCTTTTATAGCTACTTCCATGGCTTCAGAGGAAGTAATGCCAACGGTATTTATCACGTCAAAATTTGACATAAATTCTGATTTATTCATGAGTGGGTATCGTTGCAAGGGCATTCTATTTAATACATTTTCTTTGTAGAATGGAGATTTTAATAATTCATTTTGAAGTCTATTCCAACGTTTTTCTTGTAGCTTATCAAGCCTATTTTTATACCACCATTTATTAGCTCTTAACTTAAGAAGAGCTATTAAGATTTGAACTTTAAAGTACATCTAAGTCAATTTTAGACCTAATTAATGGGTCTGTTGTTTCTGCACAATGGGTAGGTACTATTATTGTCTGTGGTTCATTTTTATGGTAATGTATTACCTTCTTCAAACTTGATTTAAAATCGGACCATGAATCAAAAAATAACCTAACGATAGGGGAAGGCAGCGTTCCTTTGATATATGACTCTTTTAACCAACAAGCATCGGCAATTAAAAAATAAGATTGTTTATTTGTAGAGAGCAGCAAACCCATCTGTCCTGCCGCATGACCCGGCAGAGGCACAGCAGTCAGGCTTCCATCTCCAAATAAATCATAGGCAATCCCTAAAACAGGTAACTCGACTTTCAGTTTTTTATCAATCAATGATAATCGGTTCATGAAATCATCTGGAATAAGATCTTTAAGAATACCTTTTGTGAAAGCGAAAGTTTTGGAAACCTTTTTCATTTGATTTACAGCAATTGAAGATGCATGAAATATTGCATTTGGAAAATCTCTTAGTCCTCCAACATGATCGGCATGAAAATGTGAAATGAATATGTGTTTGATTGAATCAGGTAAAATACCATTTGCTTCTAATTGTGCCTTTACTTCTTGTTCTGGTGAAATATGGACTTTTGTGATTTGAGCGTATATTTTGTTTGGGTAATTTTTTGTGGCGTTGTGAAATTGATTGGTATACCCCGTATCAAATAAAATATAACCTTTTGTAGGATGCTCAATTAACCCCCATAGGGCGTTGAAAATAATATCTTGCTTTCTGCCATTCGCAATGGCATGATTCTCCCTTGAATAGCAGAATCCCGCATAGCCTAGATATAGTTTACTGTTTTCCATGCGCTATGTACCATTTTACAAATTCATCTAATGCTTCTTCAGTGGTAACCTTAGGCTGGTAGCCCAAAAGATTTTGAGCTTTTGTAATATCCATAGTCAAAGACATAGCTAGAGTGCCAACTCCATATTGCGTTAATGCAGGTTCAGACTTATTTGTCAACCTAGATTTAAGTTCAAGAAATTGAGCAACCAATTTTACGATTCTAAAGGGAACTTTTTGAGTTGGGGCCTTTTTATCTAGTTGGTTAAGGACATTAGAAATAGCATCCCATAATACAACAGGTGCTCCGTTTGATATGTTATAAATTTCATTAATGGCGGGCCATTGAGCTTTTAATGAAAGTAAGATGGCATTTGCTATATTTTCTACTGAAGTTAGAGACGCAATGTTTTTTCCATCTCCAATTATTTTTAGTCGACCTTCCTCAAACGCTCTAATTAGACGAGGCATTATGACGGTATCTCCACGACCAATGATTGCACGAGGTCTTAGTATAACATACGGCAAGCCAGATTTCATTAATAAAATTTCAGCTTTTCTTTTGGTTATGGCATATTGATTGACTAACTTTTTCGGCAGTGCATCTTCTTCTTTTACATTAAACCTGTCTTTGTATTCAAAATATAAACTAGGGCTGGAGATATAAACGAATTTTTTAATTCCATACTTTTTTGACGCTTCAATTAAATTAATCTGAGTATGCACATTTGCTCTTTCAAAAAGATGCTCATCACCCCAAGGAGAAGAAAGAGCGGCTGCATTAACAATAGTATCGGTATTTTTTAATAGGCTTTTAACAAAAGTTTTATCCTCAAGATCTCCAGTAATGTAAGTTACCTTTTCATGCTTAATTGTATGCGTAGGCTTTATTGTTCTCCCTGTAGCTAAAATTTGCTTTACATCAGGATCTCTGACTAAAACCTCTAAAGTTCGCCAGCCTAAAAAACCAGTTGCTCCTGTAACTAATACATTCATACTAAATATATAGCTCTACGTTTTTATTGTTTACATTAAATTCTTCCCCAGCCATTATTAAATCAATATAAGGTCTCATAATATCGAGGTAAGTACTTTGAAGTTTTGTGTCTTCAAAAAGGGGACCATTATCGTAAATAGCTTTTATTGCTTTTTTATCTTGACGAAGTGCAAGAAGAAAAAAAGGTCCTAACACTGAGATTTTAAGCCAAGATGGAAGCCATCTGTTACTTGCTGTGATTTGAGAAAAGAAATAGTTCTCGCCAAGTTTGGCAGGAACAATTATAAATCTATTTGTCATTTCTATTCCCCTTTCGGAATGAAACTCAAGATCAATAATATTACCTTTAGAAAGTCTCCCATAGCTGTGTGTGATGAACCTTCCAAAGAGGCTCCCTATAATGCCTGACTGATGAGACTCTTCCGTGTACTTTACTTCTACGCCATTGTTAATTTCTCTAATTTCAGCATTAGTTTTTCGTGGTTTATTGGAATTTCGGATAAGCCCATCATGCAAGAAAGAGGTATGCATAGGATCTAAGAAATTCTCTAGAATGTCGGCCGTATTTCCAATTATTGTAGTTTTATATGAAAATATTTTACCGTTAGGCAACGGTTTCAATTGTTGATGAAAGGGCAAGACTCCTTCTAGGCATACCCAAAGAAGTCCATCGTGTTCGTGAGCGCCATAAGTGGTAAGCATGCAGGTTTTACCATTGTACTGTTTTTTTAGTCCAGGTAATTTGGTGACAAATCCTTCACTATTAAATTGCCATCCATGATAGCCACATACTAATTTACCATTAACAACCTTTCCTTTAGATAAGGGGTAATTTCTGTGAGGACAGTTATCTTTCTGCGCAACCCAGCCAAGTTCACCTTTATAAACAACAATTGCCTCTCCCAATAAAAAAAAACGTTTGGGTTTTTTGCTCAATTTATTAAGAAGGGAAATAGGGTACCATTGTTTACGCATATCCTGTAACTGTGTTCATTGTTGTTTTATAATTTATATTTCTTAATTAAAGGTACTCCAATTTTATTAGAAATAAACTTAAGCACTCTCCAACGTAGTTTCCTTTTTTTAGAAAGATGATTTATAAAGAGGGCAGAATATTCAATTGAGGGTTCGCCGCCTCTCATCCGTTTAAATTCTGGTGCACCCGAACTTAAATTGAGTAGTAAACCCAATTTGAATTTATTCAAAATAGCCAATTGTGCAGCGTGAATATAAAGCCCTTCTTTTCTAGGTGCACTTATGTCATAGCCAACAAGAGGTGAAGTTATGGTCCTGTCTAAGGTAAACTGCCCAGAAAAGGCTTTTAGAGCGCCAGTGTGATCTGTATAGCCTTGAAAATCTATTATTCCAGCCTTGTAACATTCTTGAAAATATTTGAGTGTGAATTGCGGATTTAATTCTGAGTATTTCTCTAAGTAGAGTTTGCGATATAATTGAAGCGCTTGAGGGAGAAGAGTTTCCATGTCATTATTCTCAATATATTTAAGTCCGGACTTTCTAATTAATTTATTGTCATGTTTATTGTTTCTATGCTTTAGCCAGTCTTCTTTAGTGAGGTCAAAAATATAGACTTGTCTACTGCCTATGGTGTCATATTGATTGGTTTTAAATATTTTCAATAAATCTTTATGCTGATATTCATTCAGAGACCTGAAAACTATTGCATGATCAGGATATTCAGATTTAAGAAAGGTGGTTATTTCGGGAATCTCTTTACCATCCCATTCTGGAAATGGGTTTGTAGACAGAAGAAAATTATTGACATGCACATTCTTATTAAGCTTACCACGTTTTAACCAACCAGAAATGCCTTTGATGACAAAGATAAGAAAAAAGCGCAATGCAACATTTTTAATAGTCCATTTAACCTCTTCTTTAGTATACTCAGCATAAGCTGAATAGGGTGAACAAACAAATGAATTGTCCCACTCGGTATCATTAATTGTTAGAGGAAAGAACAATTCTTCATTTATGTATAAGACACGGTATTGCGTTTTTACATTCTCAATTAGCAACTGAGATTGGGATTCAAACATCCTACTAAAAACCCCTACTTTTCCCTTTATTTCTTCTTGTTTGGCCCATCTAATCCTCATCGCCATTCCACTCTATATCGTAAGTAGTTGCTTCTAATAAGCTTATTCCTTTAGATAATTTTATAAAAACTAATTCAAGAACACTTAACATTTGAGCCATCGCGGGCAAAGGATCGTTTAAGCTAAATATTACACCCTTTGCTCTTCTCACTTTTTTTAAGAAAAATTTTAAGGGGTGGGTTAAGAGCATTAAGCTTGTTAACATGAAATCACCCGTTTTAATAGCTTCTTTTTCGTCTGCATTAAAAAAGCACTCCGCTAAACGATTGTTTAGTAAATGTGCCCCGCTCGTTCCTCTTGGATTACATTCAATAAACCATGCTGTATCATTAGAAATAATAACATCGAAACTTAGTTGGCCAGTATAGTTAAGGGTTTTTCCGAAATTTTCAACTTGATTTTTTACCTTTTGGTTTTCGATCGACTTAAAAAATATACCAGATCCTTTTCCAGCTCTATAAAGCGGCTCGTAAGAAACATAACCTTTTAATTTTCCGGCATCCCAAATAGAATATATGCATATTTCTTTTCCCTCTATTTTCTTTTGTGCAATCCAATTTTCAGTCCCAATAAACGAATCAATAGTTAAAGATTGATTAATAAACACTCTAGTACCAAACCTGGAGTACTTGGGTTTAAACACATATTGATCACTTTGTGACCAATTGGAAAATTCTTCTAAACAAATGGTTTGAGGTATGTCCAATTTGTTTTTGAATTCCAGCTCAAAAGTTTCCTTATTGTGCAGTAAATCCATGAGTTTCAAATCAGAAGTCCATACTTTGCAAGTCCAATTATTCTTGTGTTGGGCTATATAAAATGTTTCTTCACAAGTTGGCACAAGATGACTAATAGAATATTCTGAAACCAAGCGAGATATTGCTTCTATGTATTCTATAGTGTTTTGTCTGGCATTAGGAATTCGTATATACTTTATAATACTATTGGACCACCTTCCTACAGGAAACTTTAAAGAGTCGGCAAGAATTACTTTATACCCTTTTTTGTGAAAACTTCGAGCAAATTCCAGAGCTATTGGAGCTCTTGCACCTAATAAAAGTATGAAATTATTTTTCACATTGTTTTCAATTAATTATTGTCAAAATATTTGTATTAGGTTTGTTGTATGATTAAAAACCGAATTTAGTAAAAGTTAACGAACCAGATGAAAATCCCCAGGATTTTCTTAAGGATGCTTTTATTGGTATTTTTTATATGCGGAGGGTGATAGGATATGACAACCACGCAAACCACACAAGAAAGCTACGGTAAATTTGTCGAGAAGAAGATTAGTTTAAAGAGGGAAAGTTTAAAGGGAAGTGGTTAGCTTCCCTTTTATTTTGAAAACATTTTAACTATCCAAAGAATTAAATAAAGTCCAATACCAACTCCAAAGAATAATACTGATACTACAAAGGCAATGCGGATATGAGAAGTATTCCACCCTAATTTACCGCTTAGCCATTCTGAAACTCCTAAAATCATAATTTTATTTTAATTTATTTTAAATCAAATATAAACAAATAAGGTTGTTCTATGATGCAGTCTACTCAAGTTAGTTATGCAAGTGTTATTCAAAAAGGGTTAGTTTAGAGATGGAGAGGTAATAGGGAAGTTATTTGAGTAAGATGAAGTAGTTTAGGTCGCTAAACAATTATTAAGAAAAATAGTATCTTAGAGATTCAAAAATATAGTAAATGGCAAAAAGCAATAACTCACAGTCGTGGTTACGTATTCTAATAGAGTTACTTGAAGCATTTTTTAAAAGTTCACGCAGTACTTCACGCTCTAGAACTTGGAATCAACATGTGGTTCCTTATGAGGATGGTTGGGCGGTACGCCGTGAAGGCAATAAACAAATTACATCAAAACATATAAAACAAAATACCGCTATTAGAAAAGCCAAAGGGTTGGCTAAAAAATACAAAGCAAACTTAATCATTCACCGAGAGGATGGAACTATTAGAGACCATGTTGATTTTGATTAGGGAAATTTTGAGGTCATTCCAGTATGGAGATCACACGTAATAGTTATATTAAAACGGAAAAGTTAAAGGAAGAGGTTAGCTATTTCCCTTTTAATTTCATAATTAATAAAATTGTTACCAGGAAAGTCTAACTCCAAAATCTACTTTTTTGAGAGTATGAAGTCCTATGAAAGGTTCAAGACCGTTTTTTAATAAATAACCAACTTTTAATCCCATACCTAAGGCTGATTTTGAGTCGGTTACTAGAGAATAATCTTTAAAATAAGAGCTATCGGCTTTATAGCTAGTAAACTCATTTTTTCCTCCAATACTGAATTCAGAATGTACGGTAATTCTATCCATAAATATCCTGCTATATCCTATATCAATAACCCAGAAATATTCTCCACTCCCAATTTCTGTTAAGCCGTCAGTTTGCTTTTGCTTTTTTATAACTTTAATTTCCTGTCCGTTAAATTGATGGCCATAACCAAGATGAAATCGATTATTACCAGGTCCTGCGAACATATCTACTCCCCATGCATTGTTTGTGGAATAAGAAAATGAAAAACCACCACTACCATCTCTAACTTGACTCTGACAGTAAGTAATTACGAACGTTGATATTACAAAGATGATGGTTTTCTTCATATCATGTTAGTGATTTTTAGGCCTTCTAACAAAGCCTTGATAAATAAATATAATTATTAATTGCTGATAATAAATAGGGTATAGAGAATTTAATAAGAAAATTATAGGTTTAATGAGATGGGTAAGCCTTTTTTTTAATAGTAAATTTAAGAAGTAGAATAAAGGTCGTATAACAAACTTTTTTAGTATTACTACAACCTTAAGCAATATTTTTATTGAATCCAATTTAACTTTGTATTCTTATGAAATACACAAAGTACTACAGCGGCTTATTAAGAAATCAAGGGGTTCCAAATCTAAATGTGGAGCAATACGCAAAACTTATGAATATTGTATCTCTAGAGGGCAGATTACAAGAACTTCTGGATCTCAAGGAGTCCATTTCAAATCGTGAAGAGTATTATAAATACGATGTGCGAATAAATAGAATCACAAATAAAATTAACGAGATAACCCTAGATGTTCTTCCCAAGGAACTAATGCAAAACATGATATTTAATTGCAAATAAGCTATTTACTTTTTAATTGAACCTAATTATAGTTTCTATTATTTAATGTGTAACAATCTTACAAGATATTAGACCTTAAATAAAAATCTTCAAAAGGCTAAAATAAAAGAAGTAAAGTCAATTAAAAAGGAGTAAACGATTACTTCTAACTTAAAAATTATATTAATAACTTGTTAAACAGCTAATTATAGGTGTGGAGAGATATCCCGTTCAGAATATTTTAATTTAGTTTAGAAAAAACTCCAGCCCCTTTTAACAGAGACTGGAGACCTTTTATTAGGATATTTCCTCGTGTCAATTAGTAGGTAATCTCTCCTTCTCCAGACATGGTCCATGTCCAGTTTTCAAAATCGATTGGACCAAGTAAATAAATATCTCCGTAAACGCCATCAAATTTTCCGGTACCTTCATATACAACATAGTGGTAATTCCATACACCAGTATACTCATCTTGAACCGCAGATGCTACGTATGTGTGTATTTCATCACCATTGGCGGCAGATATTGTACCGAATATTGGACTCTCACCATCATAGCAGCCATGATTCACAACGGTGTAATGACCAAAATGGGAGGCATTCCCCTCTCCACTGATAATTAAATAAGGAGATGGAGAACACCCATCAACAGTGAAATCAAATTCAAAAGTACCTGTAATCTCAAAGAATTTGATGGATTTTGTCACAGCTGTACCTGAGGATTTTGTCACAGCTTTACCTGATTTTCTGGACGTAGTAACAGGGGGAAACCCAATGAAGTTATAGTTGGCTAAAGGAGACTGTACCATTTCTTGTTGCTCTTCACTTTTTAAAGTGTCATCCTTGCTACAATTTACCATGATTGATGCTAACATACAAATCAAGGCAATGCTTAATAATTTTGTTTTCATGTTTATAGTTTTTTAAGTAAATTACATATGTCATGATATTGTAGATTTGAATAGTTTAAATTATAAAAATGGTCACCTTTCTAAAATGATATAGATCAGCGATATGTTTTAAACCACTGTTAATAAAGTGCGTATATATATATTTATATGTCCCGTCCAAACCGCAAAGTTGCAAAAATGCTCTAAGAAATTAGGGCTTTTTTATTAAACTTAAGATGTTGTGTTTTCTGGTATATGTAGTAGTATATCAGGGGTTTAAGTAGTTAAACCGATGGAAAGCTTTCCTTTTTTCTGAATAAGAAGATTGGGTTGCTTTTTTGTTTAGAGGAGACGGTTTTTTGGAACTGAAAAATTTCCAGATTTTAAGACAATGATTATAGTCTCAATTTTTGCTCTGATTGCGAATGGGATTTGTCTTTATATTTTGCAAAAGTCAAAAAACAAAGAAGAAGTCCATATGAAAGCAAGTATTATTTTCACTTCAAATGATGTCATTATCAATTTAGGAGTTTTGATAGCAGGATTTTTGGTGCACTGGCTAAACTCTGGAAACCAGATTTGATTATTGGAACAATCGTTTTTGTTTTAGTAATTAAAGGAGCATTTAGAATACTGAAATTATAGAATAACGAAACCACAACAACGTGCATAATTTATTCCTAGTACAAACCTACTTACTAACAAATGACCTTATACGTGTTCAATAGATTAGAACTAAACGAACGTATGGAAGCAGTAAACCAGTGCGGTACATTCTTAGACAACTACATTACTAAAGATATTCGCATTAACTGTTATGCAATAGACAAGTTCTTTGTTGAGGTTGTTTATGATGCAGAACATAACACTATAACTGAAGTAAGAAGTTTCGAATATGGGCATAGTATTAATAAGTATGCTCCAAAGTTTTAAATAGTTCTAATACGTTATTCCGTAACATTCTCCCTAAGGTTATTTATAATATTGTTTATTAATGAGTTGGTTTTCAAAACCTAACATAAATCATAGAATAGCGTTAATGTGCTTGGTATATTTGAGAATATAGTGTGGATATAGTTAATAACTATATCCAGTTGTTAGAGCACATTCAGCTGAAGCTGACTTGTGTTGCTACGTGCTTCGCACTCCCACCCCACAAGTAAAATGTGCTCTAACGACCTGCTAAGCCAAATTGCTTGTGGCTTATATATGAAATACAGCTCCAGCTGACAGGCTCAAGCCTTGTACGTGCCATAACAGGTGCTAAAAGCAATTTGATTCTGCTTTTTGAACTCCCAATCTAATAAATTTAATAACTAACCGTAGCTACCCTATCTTGGCCATAACCAATGATTTGAGACCTAAATAATAACATCGGCCAGATTCTCAAATCATTGTTACTTATATTTATTATCTATTCCTTCGCAAACCAGAACTGCATTTAGCAGGTCGTTGGAGAATAAATCAATCAAGTGTACATCAATATCCCATAAAACGATAATTATCAAAGTTTTACGGGTTTTTCATTTTTTTTTGCCGAATAATAGCCGAATTTATATTGCTATTCATACAAAGGAATACACATTTAAACGTTGAACAACATAGACGATTATTAAATATCTTAGCCTTAGAGGAAGAGTTAAAAATAATTATTGACTTAAAAGAAAAGATAAAAAGTTCAGACGACTTATACAAACTCTATGTAAAAGGCAATAGGTGTGACAAAACTAATTATATGCAAAACCATTACGGATTATAACCATAATGGTTTTGTGTTTTGGATTACTAGATTACTAGATTAATGGTAGATTTTCAGGAGAATGGTGTTCGTGAACCAATTTCCATTCACCCTTTATTTTAACAAATAACAACGTAATTAGGTTATTGACTTTATAACCTACTGGTCCGTCTTTAATATCCACTACAAAATCTGAGATAAAGGTTACATTAGCTACATTCTCATGATATACAACAATATTCACAGTATTAGCTTTAGCTGCAAATTGAGTAACTGTGTTATTACCAAAAAATGCACGTTCATTAGCTTCATTGTCCTCACTATTGAAAGAATGTCCAGTAGCATCATCGTAGTTGAATTCAGTAAACTTTGGGCCATAGGCATGAAAAGAGATAAGTTCATCCATATTGTCAGGTCCTGTTCCGGAATTTGCCATTATACTTGCTCCAATGGCACCAAAAGTTGCTAAGACCTCTTGCTGTGCTTTTGAACTTAGGTCAGCAGGTTCAGAAGGATAGGATCCAGTTTCACTCCCTGTTGATGCTAAAAAATCTTTAGGAGAATGATGTTCGTGCACCAATTTCCATTCACCATCTGTTTTAACAAATAATAAAGTAATTAGATTATTGACAATATTTAACTCTCCACCAATCATCAGTTCAAAATCTGAGATAAAGGTTAAATTAGCTACATTCCCATAATATACAGCAATTTTCAAAGTTCCAGGGAGAGCATCGAATTTCTGTACCCCTCCTGGGGCTACCATGGTGCCAAAAAGCGTACGTTCATTAGCTTCATTTTCCGCAGAAGTGTAAGAATGTCCCACACCATTAAAATCGTAGTTGAATTCGGTAAACGTGTATCCGACATAATCATGAAACCCGATAAGTTGGTTCATAAATTCGGTATCCGCCCCAAGTCCTGCACCGAGTGTAATATTTGTTGCAATAGCCCCAAAAGTTGCTAAGACCTCTGCTTCTTCTTTTGGATATGCTCGGTGAATTTCAGATGAACCGTGAGATTCAGATGCACTCTTAGATAAAGATAAGCTTTTAGAAGCCAATTCTGATCCTTCAACTTTGTAATCATTCATTGAACACCCATATAAAAGAAATAGGAATGCAATCATCACTGCATATACTTGTTTTGTTTTCATTGTTTTCATTGTTTTCATTGTTTTTCTAAAATACGCTTGAATAAGTCAAAATCTGATAATAATGGTCTCAAATAATTACTTAAAAAAAATCGGGACAGTTTAATAAGTGACCTAATTAAAAATAACCAACACCTCCCTCTATAGCAACAATAACAGCAACTGTGATAACGAGAATACCAATAAATGATAGTATCCCAACTACTAATGTAGCAACCGTGTTATGTATCTTAACGGTCTTTAGGTTCTGCTGTTTCAAGGGTTTTTGTCAATCCATCCTGCCCCTTTCTAACTCCAAATATTCATCATTAACAGCAATGACATATTTGTATTTTTGAGTTTCGTTGTCTAATGTCACAACTTTGACTTTCATTTTGACTTTGACTCCTTGCATAGTTGCCGCTTCTTCCAAGGATATGTTTTACTTTTTATAAATAGTACATCCTTGTAGTAAAATTGTAAAGGCTAATAAAAAAGAAATGGGCTTCAGGTATTTTTTTAATTTTTTCATAAAACCATTTATGGTTAAACTCAGAATGTGAGCTATGTATCTGAAAAAAATTTAGTTTAAAAATATAATTATTTAAAAATCATTAAACTATGATAAATGCTTCCTTATTAATGGCGATAATTAATTACATTTAAGGTTTTTCATTTTTCAAATGAAACTTCTGTGTTTAAATTCATAAAGAATCGATGACCTTATACGAGTTTAACAGATTAGAACTAAACGAACGTATGGAAACCGTAAATCAATACGGTATATTCTTAGACAATTACATTACTAAAGACATTGGCATTAACTGTTACGCTATTGATAAATTCTTTGTGGAAGTTGTTTATGATGCTGAGCATAATGTTATAACAGAAGTAAGGAGTTTTAAATATGAGTTTCTTACTGAAACATATCGCTCTACGGATAATATTAAATTATTAAACGGGTACTTATTAAAACCTTTTTCAGAAAAAATTATTGAAGAAAAGTATAAATATAATTATCAATTATTTGTTGAATCAGATTTTCAAAATGTAAAGGCTGTCTTAATTGCAATGACAAAACTAAAAAAGAAGGATAATAAAGTTAAATAACTATGCGTGCCTTTAAATAATAAAGAATTAAAGACAAAATTTCTTAATGAGTCTATTAATTTGGGGCTTTCAAGAGTAAATATGAGCTTTTATTTGGATGTATCATGCTTTTCGTTAGTTTCAAAAATTTTGGATTACCGATATAATGCTGAATAAATTCCATAAAATCTTCCTAAAAAACAACTTATAAAAAAAATGCTTAGTTTAGTGTTTATTCAAAGGTTTGTGCCATTTTACGAGCTTCTGATTTTTCTTTGGAAAATCTTCCCTCACAAAACAGCACTATTCTCATACATAAACGTTATGCATAATTAAATTATGAAGAAAGACAAACCAAGTTCAACAGCCATTTTTATTGCCAATGGAATTTGGTGGGTAACTAAGCAAAAAAATATATCAATTGAGGTTCCTGAATTAATGAAGGAATTTAATTTTGAAATTGTAAAACAGATCAATCCTAAACTTTTTTCATTAAAAACTAAGATTGGAAAGTGGCTTCTTACATTAAAAACTTCTATTATGCAGAAGGCGTCAATTAATGGATTCTATCTGCATTATGTATTGAGAAAACGTTGTATAGAGGAATTTGTTCGAGCAGGAATCCATAAAGGAGCTAAGCAAATAATAATTTTAGGGGCCGGATTCGACACACTCAGCATGAGAATTTCCAAAGATTTTCCCAATATACAAATCATTGAAATAGACCATCCTAATACACAAAAATTGAAGCATAAAGCAATGGAAAACCTGATTCAAACATTTGAAAATATTCATTTAATTCCACTTGATTTAAAACAGGATACAATGCAAAATTTGCTTTTAAGTAATCCCTATTATGACAAGAGTAAATCTTCTATATTTATAGCAGAAGGTCTTACCATGTATCTTGCAGAGAATGAGATACGCGATATTTTAAAATTCATCAAAGAACATAGTGGTCTTTCATCACAATTTGTTTTTACCTATATGGAAGAACAAAACAAAGGGAACTATCAATTCAAAAATGCATCCAGGATTGTAAACCTATGGTTACGATTTAAGAACGAAATATTTACTTGGGGAATAAAAGAAACTCAACTATCAACATTTCTAAAACAATCCGGGTTTCAGTTGCTTTTAAACAAATCTCATACTGAATTGAGATTAGATTTTCTGTTAGAAAAGAACAAAAACTCTCCATTAGCAATAGGCGAAAATATAGCCTTAGCTCAATTAAGATAACTTAATAATGAGACAGTTTAAAGCAAAATACAGATACTTACCTCCAATAGTCTATCCTATTACAATTATAACAGGAATTGCATTGTTTTATGCTCTTAAAAATGCTCAATATAACATTCTCATTAACACCTATTTGCCAATTTTAATAGGAGTTATGGTTATAACTTTTTTAGAATTATATATCCCTCACAAAAAACATTGGATTGCCAATAAGAAAGATGTATTTAATGATTCGTTATTTCTTGTTACAGTTCAAATGATTTTACCCGAAATATTAGCTTTTCTCGTTGCTCTCAGTTTACTGAATTTATTAAATTTTTATGGATGGCAATTAAATTACTTATGGCCACACCATTGGAATATTGGCATACAAACTATTTTAATGGTTCTTATTGCTGATTTCTTTATTTATTGGCTTCATCGGTTTTCACATATAAATGGGACTTTATGGAAAATACATGCAGTACATCATTCTCCAAAAAAACTCTATTGGCTCAATGTTGGTCGTTTCCATCCAATCGAGAAATCACTTCAATTTCTATTTGATGCTTTGCCTTTTATTTTGGTTGGAATATCTGAAGAAGTATTGGCACTTTACTTTGTGTTTTATTCTATAAACGGATTCTTTCAACATTGTAATATTGAGTTGCGAATGGGATTATTGAATTTTATAATCAGTGGCCCTCAACTACATCGTTGGCATCATTCACGAAGCATTGAAGAATCTAATGCCAATTACGGTAATAATATTATTATTTGGGATTTGGTATTTGGTACTTTTTATTTTCCAAAAGACCGGCTTGTAAATGAACTTGGCATGTTAAATGAATCTTATCCATTAGACTATATGTCACAAATGACTGCGCCTTTTTCTGGTGAAATTGACAAGATTAATCTACCTGTTCAAAATATTAGTGATATTATCATTAATAGATTACTAAAGATTAAAATGTTTTTAATAAAACAAAAACTATACCTTCCTATTGTGAAAAATGCTGAAGACCCAGCAGGAATTCAAAATGAATTGATGTTATCAATTATCAATAAAAATAAAAATACTGAATTTGGAAAAACTCATAACTTCTCTGAGATTAAGGATTATGAAACGTTTAAAAGCAATATTCCTATCAGCGATTATGAAAATTTAAGAGATTACATTGAAAGACAAGAGAATGAGAAGATTCCGATACTTACTACAACATTACCGATTATGTATAATCAAACAAGTGGTACAACAGGAACCCCAAAATTAATTCCTGTTTTAAAAGAAACTCTTGAGTCCCTTAAAAAAACTCAGCAAGTGTTTTCATATGTTCAATACAAAGCTTGTCCAGGAGCGTTTTCTGGTAAGATTTTGGGAATGGTAAGCCCTGCTATAGAAGGCTATTTGAAATCTGGTACAGCTTATGGTAGCGCTTCTGGTCATATTTATCAGACAATGCCTAAGATTGCTAAAATGAAGTATGTTCTTCCTGTAGAAGTTTTTGAAATTGAGAATTATGAATTTAAGTATTACATAATAAGTCGATTGGCAATTGAACAAAAAAACATTACTTATTTGGGTAGTGCCAACCCTTCTACCTTTCATAAAATACTTGAAGTAATAAATACAAATTATGAAGACATAATTAATGACATTTTGAACGGGACTTGTAAATACCTTGACGAAATAGACAATAGAATTGCATTGACTATTCGCAAAAAGCTCAAACCAAATAAAAGAAGATTTAATGAACTTAACGCTCTAGTAAGAGATAAATTAAATATCTCCTATTCAGATATTTGGCCCTATATAAAATTACTGCTTACCTGGACAGGTGGAAGCTGTGGTATTTCACTTAAGAGTATACTTAATAAATTTCCTCAGGAAACAAAAGTAATTGACCTTGGTTATCTTTCCAGTGAAGTAAGAGGCTCTGTCACTGTTAATCCCGAAACAAATGGAGGAATCCCGACAATACAAGAAAACTTTTTTGAGTTTGTTCTAAAAGAGGATTGGGAAATGGAAAAGAACAATTTCAAAACTGTCAATGAATTAGAACATGAAAAGGAATATTATTTATTTGTAACTACTCCAACAGGTTTATATAGATATAATATGAATGATATCATATATGTAACCGGAAAATTTAGCAATACGCCAACATTTAAATTTCTTCAAAAAGGTAAATGTGTTACTAATATTACCGGAGAAAAACTTTACGAAAAACAGATTATTAAAGCCATAAGCTATGCCGAATTGAAATTAAATTTATCAATACGTTTCTATCAAATGCTAGCTAATGAACACGACTCTAGATATGAGTTATACATTGAACTGACATCAAATGCCATTTTGGATATTGATATGATCAATTCCTTTATTGATGAGTTAATTCAAAATGAAAATTGTGAATACAAGGAAAAAAGATCAAGTAATCGTTTAAAAAATATTCAAGTATATCAACTAAATCAAGGTGCTTTTGAATTGTACAAGCAACATTATTTAGGGAAAGGTCAACGAGAAAGTCAATTTAAACCTTTTATTCTTCAATATAAAAAGGACTTATCATTCAACATTAGCAAACATTGTATAAAATGATAATCAACAACCTTCAGATGAAATCCTTAAATATAGCGTTTAGAGTTAGTTTCAAGCATAGCAGTGCTGAAAGAAACAAAACTCAATCTGTTTTGGTTGCCACTCAAACTTCTAATGGCAACATAGGTCTTGGAGAAGGATGCCCTAGAGAATATGTTACTGGTGAAAATGTAGAAAGTTGTATAAAATTTTTCAATACTCACAAACATAATATTCTAAGACAAATCCATTCTTTCGAGGATTTAAAAAATTGGGTGTCAGAAAATCAACAATTAATTGATGTGAATCCTTCAGCATGGTGCGCTATTGAATTATCTCTTTTAGATGCAATATCCAAAGAAAATAAACAATCTAT
>DATCZQ010000065.1:0-11715 GCA_036525815.1 Yeosuana sp. | reverse complement strand
TGCCAAATCCATTTTTAACCGCTAGCCAGATTATTACCATTCGCGTGACTAACAATGCTACTTCTGCTCCTGATGGCCCCTGTTATGATGAAACCACTCTGGAATTTATTGTAGATGTTCAACCCGTCGCAAATCCAATTCCACCTCAAATTGTTTGTGATGGTGATGCAGATGATATAGATAATGATGGTCTATATCCTTTTGATACTTCAACCTATATAAACACCATTCTGCAAGGACAAACTGGAATGGAAGTTTATTTTGATTATGTTGACGACTACGGCAATCTTAATACAAATAGTCCATCATTACCAAACCCGCTAATATCAGGCTCACAAACTATTCAAGTAGAAGTAATAAATCCTATAAACACGTCATGTAAAGCATCAACTACTATTGAATTGACCGTGAACCCATTACCGGAATTCTCAATTGACACCCCGCAAATTGTTTGCTCTTCAGACCCTACTTTTACTGTTATTTTAGACCCGCTCGAAAATAATCCCTCAGAAGTATTTGATTATGTATGGACATTTCAAGATGGCACGCCACTTTCAAATACTTCAACCTTATCTGTTTCCACACCGGGCACTTATTCTGTTACCTTAACAAAAACAGATGGAACCGGATGCTCCAGAACCAGAGATGTTTTTGTGAATGCTTCAGAATTGGCTACCATTACCAAAAATGATATTAGCATTATAGACATCTCAGATAACAATAGCCTTATAATTAATGCTTCAGGTTTAGGTCTAGGTGATTATGAATATGCCTTAGAAGACGCCTCTTCAACATTACAGGATGAAGCATTTTTTAACTATCAAGATGATTTAGTCTTTAATCGTATAAAAGGAGGCCTCTATAAATTATATGTTCGGGATAAAAACGGCTGTGGCACAACATTTCTGGAAATATCAATTATCGGATACCCGAAATTCTTCACACCAAATAATGATGGAAACAATGATTTTTGGCAAATTCAGGGGCTTAGCTCTCATTTTCAAGGGAATAGTAATATCTTCATATTTGATCGTTACGGAAAATTACTAAAACAACTAAACCCCTTGGGTAATGGATGGGATGGAACCTTTAACGGCCATTTACTGCCAAACGATGACTATTGGTTCAAGGTGCTGTTGGAAGATGGCAGAGATTTTATGGGACATTTTACTTTAAAACGTTAACCCATATATTTTGTGTAATTTTGCAAAATGCAATTTAAAATTGAATCAGAATTTAGTCCAACAGGAGACCAGCCTCAGGCCATCTCTCAGCTTGTCAATGGCATAAAATCTCATGAGAAATACCAAACCTTACTTGGTGTCACAGGTTCTGGCAAAACGTTTACTATTGCCAATGTTATTGAAGAAATCCAAAAACCAACCTTAGTTTTAGCACATAACAAAACCTTGGCGGCTCAGTTATATTCTGAATTCAAACAATTTTTCCCAAACAATGCTGTAGAGTATTTTGTATCCTATTATGATTACTATCAACCGGAGGCTTATATACCCGTTTCTGGTGTATATATAGAAAAAGATTTATCCATTAATGAAGAGATTGAGAAGATGCGTTTAAGCGCCACTTCTTCCCTGCTTTCTGGTCGTCGCGATGTACTAGTAGTAGCTTCTGTGTCTTGTATTTATGGTATCGGAAATCCGGTGGAATTTCAAAAAAATGTCATTACCTTAAAGCGTGATCAGATTATTTCAAGAACAAAATTACTTCATCAGTTAGTTCAAAGTTTATATTCGAGAACCGAAGGAGAATTTAATCATGGAAATTTTAGAATAAAAGGAGATACGGTTGATATTTTCCCCAGTTATGCCGATGATGCTTTTAGAATTCATTTTTTTGGTGATGAGATTGAAGACATGGAATCCTTTAATATTCAAACCAATCAAGTGATTGAAAAATATGATTTACTAACCATTTATCCTGCCAATATGTTTGTAACCTCTCCGGATGTGTTACAAAATGCTATTAAGGAAATACAGGACGATTTAGTAAAGCAACATGATTATTTTAAAGAAATTGGAAAACATCTGGAAGCGAAACGTCTTAAAGAACGTACCGAATTCGATTTAGAAATGATTCGTGAATTAGGTTACTGTTCTGGTATTGAAAACTACTCCAGATATTTAGACGGTAGGCAACCTGGCACACGTCCTTTCTGTTTATTAGATTATTTTCCTGAAGATTATTTAATGGTGATAGATGAAAGTCATGTCACCATTTCTCAGGTGCATGCCATGTATGGAGGAGACAGAAGCAGAAAGGAAAATTTAGTAGAATACGGTTTTAGGTTACCCGCCGCCATGGACAACAGACCTTTAAAGTTTGAAGAGTTTGAAGCCATACAAAATCAGGTGATATATGTGAGTGCTACACCAGCAGATTACGAATTACAGAAAACAGATGGTGTTTATGTGGAACAAGTGATTCGCCCAACAGGATTATTAGATCCGGTTATTGAAATACGTCCAAGCTTAAACCAAATTGATGATTTAATAGAAGAAATTCAACAGCGCGTTGAAAAAAATGAACGCACTTTAGTGACTACGCTTACTAAACGGATGGCAGAAGAATTAACAAAATATTTAGACAGGATTCAAATCAGATGCCGTTATATTCATAGCGATGTAGACACTTTAGAACGTGTAGAAATCATGCAAGACTTGCGTAAAGGGCTTTTTGATGTCCTAGTTGGTGTTAACCTTTTACGTGAAGGATTAGATTTACCCGAAGTTTCTTTAGTTGCTATTTTAGATGCAGATAAAGAAGGGTTTTTGAGATCGGCTCGTTCATTAACACAAACGGTTGGTAGAGCTGCCAGAAACTTAAATGGAAAAGCCATCATGTACGCTGATAAAATGACTAATAGCATGCAAAAAACGATTGATGAAACTAATTACAGAAGGGAAAAACAAATAGCCTACAATACCAGAAATAATATTACACCAAAAGCATTAAATAAAAGTTTAGATAATGCCCTAACCAAAAACTCTGTAAGCACCTACAAATATGAATTGGATGCTTTAAAAGCTGCAGAACCTGAAAGTGCTTATTTAAGTAAACCTGAATTGGAAAAGAAAATACGTGAAAAGCGTAAACTTATGGAAGAAGCAGCCAAAGCTTTAGATTTTATTATAGCTGCCAAATTACGGGATGAAATAAAGGGATATCAGCAAAAACTAGAAAAGCTAAACGTTTAAGCGTTTAGCTTTTAAAAACTCTATCGAGAGGTTACTCTTCAAAATTAATTTAAGTAAATTTTCTAATTATATTGTGTTTTAAAAATATCTATCAATACGTCCGGTGGAACGATCTTATTCGGAAAACTTTCCATTAAATAAAGAACTTTTGTAATAGATTCATGACTTAATCCCATTCTAAGTCCAAAATTGTATAACTTAATAACGCCAGATGAATTGGCGTCCCCATTGTTTTCAATATTCATTAATAAAACCAAACGGTGAAATTGAACAATTCTTTCACTATGACTTTTTAAATGGATATAATTAATAGGGTTTTCTATTAAATAATCAAAATCTTCTCTTGAAATTTCAAGCTGTTTTGCAACACCTAATAAAAAATTATATTCTATATTCTTAATGTCTTTATCATACTTCGCAAATGCTATCATTTCCGATAATAAACTTAACTTTTCGACCCGGTTTATCATAATTAGAGGGATTAATTAATTACACTATAAAGTTACAACAGTACTTGACTTTTATAATCGTCGATATTATGTAACTTATCGAAAACACTAGGTTTATTCATCGGTAATTTTATTTATTTCATCATATATTTTTATTTTATTTTAAAAAAACACAGTTGTTTCTTGATTAAAGTCAACATTTAACATTAATAATTATAAATTTTACAGTACTGTATATCAATGTTTTATGATTTCAAAACTATTAAGAATTACTTACAAAATCCTGTAAATTTTTAAGTTTCAATATAAAAATCACAAAAACGCTAGAAAACGCTGAGTATTGAATTAATTTTGTTAAAAATAATCAGTTCTACTTTTATAAATTATAGCCATGACAAATAATGATATTTTAAAAAAATTGCGGGTTGCGTTGAAACTTAGAGATGATGATATTGTTAAGATTTTAGAACTTGTTGATTTTAGAATTTCAAAAAGTGAACTGGGCGCTTTTTTCAGAAGTGAAGACCATCCCAAATACATGGAATGCGGAGACCAAATATTAAGGAATTTTCTAAATGGTTTAGTTATTCATTTAAGAGGTCCGATGCCTAAAAAAGAAGAAAAAACAATTCAAAAAAAGAAAAGCTCCTGATTACAGAAGCTTTTTACAAATAAATTTTAACTTATTTATTTCTTAGTTAATCTTACTGGTACTATATAGTGTTCACTTTCATGAACCAAAGAAGCTGATACTTTGCTGTAATTTAATCTATTTTCAATAAATCTTTTAAATTCAGCATGTTCAGTTTCTACAGATAACACTACAATTTCATCGTATTTGTTAAACGTAATTGTAACAATGGCTTCAACGTCTTGTTCCACATCAAACCTGGCATTTTTCAATAGTTCGGAAATTTCTTTAGTTAAACTAGAAGGATCTTCTGTTTTTGGGGTCGTTCCTGCGAATAATACTGTACTAAAAGTAATGGATACCATTAGCAATAAAGTTTTGATTGTTTTCATAATTGTTTGATTTTTAATTGATTTATACTTTATAGACTGTTATCAATTATAAATGTTACATCAAAATCATCTTTTAACAATTCTTTAACCCAAAAGAATTCATGCTCAATAGTCTTGACAAAATATTTAAAAAAAAAGGTCAGTACGATGATCGTACTGACCTTTTATATAATAAGTTAATTAATTTTAAGCTAAAACTTGTTGCACTTTATCTGCCGCTTCTTGAAACTGTGTAGCGCTTAAAACAGCTAAACCAGATTCATCAATTAGTTTTTTAGCAATATCTGCATTAGTACCTTGTAATCTCACAATAATAGGAACATTAATATTACCCATATTCTTGTAGGCATCAATAACACCTTGAGCCACACGATCACAACGAACAATGCCTCCAAATATGTTAATTAAAATAGCTTTCACATTTGGGTCTTTAAGTATGATTCTAAAAGCAGCCTCAACACGCGCCGCATCTGCCGTACCACCAACATCTAAAAAATTAGCTGGCTCTCCTCCTGCTTGTTTAATTAAATCCATGGTAGCCATAGCCAATCCAGCTCCATTAACCATACAGCCTACGTTTCCATCAAGATCCACATAATTCAATCCTACTTCTTTGGCTTCAACTTCAATTGGGTTTTCTTCACGTAAATCGCGTAAATCCACATAATCCTTATGTCTGTATAAGGCATTATCATCAATAGTTACTTTAGCATCAACGGCCATTATTTTGTTATCACTTGTTTTTAAAACAGGATTAATTTCAAATAATGACGAATCAGATTTTACATAAGCTGTATAAAGATTCGAAACAAATTTTGTCATTTCCTTAAAAGCATTTCCAGATAAGCCTAAATTAAAAGCAATGCGTCTGGCCTGAAAAGGCATCAAACCAACACTAGGATCAATTTCTTCAGTAAAAATTAAATGTGGTGTTTTTTCTGCAACAGCTTCAATGTCCATTCCGCCTTCCGTAGAATACATAATCATATTTCTTCCAGTACCGCGATTTAACAAAACAGACATATAGAATTCATCAGTTTCACTTTCTCCAGGATAATAAACATCTTCTGCAACCAACACTTGATGAACTCTTTTCCCCTTTGCTGAGGTTTGTGGTGTTATTAAGTTCATTCCAATTATTTTACCTGCAATTTCTTCAACTTCCTTTAGATTTTTAGCAAGTTTCACACCACCCCCTTTTCCGCGGCCACCAGCATGAACCTGCGCTTTTATAACATACCAACTAGTCCCAGTTTCAGTTGTTAAATGTTTGGCAGCTGCCACCGCTTCGTGAGCATTTTGAGCTACAATACCACGTTGAATACGCACGCCAAAACTACTTAATATTTCTTTACCTTGATATTCGTGTAAATTCATAATTTGCTTAATATTTTAAGAACAACAAATGTATAGAATACCTATTAATTACGCTAATGTTTTATTTAGTAATCCCGTTATAAGTTTTTACTCATTTTATTTTTGTTAAATATTTAACATTTTGTTTAATATGTGAAATAATTTAATTAATTATTTTTAAATTAAGTAAAAAAAATACCTTTGCTAAAAAATAGAAGTTTCTCATGTTGAATTCTCAATTACTTAAAATAGTAGAAAATTTTGGAAGCCCAGTTTACGTTTATGATGCTGAAAAAATAGCCTTTCAATACAAACGCTTAATCGAAGCCTTTAAAGAGGTAAAACATCTTAAAATAAATTATGCAGTAAAGGCACTTTCTAATATTTCTGTATTGAAATACTTTAATACACTTGGAGCAGGCATTGACACCGTTTCAATTCAAGAGGTTCAATTAGGATTAGCTGCAGGTTTTTTACCAGAACAAATTATTTTTACTCCTAATGGTGTTTCCTTAAGTGAAATTGAAGAAGCTACAAAATTAGGTGTTCAAATTAATATTGATAATTTATCTATTTTAGAACAATTTGGAACCAAACATCCGCACATTCCGGTTTGTATAAGAATAAATCCACATGTTATGGCTGGTGGAAATAGTAATATTTCTGTTGGTCATATAGATTCAAAATTCGGGATTTCAATACATCAAATACCACACTTATTGCGCATTATTGAAAACACTAAAATGACTATAAATGGTATTCATATGCATACTGGAAGTGACATTCTAGACATAGACGTCTTTTTATATGCCAGTGAAATATTGTTTGAAACGGCTAAACAATTTAAAAATTTAGAATTTATAGATTTTGGATCAGGTTTTAAAGTGCCTTACAAAACAGGTGATATTGAAACCAATATTGAAGAATTGGGTAAAAAACTGAGTGAAAAATTCAATAGTTTCTGCGAAGAATATGGAAAAGATTTAACCTTGGCTTTTGAACCAGGTAAATTTTTGGTAAGTGAAGCTGGTTATTTTTTAACTCATGTTAATGCGGTTAAACAAACGACTTCAACAGTCTTTGCGCAAATAGATTCTGGTTTTAATCATTTAATAAGACCCATGTTGTATGGTTCTCATCATGATATTATTAATATTTCAAATCCAAAAGGCAGAGAAAGGTTTTACACGGTAGTGGGATATATATGCGAAACAGACACGTTTGGCAATAACCGCCGCATCAATGAAATTAATGAAGGGGATGTATTATGCTTTAAAAATGCCGGTGCCTATTGTTTCTCAATGTCCAGCAATTATAACTCCAGATATCGTCCTGCTGAAGTATTTTGGTATCATAAAAAAGCCCATTTGATCAGACAGCGGGAAACCTTTGAGGATATCTTAAAAAATCAAGTAGAAATTAATTTTAAATCTAAAGAAGATAAGATTTTGGTTGGTTAAACATTATCCTTTTTAGTTCAAAAGACTCAACACTTGTTGGGTCTTTTTATTTTAAGATTAAACCTTTCATTATAATATTTCGAGAAAAAACAGAAAAATATTGAAAAATCAAAAAAAATGCTATCTTTAACATCTCCCTATTAATATGTTATAGCAAAAATTAAGTTGATTATAACTTAATTTCATTTTTTGTTTGCTTCACAATCGGTGAAATAAACTAGTGGTGCCCCAAATAGATTTAAATTCTGAATTATAACGTTAGACCAAAATCTAACACTTAATTATATATTAACAATTAAAACCAACTAAAATTATGAGAAAATTATTTTATGCATTGTTATTACTTCCATTTATTGCAGTATCACAAGGAAATGAAGCTTTTTTATTAAACTTATCAGAAATCACTGTAAAAACAGGTCATGATGCCCAGTTTGTTGAAGGCGTCAAATCATGGAAAAAATGTTATAAAGATAACGATGGGAAAGACCCATGGAATATGTGGAAACGTGTTCAAGGTGAAGGGTCTGTCTATACCTTAACCAGCAGAATGACAAATTGGGCAGAAATGGATGAAAAAGGAGATCCCGCTGGAAAAGAATGTAGAATGACTGCTGTGAATTTTATAATGCCACATGTAAAAAGTATGCACCGTAACATTGCCCGTTCTATGCCTGGCATTAGCAGATCAACTGGAATGCCTCAGGACACCAAAGTTGTTTGGGTTTATAATGTAAAAACTAGCAACTCCGATAGTTTTAGAGAGGTTGTTAGAGAATTGACGGCTGCCACTAAAAAAGCAGAAGGTGACTCCAGAGGAACATGGTACAATGTCCAAGGTGGAGCTCCTGAAGGAGCCGATTATTTCGTAGGAATTCCATTCAAAAACTTTGCTGACTTGGATGTGGATCGTGATAGTGTCTGGAAAATTTATGAAAAAGCCAATGGCAAAGCTAAAACGGATGCCTTAAAAGCAAAAATGAGAGCTTCTATTTCAAGTGACTGGTCTTATATATATTCTTTGAATGAAGAACTGTCCTTTTAATTATTGTTCACATTGATAGTAAATTGAATACACTTAAATTTTAAAAGAAGTTCAATAATTGTTGAACTTCTTTTAATTTTCACAACAAACTTTCAATTTTTGAAAAACATTAATTAGATTTAACAACTCCTCAAGTCTTATTTATAGTAAAATAAGAAGACACCATATGAAAATCTCAAATTTCCTTAAAAGGGAATTAATGCTCTTATATTTTTGTTCAAATTGTACAAATTATTGTTGATTTTGTTTTAAAATAAATAAAAAAAAACAATGTATTAACCAACCAAAATTAACCAGCCAACCAACGTGAAATCAGAACCAACCACTTTAATAAATGAGGATAATAATTTTTTAAAAAAAATTAATTTAATATTAACCGAAAATTCCGTTTTACGTTATGTAACGTTCTCAGTACTTTACTTTGCACAAGGCATACCACAAGGAATTACACTAGCTGCTATTCCTGCATGGTTAGCAATGAATAATAAAACACCTGCAGAAATAGGAAGTTTTATTGCAGTTATGGGAATACCATGGAGCTTTAAAATCTTAATAGCACCAATCATGGATCGATATACCATTTTATCAATGGGTCGTAAAAGACCATGGGTGATATTTGGCCAATTAGGTTTAATCATTAGTTTTTTAGCTATTGGATTTGTACCCGATCCTATAAATAATTTAAAATGGCTAATGATAGCCGGTTTTTTTATAAATTTTTTCGGCGCATTTCAAGATGTTGCAACAGATGGAATGGCTATAGATGTGGTTCCTATTGATGAGCAGGCTCGCGCCAATGGACTCATGTGGGGTTCCGCTACTATCGGTTATTCACTATCGTTGGTTATTGGCACTTCTTTAATAAACATCTTGGGGTTTTCAACAGCAATTCCTTTCTTAGCATTTGCTGTAGCCGTCATAATATTAGCACCTATTTTGTTTAGAGAACGTTCAGGAGAAAAAATAATGCCATGGACTCAAGGTGAAATTTCTGAAAATTCAAAAAAAATTCAATCTCATAGTTGGATTGAAATTTTTAAAAACGTATTTAAAGTTGTGATTTTACCGACCAGCCTTCTAATGATTATTGCCGTTTTTTATAAAGGAGTGCTAAATAATTTAGTATATACCTCTTTTACTATACTTACAATTCAGGATCTGGGATGGACTAATACGTCATTTTCTCAAATAACCTCAATTTCAGATGTAGTCGCTGGTATATTTGGAATGTTTTTTGGCGGATTTTTGGTTGATAGATATGGTGAAAAAAGAATGTTAACCATTTACTTTAGTGTTTTCTCCCTACTACTATTATGTATGGGATTCTTTCAAAATTATTGGGTAAATGACACCTTTATTTTTGTATTTTATTCCTTATACACATTCTTAGCCACTTTCATTACCATTAGTATTTTAGCAGGAGCAATGAAATTATGTTGGATCACTGTAGCTGCAACTCAATTTACACTTTACATGGCCATTAATAACATGGGACAAGCAGTTGGGTCTGGAATTGTAGGTACCCTTAAAGAACATATTTCGTGGGCTAATATATTTTTATTAATGGCGATACCTACGTTTTTAATTATAGTAATCATTCATTTTATAAATTTTACAAAGCATATAAAAACCATTCAAAAATTTAATATATCTTAACTAAATAATAAAAATCTTAAAAATTAAATAATCATGAAAAAATCCGTTATTTTTTTATTTGCCATATTATGTATTGGCATTTTATCATGCGAAAATGCCAAAGTTGAAAAAAACATTAAAATGTATTCGAGTACCTGGGATGAAATTATTAACAAAGGTAATTTAGACCTTATTAATGATTCTCATTTTACAGAAGATATTACACTAGTTATGAGTCCGGAAAATATTGTAGGTATTGAAGGTTTTAAAGACTATTATTCAAACTTTGTAACCGGCTTTTCTGATGTTGAGTTTACTATGGCTGATGTTTTTGGTCAAGGTGATAAAATTGTTAAACATTGGAACTTTAAAGGAACACATTCCGGAGATTTCTTTGGTATTCCTGCCACTGGTAAATCTGTAAATGTTGAAGGTGTCACACTAGTACAGATGAAAGATGGAAAAATTGCTCAAGAACAAGACTTTATGGATAACATGGTATTCCTTCAGCAATTAGGCATACTATCCAATCCCGAAAATGTGGGTATTATAGACGGTCTTTATCATGCATTTGGTGCGGGGGAGATTCCCAATGTACTAGCTGCCCTAGATGCCAATGTGATTTGGAATGAAGCCGAAGGTAATGCCTATGCAGATGGTAATCCATACATTGGGCCTGAGGCCGTTTTAAATGGTGTTTTTGCTCGTGTAGGTGCAGATCATGAGTATTTTAATCTGGCTAATATAGAACTTCATGATATGTCAAATAATCAGGTACTTGCCACCTTACGCTATCAGGGTAAATTAAAAAAGAATGGAGTGATATTCGATGTACAAGCGGCACATCTTTGGACGCTTAAAGACGGGAAAGTTGTTGCCTTTCAACAGTATGTTGACACCAAAAAACTGGCTGATATCAGCAAGAAATAAAAAAACACTATAAAACCAACCAAAAATGAAAACAGTTTTAGTAACAGGAACAAGTAAAGGTATTGGCCTTGAAACGGCTCTTGCCTTTGGAAGAGCCGGCTATAAAGTATTTGCCACGATGCGCAATACTGCAATGGCTAGTGATTTTAAGGAAATAATAAAAAATGAATATCTAGATATTAACATATATGAAATGGATGTTGACTCTGATGCATCAGTAAAAAAGTGTATGGATGGCATCATAAGTAAACATGGTAAAGTAGATGTTTTAGTCAATAATGCCGGGATAGAACGCCATGGTTCTGTAGAAGAATTGAGCATAGAGGATTTTAAATCAATTATGGAGACCAATTATTTTGGAGTACTCAGATGCACTAAAAGCTTGCTTCCTATAATGAGAAAGAATCGTAATGGCTGTATTATAAATGTGGCCTCAGTTGCTGGTCATATTTCAAACAGTCCATTAGGGGCTTACGCGGCCAGTAAATTTGCACTGGAAGCTGTTAGTGAAGCCTTGGCACAGGAGGTAAAACCATTTAATATTAGAGTGGCCATAGTTGAACCCGGTATTATAAATACACAAATGGCTCAGGATATTAAAAAAG
>DATCZQ010000064.1:0-4318 GCA_036525815.1 Yeosuana sp. | reverse complement strand
TTTTATGAAGGTAATCTTTATTAGAAATTGTCCGTCAGTATATTTATTAAATCTACAATAGCCCAAATTCCTAATCCACCAATAGTTAAAATGAATAAAATATTATATCCTACTGGTTTTTTGTAATACCATCTGTGTGCTGCAAATGGCCATCCTAAAAAGAACCATAAAGCTACACCAACCCATTTGTCTCTGTCGGCAGTATTAGCAATTGGAGTAATTACTTCTACAGTGTCATTCATTGTAACTTCTGTTGATGAGGTCGTTACAGTTCTTTTTACCGGAAAAGATGCATAAGCAGTAGAGTAAGTTAAAAACACTACTAATAAAGAAAGTAATAATTTAATTTTCATAATTAATTGATTTATGTTTGCATCTAATTTAATAAAAAAATGGTATTATTAAGAAAAAACTTATTCATTTTATTTTTTTTGTTGGCACTTAATTTTTCTTATGCTCAACAACACTATGAATTTTTTGGAGGCATTATGCTTAATGATTCAATATCAATTTCTTATAAACTAGTTTTTTTTGAAAACAACGGAGAAATAAAAGGGTATTCATTAACAGATTTGGGTGGAGAAAATGAAACGCGCTCAAATATTTTTGGGGAATATAATAAAAAAAGTGAAGAATTAAATTTTAGAGAAATAGGTATTATTTATACTAAATCGCCAGTTTCTCAACAAGATTTTTGTTTTATTAATGCCACTGTAAAGGGTTTTGATTTAAATAAAAGCAAAACGATTAAAACTAAATTTGTTGGATTGTTTTCAGATAATACACAATGTATTAACGGACAAATTTTTATGAATTCAGCAGAAAAAGTTGAAAAAAGACTTGAAAAGGTAACCAAACAAATCAACAAAACGAATAGAATATCAGATAGTATTAAACAAAAAATTAATCCGATAAAATTGATGGATTCTTTAAATATGAATATTTTAAAAAAGAATCAAACATTAAGTGTGTTTTCAAAATCTAAAAAAGTGTCAATAAGCATTTATGATGGTGGAAAAGAAGATGGCGATAAAATTACCATTTATGCGAATAAAAAAATAGTGCTAAGTAACTATGAGGCCAATAAGGATAAAAGAATTATTTATCTCAATTTAATTGAAGATAAAACCTCCATTGTGATTAAAGCGGAGAACGAAGGAAATATTGCGCCAAATACTGTCATTGTTGAAATTGGGGATGGTAAAAACAACATCAAAGCTTTATCAAATTTAAAACGAGGAGAAACGACACAAATTGATTTTTTGAAATCTCAGTAGCCTCTTTTTTTTATACTTTTACTTTATGAAAAAATTAATCATCATTAACGGTCCCAATTTAAATTTATTAGGTAAGCGTGAACCTGCTATTTATGGCAGTCACACTTTTACTGAATTTTTAGACGAAATCAAGACCAAATACCCTAAGATACAATTAACTTATTATCAATCTAATATAGAAGGAGAACTTATTGATAAGTTGCAGGAAGTTGGTTTTAGTTATGATGGTATTATATTAAATGCTGCGGCTTATACCCATACTTCAGTTGGGTTGGGAGATGCTGTAAAAGCTATTGAAACACCTGTGGTTGAAGTGCATATATCCAATACTTTTGCCAGAGAAGAATTTCGACACCAATCTTTTATTTCACCAAATGCACGAGGTGTGATACTTGGTTTTGGTTTACAAAGTTATGAATTGGCTATTCAAAGTTTTTTGTAAGACTTCTTATATTTTTAGATTGATTAGAATTTTATAAAAATCATATATAATAAAAAAGGTTTCAGAAATTCTGAAACCTTTTTTATATCTAAACAAGTCTAAAAATCTAACACTTCTAGGTGTCTATAAATGTATTACTTCACCATAAGCATCAGCAACAGCTTCCATAACGGCTTCACTCATCGTTGGATGCGGATGCACTGTTTTTAATACTTCATGACCCGTCGTTTCCAGTTTTCTGCCTAAAACGGCCTCAGCAATCATATCTGTAACACCAGCGCCAATCATATGGCAACCTAACCATTCGCCATATTTGGCATCAAAAATAACTTTTACAAAACCATCTTTATTACCACCGGCACTGGCTTTGCCAGAAGCTGAGAACGGGAATTTACCCACTTTGATCTCAATGCCTTTTTCTCTTGCTTGTTTTTCGGTTAAACCAACGCTTGCAATTTCAGGTGAACAATAAGTACAACCTGGAATATTGCCATAATCTAAAGCTTCGACATGTTGCCCGGCAATTTTTTCAACACAAAGAATGCCTTCAGCAGAGGCTACGTGAGCCAATGCCTGACCAGGCGTGACATCTCCAATGGCATAATATCCCGGGATATTGGTTTGGTAAAAACTATTTACTAAAATTTTATCTCTGTCAACAGCAATACCAACATCTTCTAAACCTATATTTTCAATATTTGTTTTAATGCCAACGGCACTTAAAATAATATCTGCTTCAAGGACTTCTTCACCCTTACTGGTTTTTACAGTGGCTTTTACGCCTTTTCCAGAAGTATCTACTTTAGTAACTTCAGCAGAAGTCATAATATGAATACCGCTCTTTTTAAACGAGCGCTCTAATTGTTTTGAAACATCTTCGTCTTCAACAGGCACTACGTTTGGTAAAAATTCAACAATAGTAACTTCAGTTCCCATAGAATTATAAAAATAGGCAAACTCCACTCCAATAGCGCCAGAACCTACCACAATCATTTTTTTGGGTTGGGTAGGCAAGGTCATAGCTTCTCTATAACCAATAACTTTTTTACCATCTTGTGGTAAACTTGGCAATTCTCTTGAGCGTGCACCAGTTGCTACAATAATATGGTCGGCACTATATTCAGTGCCATTAACATCAATCTTTTTTCCCGGTTTTAGTTTCCCAAAACCTTCAATAACGTCAATTTTGTTCTTTTTCATTAAAAACTGAACGCCCTTGCTCATACCATCTGCCACACCACGACTACGTTTAACAACGGCGTCAAAATCTTTATCATAGCTATTTACAGATAGACCATAATCTCCTGCATGTTTTAAATATTCAAAGACCTGCGCAGATTTTAATAAGGCTTTTGTTGGAATACAACCCCAATTTAAACAAACACCACCAAGATTTTCCTTTTCAACAATAGCCGTTTTAAAACCTAACTGTGATGCTCTAATCGCAGTAACATAGCCGCCAGGACCACTTCCAAGAACAATAATATCGTATTTACTCATGAGAATTATTTAATCATTATTTGAAGGGACGAATTTACGAAACCAATTTTGAATAAAGAATTTCGAGCCTATTAAATTTATATCTTTTGTTACCTTTTATGGTATTATAACTTGAATATGAACATACCTAAATCTAGTTTTACAAGAATTATAAATATTAATGTTGGTTTTTCTGGAATTTTTTTAGCCGGAAAATTATAGCAACAATAAGTACAAGTTGTTTTGTTTGAGAAAAATATTTACCAAACCTTTCAATCACTATTAAAGCCAAAGCAATTATTGCTAAGGTAGGTGCGAACAAAGCTATTGATGATTTCAAATATTTTAAATTTCAAGGTGTTTTTGCCTGGTATGCATGGATGTTTGTACATTTATTTTTTTTAATTGGGTTTAGAAACAGACTGGTAGTATTCATCAACTGGGTGTATAATTATATCCGTTTTTACAGGGAAACCAGATTATTTATAAGGCCTTTTAAAAAGAAATTAAAATTAAATATGCAGTAAGTATTATATAAAATTAAAAGAAAACGATTGATTCTAATTCTTTTTTATTAATTTTAAAAATTAACCAACTAAAATTTAACAAAAATGAAAAAACACGTTATTATTGCCATGATGCTATTTACTTGTATCATGTTTTCACAAACCAAAAAAAATGGAACTGTTTACAATGAGCATCCTGCTATTACGGCAGTAGAGTCTATGACGCAGGCTTTTTATGCTGGAGATGCGGATAAAGTTGCCAGCTATTTAGCAGATGATTTTAAATCTTATCAGGGAACAAATTTGAATAAAGATGATAAAGGAAGAGATAAAGAATGGTTTGTAGGAGGTGTAAAATGGATAAAAGAAAATTGGTCTTATGTAAGTTATACAAGATCACCTGGGGCTTATCCTGATGCTATAGAATATAAAGGTGATTCAGGTTTATGGGTACAAACCTGGGATCAATTAAAAGGAATGGATAATGCCACGGGTGTGATACTTGATATGCCTCAGCACCGTCTGTATAAAATGACCAGTGACAATAAAATTCAAACAATGATTATTTACGATAATGATCTACCATGGGCTGAAAGAAGAAGAAGTTTTGCGCC
>DATCZQ010000063.1:0-11396 GCA_036525815.1 Yeosuana sp. | reverse complement strand
ATGGAATTATAATAAATGAATGGCCTAAACCAGACCAAGACAGTTATAGATTAAAAGGGTTTTTGGATGAGTTTGTTACCATATTAAAATCTAGAGATTTTAATAGCCTTGAAAATTTATTTATATCTAAAGAAAAGTTCTTGATTTATATGGAAACAATGGCCGAATTTTATGAGGATTATGACTATAAAAATCATAAAGACTATAAAGAGATTAAAGAGATTAATAATGAGCAATGGAAGGAGGAGCTTATAAATTATTATTTCAAGAGATTGGGTGTAAAAGAATTACTTGACAACGATCTCTTATTTGATCAGTATATTAAAAATGCAGCTATAAGGGGAATGAAATATGATTATTCCTTAATGTCGGACAACAAGAAAACCATAGAAATTAAATGGCCAGAAACAATTAATTATGATATATCAAATAACGTTGTTGTTTATGCGGATGTACATATTTTAATTGTATCTAATGAAAAGCAATACGAAATGAAATTCTCACCGAGCTACTTTAATGGTAAATGGTATTTTATACCTCTAGGAAATTGAGAAACATGAAAAAACTACAGCCAACATTGTATAAACGCAATTACGGCGGATTCGACTACGTCCGAATCCACTCGGAATTGCTAACACCAGTGCCAAGCCGAAAAGTTTGCGTACTTTAACCCGTAACTGACGGTTATACGAGACCGTTAGGCAAAATAATAGCTCGAATTATGGATAGAAGAAAATCCTTGGAATTAATTGCTGGATTTAGTCCATTTCTCCTACTTTCCAGTAATCCCCCAGCAAGTAAGAATTTCGATTCTTCCGAATGGCTGAAAAATTTTAAAGTCAGATGGAATAACAGCCGAACTTATTGCTTTGAAATATTCGATGCCATACCTTTGTCCGATTTCAATTTTAAGCCTAATCCTCATATAATGCCATTTGGCAAGCTATTTACACATATAGGAAGTGGTTTGAATGTGTATGCAGGAGTATTGGACGGGTCCGTTTCAGATGATGAACCAGAACCAAGTAATAAAACTGAAGTGTCTACTTATGTAGTTAATGCTTTTGCCCATTTCAATAACGCATTAGATAAAATAAATGTAGATGACCTTTATGCCATCAGGCATACAAAATCAGAAGTGGAGCCCTGGAAAGAATTTAGCATGTTCGACATAATTACATTGGGGTATAATCACACCATTCATCATATTGCACAAGCTACGGTGTACATCAGGTTGAAAAATATTGTGCCTCCTAAATTTAGATTTTAGGATATTGTATGAGAGTACTTTGCCTAACAAAAAATAAACGCCATTAAAACGGACGTTTATTAAGGTCGTTGGCAACAATTTGATTATTTTTACTTTCATACGAAAAAATAGATATTTTTCTTTATGAGCATTTACCTCAAGCAGATTTTACCTTTCATTATATTCTTATTAGGGAATTACTGTTATGGGCAATATTCCATATCTGGTTATTTAGACACTCCAGAAAAAAACAAACGAGTATATCTATGCCTATTAAAGTTTAATGAACTGAATTCTATAGGTCCAGATCAATTACTAACTTCTACCGTAACAGATAGTTTGGGATACTTTTCCTTTGAAGGAAGTTTGCTTTCAGACAAGCACGCATTATACCGTATTTATGCCAATTTAGATGAAGATGTTGAAGGTGTGCAAAAATACGATATGGAAGACTTCAAGAACTTTCACAATTTTATTTTCTCCAACAATGATACCATCGTATTTAAAAAGAATAGTAAATTCTGGTTTTCCAGTAATCGCAATACCAACCCCATTGACAAGGAATGGAAAGCCTATGGGTCGTATGCTGAAAAACTACGCCAAGAATTCTCAGAGTTTAATTATCAGAATATAAACAATCAAACTACCGGGCAATATTTAGGGGAATTAAAGTCTTTTGTAATTGAGAAAAAAACACATCCCCTGACCACTTTAATTTTATTAGGAAACCTACCAAAAAGTGTATTTAAAAAAGACTTGAGCGATGACCCAGAATTCTACGTTCAACTCTTAGGCAAACTTAATGACTATTATGATAATTCCTTTTATGCGCAACAGTATAGAACCTTTTTGGATGATCTGTATAAGTCTGAAACTAGAGAAGATTTGGTCTTCTTTAAAAAGTTAAGTTATGGTTTAGCTATTTTATGTCTTCTGCTTTTTGCCGGTATTGTATTCCTGGTCTTAAAATTAAAACAAGCTAGAACTATACAACAGACTCCTGTAGATTTTAGTCTCACTACTCAAGAAGAAAAGGTAGCCGAGCTTATGATTGCTGATAAAACCAACAAAGAAATTGCTACGGAACTCTTCATTTCCTTAAATACAGTAAAAACGCATATTCGCAATCTATACGCGAAGTTAGAAGTGGGTAATCGCACGGAATTCGTGGAGAAATTTAAAAATCACCCTAGGGATTAGCCCCTAAATCACCACCACTTTCCTTTAATTCCAACTACATCACTGATACTTTTGTTCAAAAAATTAATCAAAATGAGCAAAAAATCACTCACGCTAAAAATCATGCTATTATTAACAGTAATGGTTTTTGGGCAGACAACACAAACAATTAAAGTTATTGTACCGAACACAACTGATGAAGTTTACATAACGGGTAATCAGGAAGCATTAGGAAACTGGAATCCCAAGCAGGTAAAAATGAATCGTATCTCCGACCATGAACGTACCGTAGAAGTGAAGCTGACCTTCCCGGCAGAATTTAAGCTTACTAAAGGCAGTTGGGATACTGAAGGGATTGTGAAACAATTAAATGATAATCCCAACCTTATTCTTGAAAATGAAGATTCCAAAACAGAATTTGTAATAAAGACATGGATGGATAATGTCGATAGTAATCGATTAGGACTCGAATACGATATCGACTTTATTGATTCTAAGTTTTTGGGGAGTAAGCATATGATAAAGATTGACTTACCGGAAAATTATTCACCGAAGAAAAAGTATCCTGTCATCTATATTACCGATGGTGGTACAGATAATTTTGATGTGGCGAGGGGCAATATCTTAGCACTTTCTTTATCAAGTTATCAAATCATACCTGAATCCATACTGGTAGGAGTCGTTCATAAAAAGAGAAACGAGGAGTTATTCAATTACAAAAGTGGAGAATATTTTACTGAGTATCTGTTCAACGAATTAGTTCCACATATTGATTCTAAGTATAGCACTTCTGGTTTTAACGTCATGATTGGTCACTCCAATGGCGCGGAATATAATCATCATCTGATGTTGGAGCCCAATAATCCATTTCGAGGATTTATATGTTTGTCCACATCTTTTTATGGAAAAGGTAATAAGGCAACTGAACTTACAGACTTTTTTAAGTCGTATAAAGGGAAGAATATATACTACTTCGTTGCCAATGCCACAAAAGACTCTCCAGATAGGATTGTATATGGCGACGAGATTGAGAGTCTATTTAAAAAGACGCCAAATGATAATATAATGTTTTTGAAAAATACTTATGAAGCTGATCATCTGTCAATTGTACCACTATCGTTAAACGATGCACTAAAATTTATTTTTAAGGATTTCAGGGATATGAGTAATTATCCAACATTCACTGACTACAAGAATAATTTCAGACAAAATATTCAGAATGCCTACGGTATTGATGTAGCTTATAGTTTATATTCCTTGGATGACTATTTGCAAGAATTGATGGAGTCGAAGGATGCAAAAGGGTTTCAAGAATATTTTGACTTTACAGAAGAACACAAACTATGGCAAAATCCATTTACAGGTGAACCTATGGGTTTCGACAAAGGCAACCAGGCCAATCAATTGTGCTATGCTAAGTTAAACGAGCCCTGTATTAATAGTTATAACGAAGCTTTTGATGAAATTTACAAGAGCGTTGAAGCAGAAGTTTATTACGGAAATATTGAAAAGGTGATTATTGCCTACAAAGAAGAAAAGCGATTTACCGAAGCAATCGATTTCCTTGAGATGAGCATAGACTTCCTAGCCAATGAACAAAATCCTTTTAATAACAACCGTCAATGGTGTCTTCTTGAAATGCACTATTATCTGGCGGATATCTCTCTTAAAAACAAGATTAAAGTTACCGAGGGTAAAAGTGCTTTGGATTTTTGTAAAAGCAATTATTTAAAGAACAAACTTTTTTCTAAAGAGGATCTAAGCAATCTGGAAGTTTATTAAGAATATAATATTCAACCAACAATTTTAAAAATTATGAAAAAATATAGTATCGTCAAGTGTTTTAATAATACCGTCATTATAGATCATAAAAATCAAAAGTTTGGTGTTCAATAAAATAATGAAGCAGCTATAATTTTTTGAGCACATTTAATACATTTTTCAATTAATTACAACAAAAATGAAACTTTTTAAAAAAATACTAATAGCATTACTAGCACTGGTACTCATAGGCGGAACCATCAGCTTCTTTTACTTTAAAAATAAATTCTTGAGTGCACCACCAAATGAACTAACCGTTAGCAACCTTGGACAACCCTTCGACTTTAAATGGGAGGGTTATACTCATAATGGCAAACATAATCCTTATGGAGCAATGTTAATTCCTGTTAGTATTCCCGGAGTTGATCGTACATTCTATATGCAGTTTGATACGGGGACACCTTCTACTGTATTAAAGTATAACCCTTTTCTTTCCATCAATGAAAAGTATGATAACCTCATAAAAATAGATACGATAGATGGAAAGGTAAGAGCTATTAATACACTCATAAAAGTGGGTACAGTTAATGTAAAGGCTGCTTCTTTAGGCTTTGTTGGTATGGGTAAAAAAATTAATTGGTCAGATAGTACTGCAGTTGATATTATAGGTACGGTTGGTAATGATTTTATGGAGAACAATCCTTTGATCATGGATTTTAAAAATAATAAAATAACACTTTTAGATTCCTTGAATCAGGATATTGCAAAAGAAAGCGATTATCTTCCTTTCACCTTTGATGGACGAAAAATATTTCTTTCGGCAACACTCAATAAAGAACCTGCCAGTTTATGGTACGACTCCGGCTCTAGCATGTTTGAATTGATAGTTGAAGAAAGCACCTTTTGGGAATTAGCCGTTCCAAATGCAAAAAAGGAATCATTCGAAATCCCATCATGGGGCAGAAAAGTTCCTGCACACAATATTGAAAGTAATGGCGAGTTTCAATTTGGCTCTGTTAAGATACCTCTGAAAACAGTAACCTACATGGAATGGCCTAATAAAATGCAAGCTTTTGTATTGAAAGCAGCTAATATTGGTGGTGATTTAGGAGGAATGACAGGAAACAAATTATTCGTTGGAAAAACCTTAATTCTAGATGCACCAAACTTACGGTATACAGTAAAAGAATAGGAATTATTGTTGTATTTCACTATTTCTAAAATTTAATCATGAAAAAAATAAAATTCATTAAATATTTAAAATTCATTCTAAAAGCATGGATATCACTTACAATTATAGTTTGCGTAGGTGCAATAATTAAATATAACTTGGATCTAAATGAATATATCAATCAAGATGAATCTATCCTGCAGTATCAAAAAAACAGTACTTTAAAAAATGGGACAGAGGTATATGTAGTTGGATCAATGCATTTTGAAACCGATAACTTTAAAAGAGATGATTTATATTCTTACATCAATAAAGTTTCTCCATCCATTATCCTATATGAAAGCGACGAAAAAACCGTAAATCGAATGGTAAAGAGAACTGATTTCTTTAATCAACTCATGAGTTCTTTTAATAATGGAAAACGGGTAGAAAGCTTTGTGGCACTTAGATATTTAAAAAATCACCCCGAATCTAAAGTTTTAGGTTACGAATGGGAAGAGAGAGATCGATTTCACTTTAAACATAATTACCGAAAAAATATGAGTAAGCTTGTTGGAACAGCCATCAAACTAAATAAGGAAAAGGTATTATCACATGAGGAATCTAAAATTATGAATGAATTTTTAAAAGTCAATAAAAAATACTATAACCTTGGAAATTCTAAAACGATATATGACATAAACAATCCTATTTCAGATAGTATTGTCAGAATACGACAAGAATTTGTGTACCATAAAATTCCTCAAATTTTAAAGACCAAAGAATTGTCAGATGAGTTAAGAGAATTTCTTCCTGTTCATATGAGTTATTGGGATACGAGAAATAAGGCAATGGTGAATAATATTGTAAATCAAATAAAAAAGAACCCCAATAAAAGAATTGTTGTATTAAACGGTAATTCGCATCGATACTATCTGATTGATGAATTAAAAAAACTAGAAGAAGAATATGATTTTTCGGTCAAACCGATATAATTTATTTATCATAATATTGACAATCAAACCATGAAGTATTGGAATAGAAAGCTCCTCATAATTGGTTAGTTGAATACTATGAATAAAACTATTGTCAACAAAGAACTGAGTTAAAAAACAAGCAACTGTTTAGGACAAAGGAGTATTTTTAGATAACTAAATTACCAAAGATTTACGCATTAACTGTTACACCATAGATAAGTTCTTTGTTGAGGTTGTTTATGATGTTATAGCTATTGGCGTCTATTTAATTTATATCTTGTTGAAGTTAACCAACCAACCTTATGATTCCATTCTTTAGAAAAATCCGTAAAAAATTAGCAGATGATAACAAACCATTGAAATACCTGAGGTATGCTATTGGTGAAATTGTACTTGTAGTAATTGGAATTTTAATTGCCTTACAGATCAACAATTGGAATGAAACGCGAAAAGCTGCAAATGAAGAAGTGAAAATTTTAAATGCTTTACATTCTGACTTTAAAGTTTCGAAAGAAAGAATTGAGGAAACTATAAAAATTCAGTCAAAGGTATTGAACTATAGTCAAATTCTTATTCGAATTCATGAAAGACAAAATAAAAGTGAGTACCAATATTTTGATTCACATTTAGACTCGTTAAGCAATCTTATTGGTTATGGTACTGCATGGTATCGTGCAGAACCAGTGACTGGAGCATACAATTCGCTGATTAGTGCTGGAAAAATTGACCTCATAAAAAATAAAGATTTAAGACAATTATTAGCTCAATTTATTGCGGACTTTGAATCTGGATTTGAAGACCAAGAAACTTCAATGCAATTTTTAGCAAAGCTTAATAATGAAACAGATCATTTTATTTTAAAAATAGCCGATAATGAAACTAGAAAACGTTATAGGTACAATTCAAGAAAAAATGACAGTCTTAAAATCGCTGAATCTTTTTTTAAAAATGATTCTTATTTTGGAAACTTGTTTTTGAAATCTAATGATGAGCGTCACAGGCTAGAACGACAAAAACAGATGTTGGAACAAGTAAATTCTATTTTAAATATTATTAAACAAGAGTTAGGAAATAAATTAAGTTGAAAAAACGAAAGAACAACACCTTAATCTTATACCAAACCCTAACCTTGATTAAAAGCAGGACACTATTATGATACCATTCTTTAGAAAAATCCGTAAAACATTAGCAGATGATAACAAACCATTGAAATACCTGAGATATGCTATTGGTGAAATTGTGCTTGTGGTTATTGGTATTTTGATTGCACTTCAGATTAACAATTGGAATGAATCTCGAAAACTAAATATGATCGAAAAGGATGTTATTGAAAATTTAATTGAAGATTTACAATCAGACTATATTAATTTTGAAGAGGACAAAAAAGAACTTGAAAAGCAACTGAAACTAGTCGATCAACTTATTGTTGGTCCTGCTAATTCCAGAATTGATAAAAATACATACTTACATCAACTTAGATGGGGTGGAGCAATCATCCCAATAGCGTTTGAGGATAATATTTCTAAGAGTATTATAAATAAAGATATCATAGAAACTATTAAAATCTATTACAGAAATCAAAAAAAAACTATGTCGAGTAGTGAGAATTACTCAAGTGTTGTAATGGATATAGTAAGACCATTTTTAAGAAATCAAGGCATTCATAATTCTAAATCGGTAAAGGAAATTTCTCTTGGTTCTAATTCTGATCAAGATAATATAGAACTGTTGATCGAAGAAAAACTTAGCGCACAATATGGATCTGAAGAATTTGAACAAGTTCTTTTTGAACTTAGACTAAAAGCAGCAGAATTACTTTATGAGCTAGACATTCTATCTAAAGCCAATAGAAAGCTTGTACCTATCCTTAAAAGATATATCAATTATTGAATTCTTTATGAGAATAACAAAAGACAAACTTAAGACGTGTATAATTAATTGCTTGGTTCAAGTCTACTTACGAAAATCCTCGCGGATTTTCTATTCGGTTTGTATTTCCTAAATTAGGTGTTTAAAACACGCAAAAAACCATATACAAACACGTTGGTAGTCATTACAAACAGAATATGAAAAACATTAAAATATTTACTGGATTACTATTTATAGTTATTACAACTGTTGGATGTCGGCAAGCTACTGACAAGAATTTGACCACAGAAAATCTTACCTCAAATTATGATATCTCTATTTCAACACTAGAAGATGTTGGACTTGACAAACAAATTATTAAAGAACTTGTAGATAGTATTAAAACAGGCTTCTATCCTAATCGTCATTCTATATTAATTTATAAAGATGATAAGTTAGTATTAGAGGAATATTTTTCAGGTCACGATGAAATCTGGGGAACCGATATTGGAATTTTTAAACAGAGTGATACCGTTCTACATGACATGCGCAGCGTTTCAAAGAGTGTGGTTTCTGCTTGTATTGGAATTGCAATTGAAGAGGGCTTTATCAAGGATGTGAATCAAAGTATTTTTGATTTTTTTAGAGATTATAAAGATTTAGAAGTTGGGAGTAAAAGTAAACTTACCATTTATCATTTATTAACAATGACAGATGGATTAGACTGGGATGAATCTGTTCCAATAGACAATACTGAAGCAGCTATGGAAAATAGTACGGATAAAGTTGCATTCATACTAAATCGAGATTTGAAATATGAGCCAGGCACAAGGTGGAATTATAATGGTGGAACTACAGAATTACTTGCAAACATAATTCTTCGTACGACTGGCAAGAACATTTATCAATACTCCAAAGAAAAAATATTCGACAGGCTTAAAATCACTCGATCAGAATGGACCAGTTACTATAGAAATGGTATTCCCGCTGCGGCATCTGGTTTACGATTGACTTCCAGAGGTATAATGAAATTTGGAACTTTGTATCAAAATGAAGGTAAATGGGGAGATGAACAAATAGTGCCTAAAAAGTGGGTTGAAGACTCTTTTTATTCTTGGGTCAAAAGACCAGAAGACGGAGGATATGGGTATCAATTTTGGATTTTGGAGTTCAACATTGGAACCAATAAATTGACAATCCCTGCAGCAATTGGTAACGGAGATCAAAGGATTTTTTTTGATAAAACAAATAACCTTTTAGTTGTAATGACTGCTGGTAATTATAATCAATGGGACATTGAAAATAACGCAAGTGCTATTCTTAAAAAAATATATACTTCCTTCAATTTCAAAGAATCAAAATAATAACGGCTACCAACAATGAACTAAGCTAAAATCCAAATGTTTTTTTAGATAACTACATTACTAAAGACATCCGCATCAACTGTTATGCCATAGACAAGTTTTTTGTTGAGGTGGTTTATGATTCAGGGCATAATACTTTTACAGAAGTAAGAAGTTTTAAATATGGACATAGTCTTGATAAGTATTCTGCAAAGTTTTAAAAGTAAAAACAATTCATTACTTAAAACAACCTATATTGGAAGAAATTAAAACCAACCATGAAAAAATTATTATTTCTTTTATTAACTCTACTTTTAATTAGTTGTAGCGGGAGCCTTACAGGACCATATAACATATGCGTTGCAAAAATACAATATCATACATCGAGTAATTGTGATGATAGCAGTAAAGAAGGCATTGCCTTTAGTCCTTTAGAGATATCTGGTATAATTACCAATATTGAGAGCATATTGAGCGAAACCGAATTTGGAGAATGTGTTCTTGTAAATTTAGGAGGCGTCTTTATGGAAACAGAAAATGATTATCCGGATAATAAGAAATTATGGGAGGTCTATATTGTTAATGATACAGATAAATCATGGCGTTCTATCGGCGAGAATTGTATATATTGATTATTTCCAACTGAAGCTTTAAATATGGTCATAGTCTTGATAAGTATGCGGCAAAGTTTTAAATGACAACTGCGGCATTCCGAAACATTTTTCCTTATAGATAATATAGTACTCATATAACGGTACCTTTGAAAAGGCTATAAGTAAGTTGTCAAAGTTGTCGAGGTCAATTTGCCAACTTATTTAATGGAAATTAGCGATGGGGTATTACTTTAAAACAGATACTACACAAGACAGTTACGGAAAAGTTATACAGAAGAAAATCAGTACTGAAATGAATAGGTTGAAGGGGAGAGGTTAGCTTCCCTTTTTAATTTAAACTTGTTTTTTAAATTAAGTCTAATTATAGCTTCTATTGTTTAATATGTAATAATCTTATAAGATATTTAATATATTAGTGCTCATATAGAAGATATATAGTTACCAGTAACTATATACCTACGTTGTAAGTAATTTAACCGTACAGCTAAATATATTAACTAAATGAAAAAAACAATTGCCCTAATTTTACTTTATACTCTAATTTATAATTCAACTTCCTGTTTAAGCGCTCAATCTATTATTCCTTGGTCTGAGACAACAAAACTAGAATGGTCTGACTTTAAAGCTCCGCCAAATACGGATATTATTGGTTATGCTCAAACATCTTACAAAATAGAAATTCAGCCCTCTGATGTCGCTGTGGATGAAAATAATAACATTCAAAATTATGAATCTCTTAGTGTTGTGGCCAACTTTTACCCTAATCATTCCTGGGTGTTTAAAAAGGATGATTTTTTACTAAAACATGAACAATTACATTTTGACATAGCTGGCTTATACGCTCGCAAAATAATGCTTGAATTTGATAAATTAAAAAAGAACAAAATTGCGGATTTTGATTCTTACATGAGCACCTATAAAAACTTATGGGCAGAATGTCGGAATGTTCAAAAAAAATATGATAAAGAGACTAATCATGGATTATTAGCGGATATGAACAATCATTGGATAGAAGAAATCGCAACGCAAATCAATAAAATTTAAAAACTACTTACAACAATGTGTAAAAACAATTGCTTGGTTCTAAGCTACTCGGAAAATCCTGCGGATTTCCCTCTGGTTCGTTCCATTATTAGTAAGTTAGTTGCTGGCACGCGCAACTATCCTTACACAAACGCGTTACCACACATTTAAAAAAAGATGATGACAAGAAAAGTATACTTCACAATATTTGTTTTGATTGTGTCCTGTAATTTGACTTTTGGACAATGGCCA
>DATCZQ010000062.1:0-2403 GCA_036525815.1 Yeosuana sp. | reverse complement strand
CAGGACAGGGGAAGAAATGAATATCGTCCACCAGCGTCAACCTACTCAGCACCTTCTTACTCAGCTCCTGTCCTGAGTGGGTCTGACTTAATAAGCACATGGAAACGCTCAACAAGAAGTGAAAAATTGTCTTTATGCGAGGCTTTGAAAAAATTCGCTAAAGATGGTAGTAACATTTCAGCATTAGATATTCATAACTGCATTGAGGAGGCAACCAGAGGACTAGACCAAACAAACAGTATGACTATTGCTGATGTTGCGGCTGCTTGTGTGGTTCTGATGGAAAATATGTAGTATAGCGGATCAACCCCCATTTTATTCTTCCACAAAAGGGAAGATTTGATTTGGCTTTGTGTTAATTGGTTGAAATAAGGATTGGTGTCCAAGTTAGGCGACTCAAGGAGTTGACCGAGGGGTGTGCATTAATCCCGCCACCCCCACCTTTCATTTAATGAAGGTCTTGGTTCTCGAAAAAACGTGAATAAATCCAAAGTCCAGTAAAAAGAATAACAATTGATATAGGAATTACGACAATTATCCAGAATAATTCTTCATAAATAATTGAGGGAAACAGCAGAACAATTAGAATTCCTATTAGAATTCCTATAATTCCAATTATGCCTAATTTAATTAGAATCTTTTCGATATTGTGTTCAACTTCGTCCATGGGTTCCCATCCACTATGTCTTATAGCCATAAATAATTGAGGGTTAAAGCCTTATTTAAAAATAGAGAATTCTTCTTAATTCAAATTTGAAATAAATCAAATTTTCCCTAAAGGGCGATGCCACACCTTCTTTTTTTTAACCTTTAAAAGTAGAAGACTAATCTTTGGTTATGCCGTAGTCGGATAGTGTCGAAGTAGTATCGTTCGACTTCGAGTTATTTAAGTTATTAAGCCTATTCTTCCTTACCTCACCATCAAGCCTGCTTTAAGCATACAAGCGTATGCTGAAAATCGTAGCTCAACTACGAATTTGGAATCAACCTCAGAAGATAATTTGGTTTTACCTAAAGAGAAGGAAGAGAAACAGAATAAAGTAAATGTTGCTCTCATTACGTAAGAAAATAGATCTGAATGGATATTGCTTCGTATCGATTTGTAATCTTATTTTAAAATTTAAAAACCGAAGACATGAAAAAGTTAATATTTCTGTTCTGTATTCTCGTGGTTCCAATGATTGGCAATAGTCAAAAAACGCTGAAAGAATGGGCGGAACTTGATGAAAAGAAGTGGGGTAAGCAGTTGGCGTTTAACGATTACCTCACCAATCTAAAACGCTATGTAAAATCAGAGGATCAAAAACCCAAGGTAAAGAACATAGGATTGCTTACCTTTTATATGTTCACACCTTCACCTACACAACGCAACATTAACCTTTTATCACCTGCTCAGATAACGGGGGAAGGAAGTTCATTCATAGTTGATGAATTATTTGAAATAGCCCTGCCAGCATTACAAAAAGGTTTTGAAGAAAAGGGAATATTGTTGATGGACCTTAATGGTTATTTGAACGATGACAGGAAAAAGCAACTCTACAACGAAACAGAATTTGAACCTTCGACATTAGCTAAAGGTACAGCCGCTTGGGCTGCCAAACTAAGTGGACGGGCTTATGGAGGTGATGCAAAAGCCACACCTGATGGTTATAAATTAATCACTGAAACAAACTGGGACATCAAGATGATGCGTACCACTGGGGATTTCGCAAAAAAAGTGGACATTGATGCGGTAATCAGTGTGATGCAACAAATAAATTGGGACGGCAAAAACCTTTATATGGGGCCTACAGTAATGTCTATGATTGGGCCAAACCCCATTCCGGAAAATGATGATGACTGGTATGCACCGGTAGGGCCTCTGAAAGGATATCTTGAGGGGTTTATTTTTGGAGCCGTAGTAGCCACACCACCTAAACCTTACTTGCTAGGAGAAACTTCAAAGAAAAGTATTGAAATTAATTTTGATGACTTGGATCTAGTTTATACACGGCTTGCGAGCAGCCTTTCCGAGTATGTGTTTGAAAAGATTGACAAGTTGGTGAAATAGTTATTAATAATGGTTTCAACCTCCATTTTTTGCTTCTATAAAAGGGAAGATTGATCCAAAGTTGAAGGGGTTCGGGGTCTTCTGTAACTTATTGGATAACAGCACAGAAAGTGCGCTAACTCCGAAATTGTTTTAAATCTGTTTTAAACCTGGACAATAAAAAAGCAGCTACATTTACGTAACTGCTTGATTATCAAAGAGCCCCCAGCCGGGATCGAACCAGCGACCTACTGATTACAAGTTATTAGCTATCACTTTTTATGTCTTTCTATTCTTTTCGATATAGATCATATAATGTTGTATATCAGTTTTTTACATTTATATTGTTTTCTATCCCTTTCTAGTTGTTTCTA
>DATCZQ010000061.1:0-69256 GCA_036525815.1 Yeosuana sp. | reverse complement strand
AAATTTATGGGATATTTTTACAGCTGCTAATACTATTCCTGATGATCCAAAGTATAAAATTATGGCGACCTATGTGGACGAATCTGCGCAGTATACTATTAGTGATTTTGAAATTGAACGGTTAGAATATTTTAAAACGCCAGATAATCTAAAATCATACGCTAAGAAATGGCGGTTAACCTCTGCTTCAAAAAATATGGATTTAATAATCACTGCAAACCATAGCACTTCAGAAGTCAATATCACACAATTAAACTTTCGCTTTTTTGAAGGTTCTATAACTGTTTCTGGAATGGTAAACGGTATTGCAGTCACAGGAAAAGGATTTGCAGAATTATTGCATAGTTATGCAGATCCAGATGTGAGTATTACCAATCCAATTGGTGGATTTTATGATGTTTCTGTGCCTATTACCTGGACGTTAAATAATCCTGATGATGGCCGGCCTGTAACTTATGATATAGAATATAGTAATGATGATAAAGCCACTTTTAATTCTATTGCTACAGGTTTAACAACTAATTCTTATACCTGGGATGGCACTGGTATTAGTAATGGTGATACTGTTTGGTTTAAAGTAAAATCTTATTCTATTGATAATACCTTGAATTATGAAGTGATAAGTTCGTCTTCGTCTGTCGCAACCTTATCTTTAAATGCTTTTGATTCCAACAAAATAAAATTTTATCCGAATCCTGTAACTAATGAATTGACCTTAGAATTTCAAAATGGATTAATGGATGTGAGTGTTGAAATTTATGACCTTAATGGAAGATTAATAATTACTGAGTTACTCTATGAGGCATCTGTAAAAAAGGTAAACACTCAATATTTATCAGATGGATTCTATTTTTTGCAAGTTAAAGGAGCTGGGTTTAAACAAGTATTTAAGATTTTGAAAAAATAATTGGGTGATTAATTATTTGATCTGGCATAATCTTATATTTGTTATATGACGAATGAAGCATTATACGAATTGAAGTATCCTATAGGTAAATTTGAAATTCCATCATCAATTTCAAAAAATAAGATTGAAGATTGGATTTCAATACTAGAACATTTCCCTAACCGTTTAGAGCATTTGGTTAAGAATTTGTCGGACAAGCAATTGGATACGCCTTATAGGCATGGAGGCTGGACTGTTAGGCAAGTAGTGCATCATCTTTCAGACAGTCATCATCATAGTTATACCAGATTTAAATGGGCTCTTACAGAAGAGAATCCCATGATAAAGGCTTATAATGAAAGTCATTGGGCAGAACTGTTTGATTCAAAAACAGGTCCTATTGACATGTCACTGCAACATTTAAAAGCTATTCATTTTAAACTTGTTTATCTGTTGAAAAGTTTGTCAGAAGAAGATTTGAACAAGTCTTTTATTCATCCTGAAACCAACCAGGAAGTCGTGCTAAAAAATAATATCGGGGTGTATGCTTGGCATAGCAACCACCATTATGCACATATAGAAAAGTTACTAAATCGAAACCAATGGATTTAATTATTTTGAGATGATTAGAAATGTTCAAAATGAAGATGCTCGACAATTACTTGATATTTATAATTATTATGTGGTTAATACAGTAGTTACCTTTGATCTGAAGCCCTTATCATTAGATGCTTTTAAAGAGAAAATCACTACGGTAAGTGCTGAATATCCATTTATTGTTTATGAAGAAAATAATGAAATTTTAGGATATGCTTATGGTAGTAAGTTCAGACCTAAACCAGCTTATAACAATACAGTTGAATCGACTGTTTATCTAAAACATGGTCTGCAAGGAAAACAAATAGGATCTAAACTATATCATGAATTACTTTTTTTATTAAAACAAAAAAATGTTCATGTAGTATTAGGCGTTTTAACATTACCTAATGAAGCTAGTGTAAAACTTCACGAAAAATTTGGCTTTAAAGAAGTGGCTCACTTAAAAGAAGTAGGTTTGAAATTTGATAAATGGCAAGATGTAGGATTTTGGCAACTTACCTTTTAATTATTTTTTCCATTTAATATTACATCCAATACTTGGTTTTTGGTTTTTAGTATTTTCTTTATTTTCAACCAGGCAATCTAGAGCATAGCTTAAGTCAGTTCCAGTAACGGGTATGTTATTTCCTGGGCGGGAATCATCTAATTGGCCTCTGTAAGAAAGTTTTAGATCCTCATTAAATACAAAAAAATCTGGAGTACAGGCTGCATCATAGGCTTTAGCCACTTCTTGTGTTGCATCATAAAGGTAGGGGAAAGGATATTTTTTCTTTTCAGCATGTAACTTCATATAATGGGGACCATCCTGTGGATAGTTAAGGACATCATTGCTTGAAATAGCAATAAAATTGATGCCTTTATTTTTATATTTATTGGCTATTTCAACTAACATAGCATTTATGTGAATGACAAATGGGCAATGATTACAAATAAACATAACCACAGTTCCCTTTTTTCCTTTTAGGTGTTCTAATTGTAATTCTTTATCAGAAACCGTGTCAAGCAATGAAAAAGCGGGTGCTTTAGTTCCAATAGGAATCATATTTGAAGGGGTTTGTGCCATAGTTAAAAAGTTTTGTGCTAAGTTCGTGATTATTTGTATTTTTAAAAAATGAGCCAAGCAATAACATTTGAAGATTTTACTAAAGTAGACCTGCGTGTCGGAACAATTATAGAAGTCAATGATTTTCCAGAAGCTAGAAACCCAGCTTACCAGCTTACGATTGATTTTGGTGAATTAGGAATCAAAAAATCCTCAGCCCAAATTACAACACTTTATGCTAAGAAGGATTTATTAAACAGACAAATTGTGGCTGTCGTAAATTTTCCTCAAAAGCAAATCGCTGATTTTATGAGTGAGTGTTTAGTTTTGGGTGCCGTTAATGGAAAAGATGTCATTCTTTTAAATCCTGAGAATAAGGTTAAAAATGGTTCAACTGTAGCTTAAATTTATATGAATGAATTAGACAGTATTCAGATCCATTTTGATAATAATAGTCTTTGGGTCTTAAATATAGCACTCGCCATTGTCATGTTTGGCGTATCATTAGGTATTTCTGTGGAAGATTTTAGACGATTATTAAAAGAACCCAAGTTGGTTTTAATTGGTGTACTTTCTCAATTTATCTTGTTGCCTTCTTTTACATTTTTATTAATCATGGTTGTAAAACCGCAACCCAGTATTGCTTTAGGGATGATTATGGTTGCTGCCTGCCCAGGTGGAAACATTTCTAATTTCATGACACACTTAGCAAAGGGAAATACAGCCTTGTCCGTTAGTTTAACAGCATTTGCAACGTTTTTGGCTATGTTTATGACTCCTTTTAATTTTGAATTCTATGGTAATTTATATGCACCAACTGCGGAGCTTTTAAAGAATGTGCAAGTGGCACCTTTTGAACTTGTGAAATTGGTGTTATTAATTTTAGGAGTACCATTAGTTTTAGGGATGTGCTTGCGAAATAAGAATGAAATTTTGGCTGATAAACTTTCAAAATTACTCAGGCCATTTTCAATTATTCTGTTTGTTGCAATTGTAATTATAGCATTTGCTAATAATTTAGACGTGTTTAATAAGTATGTGCATCATGTTTTGACTTTGGGTATACTTCATAATATATTGGCTATTTTGCTTGGTTTTATGGTCGCAAAGCTATTTGGGTTATCATTTAAAAACCAAAAAACAATAGCAATAGAAACCGGTATTCAAAATTCAGGTTTAGGTTTACTATTAATTTTTACTTTTTTTAACGGTTTGGGAGGCATGGCTATAATGGCTGCATTTTGGGGTATTTGGCATATCATTTCAGGATTATTACTTTCTTTATATTGGTCTAAAAAGTCCGAAAAAGTGTTGGCGTGTTAAATAAGATGTGGCTATATAGTATGAGAGCCTATTTATCATTAGGTCTGTTCTTTTATTTTAGAAGAATCCATGTGGTTCATTTAAATAATATTCCTGAAGATCAACCTGTTTTAATACTTCCCAATCATCAAAATGCGTTGTTAGACGCCCTTATTATTGCAGTTAAATGTAAAAGGATATCGTATTTTTTAACAAGAGCATCGGCCTTTCATTCTATATTTATTGGTAAAATTTTAAAAAGTTTCAGAATGCTGCCTGTGTATAGAATTCGCGACGGTTTTCAAACAATTAATAAAAACAAGGAAGTTTTTGAAACTTGTTCAGAATTGCTGAATAAAAAGCACTCATTAGTTATTTTTCCTGAAGGCAATCATAATTTAAAAAGAACCGTCAGGCCTTTAAGCAAGGGTTTTACCAGAATTGTATTTGATGTATTGGATAAATATCCAGATGTAGATTTACAATTAGTACCAGTAGGTTTTAACTATAAAAACCCTGAGCGATTTGTTGATGAAGTGTCTATTTGTATTGGCGAACCAATAAAAGCTAAAAATTATAAAGATTATGAAAGAAATGAAGCCGTTTTGAAATTGAAAGCTACGGTACATCAATCCATTTCTAAACTCACAACGCATATTCCCCATGATCATTATGATGACGTTTTAAAAATGTTAAAAGCAGATGAAGTGGATTTTTTAAATCCTCAATTGGTTAATGAGTCTATTTCAAATAATTTTAAAAGGGGCAGTTTTGATAAAAGATCTCAAAATTCAATGCTTAGAAAATGGTTTAAAGGATTACTTATTTTAAATCTGTGGTTACCTTATTTAATTTGGAAAAAGATAATAAAACCCAAAATAACGGAAATTGAGTTTGTTTCAACCTTTAGGTTTACAGTGGTGATAACTTTAGTGCCTATTTATTTATTAGTCTTGACGTTGATATTAACGGGTATCTTTGGGTGGATTATAGCAATAACCTATTTGCTAATGGTCATTATTTTAGCATTAATAGTAGTTAAATATTGAACATAAAAAAACCACTACTTTTTATGTAATGGTTTTCTGTTTTTAGTTGAATGTTCAATTAAATATCATCAAAATTTATATCTGTAAAGCTTTCAGTAGAATTAACCTTTTCATCACTTTCTGTAACATTATCAGCTTCGTGTTCCTTTTTAAAATCTTTCTGATGACGTTCACTAATAACTTCATCACCTTTTTCATTAATGATATAATCTGTCATCTCTGTTAAAATGTCTTTAAACTCAGAAAAATCTTCTTTATAAATGTATATTTTATGTTTTTTATAGTGAAAAGAACCATCGTCATTCGTAAATTTTTTACTTTCTGTGATTGTAAGATAATAATCATCTGCTTTTGTCGATCTTACATCAAAGAAATACGTGCGTCTTCCGGCCCTTAAGACTTTCGAATAAATATCCTCTTTCTCCATCATGTCATGTGTACTCATAGTTGTATTAAAATTTATAGGATTATAATTATATCTATCAAAAATCTAAAAAAAACAATTACTAAACAACAAATTACTAAGATTCTTTTAATAACTATTTCATATAACCGTCTATAAGTAATAAAAAAGCAGAACGATTTTTATCCTTTTAATTTAATAATCAATTATTTACAGTTGATTTTTCGCTTAATTGCTTTAAATAGAGATGTTTGTAATATCCATCAATATTTACAAGGGTATCATGAGTCCCTTCCTGAACAATTTTGCCATCTTCAACGACTATAATCTTATCGGCATTTTTTGCAGAGGATACCCTGTGACCAACAATGATAGTAGTTTTTCCTTTTGTAACCTGATTTAAATTTTTTAATATTTTTTCTTCTGTTTCTGTATCAACTGCAGAAAGACAATCATCAAATAATAATATTTCAGGATCTTTTATAAGTGCTCTGGCAATAGAAATACGTTGTTTTTGACCCCCAGAAAGCGTAATACCTCTTTCACCTAAAATAGTTTCATAGCCATGATTAAACTTTATAATGTTTTTGTGAACATGAGCGAGTTTGGCGGCCTTAATAACTTCTTCATCTGTAGCTTCTTCTTTTCCAAATTTAATATTGTTCTTAATGGTGTCTGAAAATAAGAAGGCGTCTTGTGGCACATAACCAATACTATTTCTTAAATCTGTTAAATTATGTTTAGAAACTTCAATATTATTCACTTTAATGGATCCTTTATCTATATCATATAGTCTACCGATTAAATCTAAAATGGTTGATTTTCCAGCACCTGTTTTTCCTAAAATAGCCAATGTTTGTCCATGTTTAATGCTGAAACTAATATCTTTTAAAGCATTGATATTGGTGTCATCATAAGTGAAAGCAACATTTTCGAAGGTAATATCACCGTTTATTGTGGTATGTTCTTCAACAGTATTTATGATTTCAGGTTCAATTTTTAAAAATTCATTAATCCTTTTTTGTGAGGCTTCAGCTTGTTGCACTATAGAGGTTACCCAGCCAACAGTTGCTACAGGCCATGTAAGCATGTTTACATAAATTATGAATTCAGCTATGGTTCCTAAACTTTCAATTTCACCATCCATATATTGTAGGCCACCAATATAAATGACTACTAAATTACTCACACCTATGAGTAAAATCATCATTGGAAAAAAGAGAGCTTCCACTTTTACCAGATTAAGTTGGTTTTGTTTACTTGTAGTAGAAAGTTCATCAAAATTGGCTGAAGTTTGAGGTTCTATTCCATAGGCCTTAATCACAGAAATACCACTAAAGACTTCTTGAGTAAATGCCGATAGTTTGGATAAATATTGTTGAACAATCGTGGTGCGTTTGTGTATTTCTTTACTTAATTTATAAATGGCTACAGAGAGTATTGGTAGAGGAATTATGGTGTACAAGGTTAAAACCGGAGCTTCGTTATACATGTATAAAATAGCAATAATAAAGAGTGTGATAGTATTAATACTGTACATAATGGCCGGGCCAACATACATTCTTACTTTGCCCACATCTTCACTTATGCGGTTCATTAAATCACCGGTTCTATTCTTTTTATAAAAATTTAATGATAGTTTTTGGTAATGCGCGTAGATCTCATTTTTTAAATCATATTCAATGTATCTGGAAACATTTATGATGGTTTGACGCATAAAGAAACTTAAAACGCCTGCTATAATTGCAGCCCCAATGATATAAAAAATGATTAGGGCAAGTTCAGCCTGTAAACTACTGTTGCCAGATTCTAACCCTTTTTTATAGGTTTCAACAACGGTAAATATTTCCTTCACATAACGCGGGGTGAATAACAAAAAAATTCTTGCCACAATGGTTATAATAACACCAATTAAAAGATGCCATTTATATTTTAAAAAATATTTATTTATATGTTGTAATTCTTTCATTGACAGAAATAGTATGATTCTGATTCAGGTACTCATAAAAAGTACGCCGACAAAGATACAGCATTAAAAACAATATCATGGTTGGAAGGAAGCACCCAGGCTGTTAAATATAACTTAAACTCTATTTCAGATAATAAAATAAAAATTGGCCGTATACTTTTTAAAATAGTATTATTTTTGCCAAGCAAAAGATTTAATGTTTTTGCATTTTAATTAATTAAGTTCTTTGGAAATATGCTAAACAGAAGACATATACGTGTAAAAGTGATGCAAACCCTTTATGCTTTTAAAGGTAATGAAGGCGATGATTTTACTAAAAATCAGAAGTTTTTACTTTTCAGTATAGATAACATGTATAATCTGTATTTATTGATCATATCATTATTGCTTGAAGTTCAAAAGAGAGCAGAAGATGATTTAAGTAAAAAACAAAAAAAGCATTTAGCCACTCAGGAAGACAAAGATCCCAACAGAAAGTTTGTAAACAATCAATTGTTGCAAATTCTTAAAGAAAACAAGCAGTTAAAACATCAGATTGAAACTCACAGGCCAGCCGATTGGGAATTAGATAGTGAGTATGTGGATGTGATTTTTAAAGCCATTACTACGAGTGATTTGTATAAAGACTATATGCAAACCAGAGTCTCTGATTTTAAGGATGACAAAGAATTTATTGTAGACGCATTTAAAGACATTATTGCCCCAAACGAAAAACTTTATGAGTATATTGAAGACAAAAACCTTACCTGGTTGGATGATCTTCCTACAGTAAATACGACTATTTTAAAGATATTAAGAAAAGCTAAGGTGTCTTCTGAGGAAAGTTATTTTACACCCAAATTATACAAAGACCAAGAAGATAAACAATTCGCTATTGATTTGTTTAAAAAAACAATCTTAAATCAAACGGCTTTAAATAATGAAATTGAACTAAAAACCCAAAACTGGGATAAAGATAGAATTGCCAACGTAGATTTTGTTCTGTTACAAATGGCCATTTGTGAACTTCAAAATTTTGCTTCCATACCCGTAAAGGTAACCATTAATGAATATTTAGAAATTGCCAAAGAGTATTCTACACCCAAAAGCAGCATTTTTATTAATGGTATTTTAGACAAGTTGGTGAAAGAATATGAAAATGAGGGAAAACTCAATAAATTAGGTAGAGGATTGCTGTAATTTCTGTTAAGAAAGGACTAAAATATTTTAAATAGATTAAATAATTGTTATTTTTACAAACCAATTAGAAAATACAAATTATGAAAAAAGTGATATTAGGATTAGTGGCTTTAAGTCTATTAGTATTTACGTCTTGTAAAGAGGACGTAACAAAAAAAATTGATGAAAAAAATGTGGTTGTAGCAGCTCAAAGAGATGCCAATTCGTCTAAATTCCCAGTAATTACATTTGATAAAATGGAACATGATTTTGGCGAAATTGAGGCAAAAACGCCGGTTGAAACTGAATTTAATTATACAAATACGGGGGATGCTCCATTAGTTATTACAGATATAAAAAGTTCTTGTGGTTGTACGGTTCCACAAGATTGGAGTAGAGAGCCGTTAGCACCCGGAACTTCTGGAAAGTTTTCAGTAAAATTTAATGGAAGTGGCGCTAATAAAGTAACTAAAACAATAACCGTTACAGCCAATACTGAAAAAGGTTCTGAGGTAGTAAAAATTACAGCATTTGTAAAACCTGAGCCAACAAAAACTAACTAATAAAAGTTTAATAAATAGAAAATGGGTGATATAGGACAATTTTTACCGTTTATTTTAATGTTTGTAGTAGTGTATTTCTTCATGATTGCACCTCAAATGAAACGGGCTAAAAAAGAAAAGAAATTTGCAGCAGAATTAAAAAAAGGTGATAAAATAATCACTAAAAGTGGTTTGCATGGTAAAATATTAGAACTTGGTGATAAAGATAATACCTGTATTATTGAAACCATGTCTGGTAAAGTAAAGTTTGAGCGTTCAGCTATCTCAATGGAATTGAGTACGGCTTTAAACGCACCGGCAAAAACCAAGTAATAAACAAGATATAATTATAAAAAGCTTCCGGAATTGGAAGCTTTTTTTGTTTAACAGTTTTTTTAATTATTTAGATAGCACTTTGTTGATTTTTTATCAAAGGCAACCTAAGCTTTTTTAGCCGTCAGTTCCGCAATTTTACAAATGACCTCAGTGGCTTTTATCATACTTTCAACAGGCACGTATTCATAACGTCCATGAAAATTATGGCCTCCAGCAAAAATATTAGGACAAGGTAAACCCATATAACTTAATTGGGAACCATCCGTGCCACCTCGAATAGCCTTTATATGGGGTTTTATATGAAGCTGTTTCATGGCTTCTTCAGCAATATCCACAATATGCTTCACAGGTTCTACCTTTTCTTTCATATTGTAATATTGGTCTTTTATTGTTATTTCAATAACCTCTCTACCATATTGCTCATTAAGATCATCTGTTAGTTTTTGCATGACTTCCTTTCTGGCTTCAAAATGCCCTTTATCATGATCTCTGATGATATATTGTAATTTGGTTTCATCAACCTCACCTGCAATGGATGTTAAATGGAAAAAACCTTCATAACCTTCGGTATGCTCAGGTGTTTCCATTCTGGGTAATGAGTTGATAAATTCCTGAGCGATATACATAGAATTCACCATCTTTCCTTTGGCATAACCTGGATGCACTATTTTCCCTTTAATTTTTACCACCGCACTGGCCGCATTAAAATTTTCATATTCTAATTCACCTACCTGGCTGCCATCCATAGTATAAGCCCAGTCGGCTCCAAATTTTTTAACATCAAACTTATGAGCACCTCGTCCAATTTCTTCGTCTGGTGTAAATCCAACACGTATTTTACCATGCTTAATCTCTGGGTGATTTATTAAATATTCCATAGCAGTCACAATTTCACAAATACCGGCTTTATCATCGGCGCCTAATAGAGTGGTGCCATCGGTAGTAATTAAGGTTTGTCCTTTATAAAGGAGCAAATCGTCAAAATAGTCCGGGGACAAAACAATGTTTTGCTCTGCATTTAAAACAATATCTTTACCGTTATAATTTTCAATAAATTGTGGTTTTACATTGGTTCCGGTAAAATCGGGAGACGTATCAAAATGTGAGATGAAACCAATCGTTGGCACATCATGGTCTACATTACTTGGAAGTGTCGCCATAATATAAGCATTATTATCAATGCTCACCTCTTCTAAACCAATGTGCTTCAGTTCTTCAGCCAGTTTATTAGCCAAATCCCATTGTTTTTTGGTGCTCGGCGTAGTTTCTGATTCAGGGTCAGACTGAGTGTCTATAGTAATATATCCAACAAAACGCTTTATTAGGTTTTCTTTTGAAATCATAGGTGTATTAATTTGAAGTTAGGATGATAGTCTTTTTAAATCTCGATACTTCAAAAATACGATTAATAATTTTTTTGTGTTTTGAATTGGCTTATTTTTTATTTAAAACTATTTTTGCACAAATAATACCTGATGTACAAACTAATTATCCGTCCCATTTTATTTTGCTTTGACCCAGAGCGCGTACATCACTTTACCTTTTCGTTGATTCGGTTTTTAAATAAACTGCCTTTAGTTTCTGGTCTCATTAGAAAAATATATGTAGTTGAAGATGCAAGCCTAGAAAAAAAAGTATTTGGTCTTACTTTTAAAAACCCTGTTGGATTGGCAGCAGGTTTTGATAAAAATGCCGTTTTGTATAATGAACTGGCCAATTTTGGGTTTGGGTTTATTGAAATTGGTACTGTGACTCCAAAAGGGCAAGCAGGCAATCCTAAAAAGCGATTGTTTAGATTAAAGGAGGATCAAGGCATTATTAACCGAATGGGTTTTAATAATGAAGGTGTTGAGGCCGCCATTATCAATTTAAAAAAGAATAAAGGAAAAGTTATTATTGGCGGAAATATAGGTAAAAACACACTTACACAACCAGAAAACTATACTCAGGATTATTTGGAATGTTTTAAAGCATTGCATCCTTATGTTGATTATTTTGTGCTGAATGTGAGTTGCCCCAATGTTGGGAGCCACGCCAAACTTAATGATAAAGCATATTTGGAGGAGTTGATTAGCGCTGTTCAAAAGGCTAATAATAATTTTAAATCTCAAAAACCGGTTCTTTTAAAAATTGCTCCGGATTTAAATGATAACCAGTTAGATGAAATTATTGAATTGGTGATAAAAACGAAACTGGACGGGGTCATTGCCAGTAATACTTCGATTGATAGAAGTGACTTAAAAATGGCTCAAAATCGTTTAGAGTCCATAGGTAACGGAGGTTTAAGTGGTTTACCAATAAGAGATAGAAGTACAAGGGTTATTAAATATCTTTCAGAAAAAAGTGGCAAAGCTTTCCCTATCATTGGCGTAGGAGGTATTCATTCAGCTACAGATGCTGTAGAAAAAATGGAGGCTGGTGCTGATTTGGTCCAGTTGTATACTGGATTTATATATGAGGGGCCAAAATTAATTAAGTCAATTAATAAAACGCTTCTTAAAAAGCAGTAAGATCTACTTTATAAGTCTTTTTACCATTTTGGAGTTGTTATTTCGAAGCGTCATTAAATAGCTGCCCGAAGGCAAATGACTTAAATAAATGGGCTTATTTGTAAGTTTTCCTGAAACAAATACTTGTCCCATCAAATTAGAAATGGTAAAACTGTGATATTCTTCAGTACTCGTTTGTTTTACATAAATCACCTCTCCTGAAATGGGGTTTGGATATATTTTGATATTTGTTGATTCAGATATATTAGTTTCTGCATCTTCACCGCCACAAGCTAAATAGTTTTTTGTGGTCATGAAATAAGCATACATTCTTGCCAGTTGCTGTTCCGAAAAATGTGAGCGACAGCCTTTCATGGAATAAGACATGATATTTTTGGTGTCTGGTGTATAGTGCTCGCCATTGCCGTCTGTTTCAGTGCCAATATATCTACAAAAATTATTAAGGTTTTCTATAGTTAATTTTGGATCCGCTGGGGTATCACAAATTTGATCACCGTCACTACTGCAATTATTGCCATTAACCAATTCTTTTGTGATGCATGTATTGTCAGCACCATGGGTATGAATTAATGAGAAATAATGACCTAATTCATGAGCCAATGATGAAGCATTACCCGCACATCCATTTTGCATAAGAATCACGTCATAATCCTTTCTGCTATAAGTATAACCACAAACACTTTCATTAATGGTATTTTCAATAGTCTCTGTGAAATAAATATTAATAACACCTGGAGCATTATGAGCATCGACTAAAGATTGTTCTTGATTGGATTTAAAATGATAAAAGGAGTCATTGTTAATATAATTGATGCCATCGCATAAAAAGAATTCCATAAAAGCATTACTAAAGCTGTTATTTAAATTAGTAATGGCATTTTCAAGTTCTGAAGCATCCATGCCACCAACTTCGTTGGAGGATCTAATGATATGGGCTTTAATTGGAATATAGTTTTTGGAAATAGACTTTGAGTTTTTTTGAGTTTTTTTAGAACTCATAAAAGTAGCCTCATAATGTTTTAATTGAGGTTTGAGGGTATTAAAATAGTCTAATGTTTCAGCAGATGTAACAGTACCGCAAATGGGTTCTGAATCATTTTGAGAAGACATATGAAAAGGCAATAAAACAATGATTCCTGTAAATATAAACTTGAAAAATTGAGGAAATATTTTCATTGGGGTGAAACTTTTGATTAAATGTATAAACAAACAATGTTTTGAAATTAAATAACCGTTTAACGGTTATTTAAATCGTTTTAATAAATATTTATTTAGAAAACTCATATTTAAGCAGTTAACCGGAATAAATCTTAAAACATTTAATATGTCTGTAGATTTTATGTTTTCTCTTTCAATAATATTATTTTTATCCTCGTTTAGATAACAGAATGACGCCGAACCCTATAAAAATTATTGAATGTCCAAGAGATGCCATGCAAGGCATCAAAACCTTTATTCCTACCAAGAAGAAAGTACAGTATATTCAATCATTGTTACGCGTGGGTTTTGATACTATTGATGTGGGTAGTTTTGTGTCTCCAAAGGCCATACCGCAAATGGCAGATACAGCAGAGGTATTGGCGCAATTAGATTTGAGCAAAACAGTAAGTAAATTGTTGGCCATAGTGGCTAATGAAAGAGGCGCAGAAGCAGCGTCGCTGCACAAGGAAATTGATTATTTAGGTTTTCCTTTTTCTATTTCAGAAAATTTTCAAATGCGTAATACTCATAAAACAATCGCTCAGTCTGTTGTCACTTTAGAAAGCATTTTAAATATAGCACAAAGGACACAAACGGAAGTGGTGGTTTATATTTCCATGGGATTTGGTAATCCTTATGGTGATCCCTGGAATGTTGATATTGTAGGGGAGTGGACAGAACGTTTGAGTAAGATGGGAGTGAAAATTATTTCATTGAGCGATACCATTGGAAGCTCAAACCCTGAAGGGATTCATTATCTATTTTCAAATCTAATCCCTTTATATCCAACCATTGAATTCGGAGCTCATTTACATACAGCTCCAAGTAGCTGGTTTGAGAAAATTGATGCGGCATATAAGGCCGGATGTAAACGCTTTGATGGCGCCATACAGGGATTTGGTGGTTGTCCTATGGCTAAAGATGAGCTGATAGGTAATATGCCAACAGAAAAATTACTATCCTATTTTACTTCAAAGAAATGTAATAGTTTGGACGCCTTGAGTTTTGAAAGTGCTTATAACGAGGCTACTAAGATTTTCTCAGTATATCATTGATTTTTTATTTAAAATAATTCTAAATAAGCTTGTAAATATTAGTTTTGAGTCTTATCTTTGTTAACGAAATTTTAACTCTATTTATAATTAGTCTAAATAAAAACAAATGAAAACGACTACTACATTTTTAGCTATTTTAATAAGTGCATTTTCGTTAGCACAAACAACTCAAGATTCTATAACCTTTGATCCTCAAAAACAATTAAACGCCGCTCAAAGAATCCTTTCAGGCAACTATGGTCAAGCTGTGACTGTTGGAGCCTATGGTGAATTAACCTATAATCAACCAGAGGGTAACAATGGAGAATTAGATGTTCAGCGTTTAGTTTTACTTTTTGGTTACAAGTTTAACGATAAAACCCAGTTTGTTACTGAGGTTGAATTTGAGCATGTTCAAGAAGTGTATATTGAGCAAGCATTTATAAATTACAATGTGGGTTCAAACGTTAGTTTACGTGGAGGTTTAATGCTGGTGCCTTTTGGTATTATCAATGAATTTCATGAACCTACCACTTTTAACGGTGTAGAACGTCCGGGATTGGATAATGTTATTGTTCCAACAACTTGGAGGGAATTAGGATTTGGTGTTGCGGGAAGATTCAACAATCTTTCTCTTGGCTATCAGGCATATGTTTTTAATGGTTTTAAATCTACAAGTTTTGATGGCTCTGGAGGCGTTAATGGTTCTTTAAAAGGGTCTAATGCTTTAAGAGGTGGCAGACAAAAGGGCGTGCAATCTACTATTGATAGCCCTACATTTTCTGTTAAACTTGATTATTATGGATTACCAGGTCTTAGGTTAGGTCTGTCCGGATATTTTGGAGATACACAAGCAGAAGATGGTGTAGAAGATATTGATGGCGCTAATATTGGTATTTCTATGCTAGGATTAGATGCTCGTTACGCCTTTCAAAGATTTACTGCAAGAGGTCAATATGTATATGGTTCTCTATCTGGGGCTGAAGCATATAATAACTTAACCGGTAGAGATTTAGGAAGTGTTTTAGAAGGTTGGTATGTTGAAGGGGCTTATAATCTATTGCCACAATCAAAAGGGCAGCGATTATTTACATTTTTAAGATATGAACAATATGATACGCATGCAGATACGGATGGTACTTTGTTAAGAAACGATGCCTATAACAGAAAAGATATTACCCTCGGTTTAAGTTATCATATTGCTCCGGGAGTAGTTGTTAAAGGAGATTACCAATTTAGAGATAATGCCTTGGCAGGTTCAAATGTAGATAACCGACTTAATTTTGGTTTAGGTGTTTGGTTCTAATTATATTTACTGAATTGTAGCATGATGGGTATTTAGAAATGAGTTCTCATCATGCTAACTAAATTTTAATAACTAATTTTAACATATGAGATTCAGGCAGGGTATATTAATTGTAATTGGTTTTTCATTGCTATCATTCGGTTTACCGAAAAATCTTGAAAAGAAAGTAAACAAAGAAATTGCTGATACATTTGAAGTAGAAAATTTTGATTTGATAGGTATTACTATTCCTTCTGAAATAGAAAAAATATTGCCTTCAAGATTTGGAGAAGATAATTTATTTAAAATTGAATCCAATAAGAAGTTTATTGCCTATGCCTTTATTTCTCAAGCACCAAGTAAAACAGCTCTTTTTGATTACTTAGTATTATTAGATTCAGAATTGGTGGTTATAAAAACAAAGGTTTTAATTTACAGAGAAGAGTATGGTGGGGAAATAGGTAGCAGACGTTGGTTAAAACAATTCATAGGAAAAAACCAAAATGATGATTTAAAATATGGTGAAAATATCATAGCTATATCAGGAGCAACCATTTCCGTAAGATCATTTACTGAAGCTATGAATAATTTGCTGAAATCATTAAAAATTCTTCATTCTAAAAATATTTTATAGATGTCATTAAACGGACAAATTTTTTCACTACCCAAGGAGATTAAAGTGTTAATCGCAGTATTTGTTATTGTGTTAAGTTTTGGTTTTTTTTCCGGATTATTGTTCGTGGGGGAAACATCATCAGCAAATCCTAACGGTATTGAAGAACAATATTTAGGAAATGAACATGATGAAGACGCCGAAGTAATGAAGTTTAAAAAAAGTGAAAAGGAAATGTTGTCCTTAGTGCATTCTCATGTATTATCGATGTCCATTATTTTCTTCTTACTGGCACTTATAGTCTCTATAACCAAGCTTAAAAGAAAATTAAAAATGTTTTTAATGGTAGAACCATTGGTGTCTGTTGTTCTGACATTTGGAGGATTATATTTTCTGTGGACAGGTATTCTTTGGATGAAATATATTGTTATGTTTTCCGGAACCTTAATGACTCTTTCTTTTCTGCTTTCAGTTTTGATTATTTTGAAACAATTAACACAAAAAACAGTATAACCTTTTATTTAACGATGGGCGTTATAATTATGTTAACAACTCTCTAATTTTAAAGGGATTTATTAGATAATATTGTATATTTGCACGCAATTATAACATAATTGCACCATGACTTCACATCAAAACAAAATAGTAGGAGAAGGTTTAACCTACGACGATGTCCTTTTAGTTCCAGCTTTTTCAGAGGTACTTCCACGAGAAGTTAATATTCAAACAAAGTTTACACGTAATATTACTATTAATGTGCCTATTATTTCAGCGGCTATGGATACCGTTACTGAAAGTAAAATGGCGATTGCTATGGCACAGGAAGGTGGTATAGGCGTGTTACACAAGAACATGTCTATTGAGGCGCAAGCTTTGAAGGTAAGAAAGGTGAAACGTGCAGAAAGCGGCATGATCATAGATCCGGTGACTTTACCATTAACAGCAACTGTTAAGGATGCGAAACAGAGTATGGCTGAACATGGTATTGGCGGTATTCCTATTGTTGATGAAACCAGAACTCTTAAAGGGATTGTAACCAATCGTGATTTACGTTTTGAGCATGATAACAGTCGTCCTATCATTGAGGTAATGACCAGCAAAAATCTGGTAACAGCCTCTGTTGGAACCTCCTTACAGGATGCAGAAATAATACTTCAACAATATAAAATTGAAAAGCTACTTATTGTTGATGAGGATTATAAACTTTCAGGATTAATTACCTTTAGAGATATTACAAAAGTAAAACTAAAACCAATGTCTAATAAAGATGCCTTTGGTCGTTTGCGGGTAGCTGCCGCTATTGGTGTAACGGCAGATGCAGTTGAACGTACTGAAGCGTTGGTGAATGCTGGTGTTGATGCGGTAGTGATAGATACGGCGCATGGTCATACTAAAGGAGTGGTTGCTGTTTTAAAAGATATCAAATCTCATTTCCCTCAACTTGATGTTATTGTTGGTAATATAGCAACCGGTGCTGCTGCCAAATATTTAGTAGAAGCTGGGGCAGATGCTGTGAAAGTTGGTATTGGACCAGGTTCAATTTGTACCACTCGTGTTATTGCTGGTGTTGGGTTTCCACAGTTTTCTGCTGTTTTAGAAGTTGCTGCTGCTATAAAAGGCACTGGTGTTCCGGTAATTGCAGATGGTGGCATTCGTTACACAGGCGATATACCTAAAGCCATTGCTGCAGGTGCAGATTGCGTCATGTTAGGTTCATTGCTGGCAGGGACCAAAGAGTCTCCTGGAGAAACCATTATTTATGAAGGCCGAAAATTCAAGTCCTATCGCGGGATGGGATCTGTTGAGGCCATGAAACATGGCAGTAAAGACCGTTATTTTCAAGATGTAGAAGATGATATTAAAAAATTGGTACCAGAAGGTATTGTTGGCCGCGTACCATATAAAGGCGATTTATATGAAAGTATTCATCAATTTATTGGTGGTTTGCGTGCCGGGATGGGATACTGTGGAGCTAAAGACATTGAAACATTAAAAGAAACTGGACAATTTGTTAAGATTACTGCAGCCGGTATAGGCGAGAGCCATCCTCATAACGTTACCATTACAAATGAATCACCTAATTATTCCAGATAATTTATAAATTAGTTTATAAGTATTTATATATGTTTTGTTGGGTGTGAAAATTGCCTAATTGAGCAAATAGCCATATACTTCTTAAGTTTGTCTTTCATTGTTATAGATAAAAACTTAACTGACTTAAAAAAATGCCAATTTGACATTTTTGCAATACAAAACATGTCAAAATGTTCATATTTAATTGGATACCAAACCTCATTAAATAAAATATTTAAAGTCAAATATCTTCTTTTTTATTTTGGTATTTTTTTTGATAAATAAAAATTGAAATCGGTTAAAGATTTCAAACTTGAAATAATGTTTAATTTAAAATTTTGTAATTATGAGCAATTTAATTAATGTTCCTAAAAGCGGAAGTTTAGCAAACACTAATTCAAATATAAACTTCCCTACTTTGTCAAATTGGTTAGATGATATTTTTAACAGAGACCTGCCATCAGTATTTACCTCAAATTTTAATACTGGTATAACACTACCAAAAGTAAATATTATAGAAACTGCTGAGGCATTCATTGTTGAAATGGCAGTTCCAGGACTTAAGAAATCTGATTTTCATGTGGACCTTGACAATCAAATTTTATCAATTTCTACCGAAACCAAGGAAGAAAATGAACATAAAGATGCCACCTATACTCGTAGAGAATTTGGTTATTCTTCCTTTAAAAGAACCTTTACATTACCTGAAACTGTAAATGATGCTAAAATTGATGCGAATTACAAAGATGGTATTTTGAGTATTCTTTTACCAAAAAAAGAAGAAGCAAAACAAAAACCAGCCCGATCTATCAAAATTTCATAATTTTTCTACTAAACTTTTTATGATCGAATGATAAGATTTGGAGATTGTTGAATCAATCTCCAAATCTTATTAATTATAAATGAATTCTATGATTATTAAATAGATTATGAAGTATTAAGCATATTTAAAAAATTGAAGCAATGAGAAAACACATTTTATTTTTGATCATCACTTTAGTTGGTATTAGTTGTAATGGTCAAAAAAAAGATTCGGAAAAAGCAATCACAAAGGAAAAGCCAGAAAGTATTGATGCGCAACCTAAAGGCAGCTGGAAAGTCAATAAAGAATTTGACGAAAACGGCAATTTAATTAAATACGATAGTATTTATTCTTGGTCTTCAAATGGTGCAATAGAGAATCTGACTTCTTCTGATAGAGATAGTATATTACAATCCTTTAAATCAAAGTTTTTTACTAATTTTTCAGGTTTTGAAAGTCAGGGGTTTGAAGATCTCTTTACGCAAGACTCCCTTTTTAGTAAACACTTCTTTAACGATGATTTTTTCAAAAGTAACTTTGGTAAAGACTTTATGGATATAGATAGAATAAGAGAGCAAATGATGGAAAGGCAAAAGCAATTTTTAAAAAAATATCAGTCTGAATTCATAAAGCCCAAAGAAGAAAATTAAACAATGAAGCTTTAAAACAAATATTAAGGTCTTACATACCATGCGATGACATCGATGTAATGGGCTATTTCAATAAATAAGCGATGGGAGTTGATTTTTCTAGTAAAGTCAAATGAATATATTTCAATTAGTGTATACTTGGCCGCGATGAGGTTTTAAAGCATCTCTAACAGGTTTCATTTCGGCTTCGTTCACTACTAAAAAAGCAATGCTGTGTAAATCGTTTAAGTCTTCAATTCCCGTTATTGAAATATCAAGGTGTTCAAACTTTATATATTGCTTTAAATGGATTTCATGATGTTCTGCAATTCTATGAGCATCAGGACCATAAAAATCCCAAATCAGTTTTAATTTTCGCACCTGCTATTTTATTTAAAATTTATAAAAAAATAAAGATACTAAAGTATTCTATAAACCGTTTGTAAAAGCAACTTGTCATATAGCTTTATATTACTATTTTTGTAAACAAAGTATAATTTTTATTTAAATGAAATTAAGATATTTCCCTTTAGTAGTGCTGAGTTTATTTTTATCTGTTATGGAGGCACAAACAAATGAAGATGGCGTACTCTTTACTATTGATAACGAGCCGGTTTATACCTCAGAATTTATTAGAGTTTATAACAAAAACATTGATTTGGTGCAAGATGAGTCTCAAAAAGATGTGGACGAATATTTAACTCTTTTTACCAATTATAAATTAAAACTAAAGGAAGCTCATAATTTAGGACTACAAACTAAAGAATCCTATGTCAGAGAATTAGATAGTTATAAAAAACAATTATCTAAAAATTTTATGACAGACACGAAGGTCACTGATGCTTTAATTGAAGAAGCATATGAGCGTGTTTCAAATGAAGTGAAGGCCAGCCATATTTTGGTGCGATTTGCAGAGAATGCAAGTCCTGAAGACACTTTGGTGGCTTATAATAATATTGTAAAGTTAAGAGAGCGAACTTTGGTAGAAGGATTTGAAAATGTCATGAAGGAAGTGCATAACGGACAAACACTTTTTGGTGAAGAATTAGGGTATTTTTCTGGTTTTAGAATGGTTTATCCTTTTGAAAATGCGGCTTTTAATACTAAAGCAGGAGAGATATCTCAACCGTTTAGGACCCGTTTTGGATATCATATTGTTAAAATATATGACAAACGCAAATCTAGAGGTGAGCGCACTATTGCTCATATCATGGTGAATACAAAACCAGGTGATACTTTAGCCGAAAGTGCAGAATCCAGAATTAATGATATTTATAAAAAGCTTCAGCAAGGTGAAGATTTTGAGGCATTGGCAAAACAGTTTTCGGAGGATACGAGTTCGGCAAATAAAGGAGGTATGCTGGCACCATTTTCTGCAGGCCAATTAAGTTCACAGGAATTTGAAGATGTGGCTTTTGGTTTAGAAAAGATTGGTGATGTTTCAAAGCCTGTAAAAACACAATATGGATGGCATATAATAAAATTATATGATAAACAACCTGTAAAATCATTTTCGGATTTAAAACCAGAATTAGAAATGAAAGTAAAACGCGACGAGCGTTCTCATTTAATTGATGATGCTCTGGTGAGTAAATTAAAGCTTAAATATAAGGTAAGTACTAACCAAAAAGCACTTGACTATTTTGCTTCCATTTTAAATGATGATTATTTTACAAGGACCTGGAAACTACCAGAGAATTTTAACGGGAATTCAGATTTTATCAAAATTGGAATTCAGACCTTTACTTATCAGGATTTTGGAGATTATTTAATTAATAACCAACGCAGTATTCAAACAAAAGCACCGTTTAGCCAGATAATATCTAAACAATATGAAGCTTTTTTAAGTAGTAACCTAATGCAATATCAGGAGGCGCATTTAGAAGAAGAAAATAAGGATTATGCGAATATAGTGCAGGAATACAGAGATGGTTTGTTGTTATTTGATTTAATGGAAACAACCATTTGGAATGCTGCACGCACAGATTCCATTGCTATTCAAGATTTTTATAATATGCATAAGGAGCATTATATGTGGCCAGACAGAGTGCATGCCGTGGTAGCCTCTTCTCCTAAGGAAAATATTTTAAAAAAGGCGGGAAAATTATTAGAAAAGGATACGGATCCTGAAGAAATAAAAAGCTTGTTTAATAAAAATAATGAAGTTAATATCATATTTACAGCCGGTTTAATGGAGGCTCAAGACCAGGCATTACCAGAAAATTTTGAATTTAAAAAAGGTCTTTCAAAAATTTATAAGCACAGTAATGGTTTTGTAATTGTTATGGTTAAGGATATATATCCTAGCACACAAAAAACACTTGAGGAAGCTAAAGGTCATGTAGTAGGAGATTTTCAAACATTTAAAGAAAATACTTGGATTGAAGAATTAAAAAACAAATATAAGATCAATATAAATCAAGAGGCTTTAAAACAGGTGAAGTCTGCTATTAAAAATCAATAAGTGCGAAATAATATATATATAGTATTTGTAGTTTTATGCATTTCTTCATGTAAGTATTTTTTTAAAGAATCAGATGATAGGGTAAAAGTGGCAAGGGTCAATGACAGCTATTTATATTATGACGACATAAAAGATTTGGTTTCTGAAAGCACCTCTAAGGAAGATAGTATTTTACTGGTTCAGAACTATATAAACCGATGGGCTACTCAACAGTTGTTTGTAGATGGGGCCATGTTAAATCTTAGTGAATCTCAACAGGTATCTTTTAATAAATTGGTAACTCAATATAAAAATGATTTGTATACAAAGGCCTATATTGAAGCCTTGGTAAAAAGAAGTATAGATACAACAGTTACTCATGAAGAATCTAAAATTTATTACGAGGCCAATGAGGAAGTTTTCAAGTTAAATGAAGACCTGATTAAGTTTCGTTATGTTCATGTTGATGAAAATATGATAGATTTTAATAAAATTGAACAAAAATTTAAACGTTTTAATAAAAACGATAAAAAGGAACTTGATTCAATTTCAGTTCAGTTTAAATCCTATTCGTTGAATGACTCCATTTGGATAAAAGTCAGTCAAGTCATTAATAAAATTTCTATCATTACTCCGGAAAATAAAAATGAACTGTTAAAAAAATCTAATTTTGTACAACTCAAAGATTCATTAGGAGTATATTTGATGCAGATTAATGATGTTTTATTGCGCGGTGATACAGCGCCCTTGGAATACGTAAAGCCTACCATTGACCAAATTGTTATTAATCAAAGAAAACTTGAACTTATTAAGCAATTAGAAAAAGATATTACCCAGGATGCCATTAAAAATAAACAATTCGAAATTTACAATTAATTTAAAATTCTTATTTACAGCTTTTATAGCTGTAAATATTTTATCTGCCCAAGAAATAATTGAGGACCAAGTAATTGATACTATCAAGCCAATAGAAACTATTAAATCGTTAGAAGTAAAAAAGGTTGCTGATACAACTAATACTTTTATACCTAAGAAAGTAGATGGCGTTGCGGCTGTGGTTGGTGATTACATTATTCTAGATTCAGATGTAGATAAAGCCTATTTACAATTAGAAGCACAAGGTGTAAATATAAAAGAAATTCCTCGTTGTCAACTTTTTGGTAAGTTGCTAGAAGACAAACTTTATGCACATCATGCCATTCAGGATAGTATTCCAGTTTCTGATGCTGAAATCCGTCAAAATATTGATTACCAAATACAACAGTTTCTACAGACGACCAACGGCTCCATGGAAAAGCTTTTAAGCATTTATAATAAAGAAGATGAGAAAAGTCTTAGGGATGAAATGTTTGAAATTAATAAAAGCAATGAATTAGCAAGAAAAATGCAGGCTAAAATTGTAGAAGAGGTTGAAGTGACTCCAGAAGAAGTAAGAGAATTTTTTAATAAAATTCCTAAAGATGATCGACCAACTTTTGGAACAGAACTTAAGGTAGCTCAGATAGTAGTGGAACCAAAAGTTACTGATCAGGAAAAACTCCGTATTGTTGACCAGTTAAAACAGTTTAGAGCAGATGTTTTAGAAAATGGGGCAAGTTTTAGATCTAAAGTAGTATTGTACTCAGATGATAAGGCATCAATAAGTTCTGGAGGAAAATACACTTTGAATAGAAAGAAACCAAGAATGGTAAAAGAGTTTAGACAAGCGGCTTTTTCATTGCAAGAAGGTGAAATATCAGATCCTTTTGAAACAGAGTTTGGTTTTCATATTGTGTATTGTGAAAAAATTAGAGGGCAAGAGTATGATGTGAGTCATATTCTGTTAATTCCAAAAGTTTCAACAGATGCTATTAAGGAAGCTAAAGCACGTATTGATAAAATTAGAGAACGTATTGTGAATGGTGACATATCATTTGCTGATGCTGCAAGAGAGTCAAGTGATGAAAAAGAGACCAGTAGTGATGGAGGCCAGCTTATAAATCCGGAAACTCAAGACTATAATTTTGAATTAACCAGAATGGATCCTGAATTATATACTCAGATCCAAAATTTAAAAGATGGAGAGGTAAGTTTAGTGCAAACAGAAAAGGATAGAACTGATAAATTAAAATTTAAAATATTAACTGTTACGGATAGAGTTAATGAACATGAAGCAGATTACGCCCGTGATTATTTAAAAATCAAAGAGCAAGCCCTTAATGAAAAGAAGGTAAAAGCTATTGAAACTTGGCAAAATGAAAAAATCATGGACACTTATATAAAAATTAGTGGATCTTATAGAGACTGTGATTTTGCGAGTAATTGGTTAAAAAAATAAGGTTATGTCAGACGTCGCTGCCGTAGAACAATTCGTAAAAAAATATAAAGCATTAAAGTCTGAAATTGCCAAAGTTATTGTTGGTCAGGATGAGGTTGTTAACCAAATTCTAATAGCTATATTTTCAGGAGGACACTCTTTACTTATTGGTGTTCCTGGTTTAGCAAAAACATTGATGGTTAATACTATTGCTCAGGCTTTAGGTTTAGATTTTAAAAGAATTCAGTTTACGCCAGATTTAATGCCTAGTGATATTTTAGGCAGTGAAATATTAGATGAGAACAGGCATTTTCATTTTATAAAAGGACCCATTTTTGCAAATATTATTTTGGCGGATGAGATTAACAGGACACCTCCAAAAACGCAGGCAGCTTTATTGGAAGCCATGCAGGAACGTTCTGTAACCGTTGCCGGTCATCATTATGAATTAAGTTTACCATATTTTGTTTTGGCTACCCAAAACCCTATTGAACAAGAAGGAACTTATCCGTTACCGGAAGCTCAATTGGATAGATTTATGTTTGCAATTAATTTAGATTATCCATCGTTTAGTGAAGAAGTTCAAGTTGTTAAATCAACTACTAGTGATACAAAGGAAAAAGTGAATCCGCTTTTTTCCGCAAAAGAAATAGAGGAAATCCAACATCTTATTCGCAGAATTCCAGTTGCTGATAATGTTATAGAATATGCGGTCACTATGGTTGGTAAAACAAGACCAAATAGTGACTCAGCGAGTGATTTAGTAAAAAATTATTTAGATTGGGGAGCAGGGCCCAGAGCTTCTCAAAATTTAATTTTGGCGGCAAAAACACATGCCGCAATTCATGGTAAATTTTCTCCAGATATTGAAGATGTACAAGCTGTTTCTAACAGTATCCTTAGACATCGGATTATTAAAAATTACAAAGCAGAAGCAGAAGGTATAACGGATGATTTTATAATAAAAAGTCTGTTTTAATAGATCTTTTCTATTAAAAAAGTAATGTTATCTGCAAGGGTTTCAAAAAAGTAATTTTTTCGTACTAATAACTAATAAAAAAGCAATTATCTAAATTAATAATGTGACTATAATAATTTAATATGATTAGTTATTTGTTTGCAGGGTTAATTTTTAAAACTTTGTATTTATTTCGTAATTTGCGATACTTTATAAAACATAAATTAAATTAAAACAAAACGCATGGCATTTGATATCGATATGATCAAAGGTGTTTACACCAAAATGGCGGAGCGAGTGGATAAAGCTCGTGAAGTTGTAGGAAGACCACTAACCCTTTCTGAAAAAATATTATATAATCATCTTTGGGATGGAAAGCCTACAAAGGCATTTGTTAGAGGAAAGGATTATGTTGATTTTGCACCAGACCGTATTGCATGTCAAGATGCAACCGCTCAAATGGCTTTATTGCAATTTATGCAAGCGGGAAAATCAAAAGTAGCGGTGCCTACTACAGTGCATTGTGATCATTTAATTCAAGCTAAAGACGGGGCAACTGTGGATTTAAAGCATGCCAATTCTGTAAGTAGTGAAGTATTTAATTTTTTAGAGTCGGTTTCAAATAAATATGGCATTGGGTTCTGGAAACCGGGTGCAGGTATCATCCATCAAGTGGTTTTAGAAAATTATGCGTTTCCTGGTGGGATGATGATAGGAACGGATTCGCATACAGTGAATGCAGGCGGTTTAGGCATGGTTGCTATTGGTGTTGGAGGGGCAGATGCAGTAGATGTCATGGCTGGAATGGCCTGGGAATTGAAATTCCCAAAATTGATTGGAGTAAGATTGACCGGTAAATTATCTGGTTGGACAGCTCCCAAAGATGTGATTTTAAAAGTAGCGGAAATTTTAACCGTAAAAGGTGGAACAGGTGCTATTGTTGAATATTTTGGACCAGGAGCAATATCTATGTCATGTACGGGTAAAGGGACTATTTGTAATATGGGTGCTGAAATTGGAGCGACTACATCAACTTTTGGTTATGATGAGTCTATGGAACGTTATTTGCGTTCTACTGATAGAGCCGATGTAGCAGATGCGGCTAATAAAGTGAAGGATTATTTAACTGCTGATCCAGAAGTTTATGCAAATCCTGAGAAGTATTTTGATCAAGTTATAGATATTAATTTATCAGAATTAGGCCCACTTTTAAATGGTCCATTCACACCTGATTTATCTACTACAGTTGGTAAAGCTATGACAGAAAAAGCAAAAGCTAATGATTGGCCTATAGCGGTAGAATGGGGATTAATTGGTTCGTGTACTAATTCTTCATATGAAGATTTATCCAGAGCTTCCTCTATTGCACAACAAGCTTTAGACAAAGGTATTAAGATGAAAGCTGAATTAGGAATTAATCCAGGTTCTGAGCAAGTACGCTATACTGCTGAAAGAGATGGCATACTTCAAGTATTTGAAAAATTAGATGCTAAAATATTTACTAATGCCTGTGGTCCATGTATAGGTCAATGGGCTAGATATAGTGACCCTAAAAATGCTCCAAAAAACAGTATAGTACATTCTTTTAATAGAAACTTTGCTAAACGTGCCGATGGAAACCCGAATACGCATGCGTTTGTAGCTTCACCAGAAATAACGGCAGCTATAGCTATAGCTGGACGATTAGATTTTAATCCAATGACTGATAAATTGATTAATGAAAATGGTCAGGAAGTGATGTTTGATGAACCAACAGGATGGGAATTACCACCAAAAGGTTTTGAAGTTAAAGATAATGGTTACTTGGCTCCTGAAGCAGATGGTAGTCATGTGCAGGTCAATGTATCTCCTACTTCTGAGCGTTTACAACTATTGGAACCTTTTCAACCCATTGGAAATACAATTAATGGGGCTAAATTATTAATAAAAGCCTTTGGTAAGTGTACTACAGACCATATCAGTATGGCAGGACCATGGTTGCGTTTTAGAGGTCATTTAGATAATATTTCTAACAACTGTCTAATAGGAGCAGTTAATGCCTTTAACCAAAAAACCAACTTTGTAAAAAACCAATTAACTGGTGAATATGGAGGTGTTCCAGATGTGCAGCGTCAATACAAAGCAAAAGGGATTAAAACAATTGTGGTGGGCGATCATAATTATGGAGAAGGATCTTCAAGAGAACACGCTGCTATGGAGCCTAGATTTTTAGGGGTTGCTGCGGTTATTGTAAAATCTTTTGCACGTATTCATGAAACAAATCTGAAAAAACAAGGCATGTTAGGTTTAACTTTTGCAAATGAATCTGATTACGATTTAATTCAAGAAGACGATACTTTCAATTTTATAGATTTAAAGGATTTTGCTCCAGGCAAGCAGTTAACACTTGAGGCTGTTCATACTGATGGAACCAAAAACCTTATCAAATTAAACCACACTTATAATCAATCTCAGATTGATTGGTACAATGCAGGTTCAGCTCTTAATTTAATTAAAAGACAAAACGTCTCTTAGTTTAGAGGGTAATTTATACTTAAAAATCCAGCATTATAGCTGGATTTTTTGTTTTACAAGATTTAAAAAAAAATCATTTATAATTGTATTTTTACCAAAACACTTCATATGAATTCCAGAGCAGATCAACTAAAAGCCTTTGATAGATTATTAACCATTATGGATGAATTGAGGGAAGGATGTCCCTGGGATAAAAAGCAAACTATGGAATCCTTACGTCATTTAACTATTGAGGAAACTTATGAATTGGGTGACGCTATTTTAGATAATGATTTACAGGAAATTAAGAAAGAATTAGGCGACGTATTGTTGCACATCGTGTTTTATTCAAGAATTGGAAGTGAAACAAATGATTTTGATATTGCTGACGTGTGCCATGGTATTTGTGATAAATTGGTAAGTCGTCATCCTCATATTTATGGAGATGTGAAGGTTGAAAATGAAGAAGATGTTAAACGTAACTGGGAAAATTTAAAACTAAAAGAAGGTAAAACAAGTGTTTTAGAAGGTGTTCCAAATAGTCTTCCGGCATTAGTGAAAGCTAACAGGATTCAGGAGAAAGTGGCTGGTGTGGGTTTTGATTGGGAAGCCCCTCATCAGGTTTGGGAAAAAGTTGAGGAGGAGTTAAGAGAATTTAAAACTGAAGTTGATAAGGGAAATACAGATGCTATGGAAAGTGAATTTGGAGACGTGTTATTTTCAATGGTTAACTATGCCAGATTTTTAAAAATAAGCCCGGAAAATGCATTAGAACGTACCAATAAAAAATTCTCAAAACGATTTCAATATTTAGAAAGAAAAGCTAAAAGTTTAAATAAGCCTTTAAAAGAAATGACTTTAGCAGAAATGGATGTTTTTTGGGAAGAAGCTAAAAGTCTTTAAATGATATATCTTATTCTTTAATTGATATTTCCATTTCAACAGCTGCTGGAAACATCTAACAACTATCACGGGTATTTTAGTTTAGTGCGATAATTTAAAAAGGTCACTTAAAGCTATAGCAACACCATCATTTATATTAGTTTCTGTCACTCTTTTTGCTATTTTTAAAACCGCTTTATTAGCATTGGCAACAGCAATGCCTAATCCCACAGATTTAAGCATCTCAACATCATTATAATTGTCGCCAAACGCCACAACCTCATGCATGGCAATATTAGGACAATAACTATTTATTAATGTTTCAATAGCTGTTTTTTTTGAAATAGAACGATGCGATATTTCTATATAGGTTGATTTGGAACGATATAAGATAATGTCATTTTTATGTTCTTTTTCTAAAGTATGATATAAATAATCAATCTCATTTTCTTCACCCATGCACATAATTTTATGCGCACCTTTACCTTCTTGCTTCCAGCTTTTTAATACTTCTAAGTTAGGCTTTAAATGAGGTATAACTTTTGTGTTTTTAATTTCTCTGTCGGCCCAAAAGTCCATAGAAGGGACAAACCATTCATCGGCATGGTATAGACTTAAATGAATAGAAGTTTTTTTACATTTATTTATTATAGATTCAAGAACTAAATTATTGATTACCGTGGATTGTATGATCTCATCTTTATTTATAATTAATCCACCATTATAGGCAATAATTGGCGTAGTTATATTTCCAAGTTCATCTTGAAGATGCCTCATAGCTTTCGGCATTCTTGAAGAAATTAAAATAAATGGGATAGGCGAAATACGTTGAACTTCACTAATAGTGATTTTTGATAATTCTCTGTCTTTATTCAGTAAAGTGCCATCTATATCACTACAGATTAATTTATAGTTCATGGTTGGAAATGAATTGTGGGAAACAAATTTATTCAGAAACCGAAACTTGCTTAATTCATCATTTAATTAAGCAAGCTTAAATTTTTAAAAATTTAGTAAAGCTCTTTTATTTTACTGAGTTTAGTTTTCCAGAGTTTTAATGAGTCTTTATGATTTTTAATATTATTATGTACTTCTTTTACTAAAGGATTGTCATCATTTACGTTAGTAAAAAACTGCAAATTATTTTCCAACTGATTGATCTGTCCTTTTATTTCGTCAATTTTTTTACGAATAAAGAATCTTTCATTGTCAAGATTTTGGTTATCGTCGGCATTGCTAAGTACTTCTAATTTATTTTCAAACTTAATAAGTTCCACCTCGTTTTTGTCCATTTTTAATTTAGAAAATAACTCGTCTAGATTTTTATTAAATTTGCCTTCAATGAATCGTTTTTCATTTGGAACTTTGCCTATTTCCTTCCATTCAGAAATAATATTTTTAACAAGTACTAAGTCTTTTTCTTTGTCACCAGCCAAGGTTAAATTCTTCATGGAATCTAAAAGTGCATTCTTCTTGGTGTAAGCTTCTATTTCTACTTTATTTGCAGCATTCTTTGAAGCATGAAGTTTATCAAAAAAGTGATTACAGGCCGTTTTAAACTGTTTCCAAATTTTATCGCTATCTTTTCTAGGAACATGCCCAATCTTTTTCCAGTCATTTTGAATTTTCTTCATCAATGCCGTAGTAGTCTGAATATCTTCGTTGTCTTTATTATCTTCAGCAATTTTAATAAGATCTAATTTCTTTTGAAGGTTTTTGTATTGTTCTTTTTTTAATCCTTTATAAAAATTATTCTTTTTCTTATTAAAGGTTCTTACCGCATCTTTAAATTTAGCCCAGGTTTCTTCATTTACTTTTGACGGCACTTTACCTGCGTTAAAAAATTCATCTCTTAAACTTTCAATCTCTTTAATTTTCTTCTGCCAAATATTATGTGAATTAACTTCATCTGAATTTAGAGCCTCAATTTTAGAAATGACTTCCAGTTTTTTATCTAGATTTTTCTCGAAGATTTTATCTATTTCCTGATAATATTTTTGGCGTTTATCATTAATTATTTTGGTTGAAGTTTTAAAACGCTCCCAAATTTCTTCTCTATTTTCTCTGGCAACCGGTCCAAGCTCTTCTTTCCACATTTTGTGAAGTTCTTGTAATTCTCTGAAGGCATGCAGAATATTGTCATCTTGAGCTAGTTCTTCAGCTCTCTCAATGATTTTTAATTTTTTATCTAAATTATGTTTAAAATCTAAATCTCTTAAATCTCTGTTTAAGTGCAGAAAATCATAAAACATTTCAACATGATGGTGGTAGGTATTCCAGGCGGTGTTGTATTTGTCTCTTGGAATTGGACCCGTATTTCTCCAACGTTCCTGTAATTCTTTGAAATGTTTATACGTTGTGTTTATATTTTCTTCAACATTTATTAAACCTTTTAATTCTTCAATTATTTCAAGTTTATCCTCTAAATTTTGTTTGAGATTTTGTTCTAATCCTTTATAATGGTCATGAAGCTTACTTTTATAAGTTTTATAGACTTCTTTAAAGTGTTTTTGAACTGGGCTTGAATAGTAAAAGTCAATTTCATTTCCGCCATCAGCAATAAATTCATCTTTCTTCTCTTCTAAAAGGCTTTGAAATTTAGTTTTGAATTCATTGTTTATTAGTTCAACATGATTTTTTATGGCTTGAGCCTTTTCCTTGTTTACTAATCTTTCTAATTCAATAGCAAGCGCATCAAGTGACATGCTATCATAATCTTTTACTTCAATGGTATGTCTGTCTTTATGTCCGTCATCTTCTGCATCCTCTGCATTTGATTCGTCTATTTCGTTTAAAACTTCGTCATTTTCCTCTTTGGCAGTAGTAGTATCTTTTCCTTTTGCATCAACTTTTTCAATAGATTCTTCCACAACTTCAATAGATTCTTCCACAACTTCAATAGATTCTTCTAAAACGTCAATAGATTCTTCTACAACTTCAATAGGGGTTTCTTCTTTTGGATTTTCAGCCTTTATGTCAGTATCATTTTTAAAAATTTCCAATGTAGTTTTTCCTACTGGAATTTCTGTAGAAATTTCCTTTTTAGTTTTCTTTGTGCTTGGTTTTTTAATTTCTTTTTTTCCTTCTGCTTCTTGCAGGTTATCTAGCTCAGACATTTTATAAATGTTTAGGTTCAGTAATTTCTTTATTGTTTAAATATACTAACAACTAAAGTAATTACAAAAGGGTGGAAGGTTTTTAATACACTTAAATGAATTTTTAACTTAAATCCCATATGGACCAGGCTTCTTCTGCCTGTAATTCTAACATTTTTAAGCCATTTATAATAGTTGCTCCATGATTCTTACCAATTTTCAGAAAGTTGGTTTCTTCAGGGTTATAGATTAAATCATATAAGATATGTTTGCTATTGATTGCTCCAAACGGGATGTTTGGACAAGCATCTATATTTGGAAATGTGCCAATAGGGGAACAGTTGATTATTAACTGGTGCTGAGCAATAATTTCATCTGTTAAAGAATCATAGGTAAAATCTACACCACTTTTAGATGTTCTGGAAACAAAATAATAACTAATATTTAATTCTTTTAAACTAAATGCAATGGCTTTACTAGCCCCGCCTGTTCCTAATATTAGCGCCTTTTTATGATAAGGTTTTAAAAGAGGGGTTAAGGAATGTTTAAATCCATGACAGTCTGTATTATACCCAATTAGTTGTTTGTTTTGAGAAACTTTAATCGTGTTAACAGCGCCTATTTTATTAGCTGTTTCATCTAAAGCATCAAGAAAAGGAATGATTGCTTCTTTATAAGGTATGGTCACATTAAAACCTTTAATGCCATCATTATTTTGTATAATTGATGGAAATAATGTTATGTTTTCAATATCAAAATTTTCATAAGAAACATTTGTAATCTTTTCTTTTTCAAATTTATTTTTAAAATAAGCCTTGGAAAAGGAGTATGAAATGTTTTTGCCTATTAAGCCTAATTTATGCATGTTGTTTTCTTGTTTTTTGTCCGTAATATTCAAGAGCTAAAACAATTATAATTCCAAGAAAAATAAAGGCTATTGCATAATAGGTTTCCGTATTAAGTGTTGGAATATACCGCTCGTAGTTTAAGACTACTTTTGTCCCTGTAGAATCTAAAATATGTGAACCATCTTCTGCTAATTTATAAATAGTTTTTTTCCAAGGCCAAACGACCCCTAATGAACCTACAATAAATCCAATGATAGCAGAAAGAGTGATACTTTTATAATGTTTTAAAATATAACTTAAAATATGCGAAAATGTTACTAAGCCTGTAACCGAACCTAAGGTAAAAACCACTAAAACCTCAAGCATTCTTAATCTTTGGGGGTTATGTATAAAACTAAAATCACCACTAAAAATATCAAAAAAAGTATCAGATAAAGCATTTACTGAATCAACCAAAAGCAATACATAGTTTCCTAAGAGAATAAGTATAAATGATCCAGAAAAGCCGGGAAGCGTCATACCCGTAACACTTATAATACCACAAAAGAACACAAACCAGAGGTTGTCATTTTCCTTGGCAGGATTTAAAAAACTAATACTGACACCCACAATTATTCCTAAGGCTAAGGCTGTATAAGTTTTATAATTCCAATCTTTAAAATCTTTATTAATATAATATATCGAGCCAATGATCATTCCAAAGAAAACACTCCAGATATATAATTCATAGTATTTAATCAAATAATCCAATACTTTTGAAACACTGAAGAAACTTACAATCATTCCGAAAAATAACAAGCCAATGAATTTTCCATTGATGTAATTATAGAAACTTTTAAATCTTCCATTAATCAATAATTTAAAAGCCTTAGTATTTATTTTTCTAAGAGAATAAATAAATTCTTCATAGAAACCGGCCACAAAAGCAACAACACCTCCTGATACGCCAGGGACTTTATTGGCGGCCCCCATACCTAATCCTTTTAGAACTAGGAATATTTTATCTCTTAGTGTTCTGGTGCTTTCCATTAGTGCTTTTTTGAGCCTATTTTTTCAAGAATAAAAATAGTTAAAAAACCTGCAATGATTAGCAGAATTGCTAGTAATAAATGATTGTCCCCTTCATAATCAAAGGGCAATACACTTTTATCTATAAGAGGCATTTTAACCCCCTTTGAATTAACATGCCAGGTCAACGTTTCTTTCCAAGGCCAAACTTTATTTAATGAACCAAAAATAAAACCAGTAAGAATAGCTAAAGTTAGATTGTGATAATGTCTAAAAAGCCATTTTAATAAATGACTAAAACTTAAAAGACCAATAAGGGCGCCACTCACAAAAAATATTAATTTTTTAAAATTAAAATCATGCAGAGCATCACTTAAGGTTTTATATGCTCCTAAAATCACTAAGATAAAGGAGCCTGAAATTCCCGGTAAAATCATGGCACAAATAGCTAAAGCTCCGGCAAAAAATAAAAAATAGGAATTTTCATTAGTAGCCATTGTTGGTAAAGTTGAAATATAAAAGGCAACAATTGATCCAAATAAAAGTCCGATAATAACAGCTATGTTCCATTTAGTTATTTGTTTTCCGACAAAATAAATGCTGGCAATAATAAGTCCGAAAAAGAAAGACCAAATTAATACGGGTTCATTCTCAATTAAATATTTAGCAAGTCTCATAAATGATACAAAACTGACAATAATTCCAGATAACAATGCTAATAGGAAATTTCCGTTTAATTGTTTCCAAAACGATTTAAATCCTTTTTGAAATAGGATTTTAAAGAGAGAGAGATTGACATTACTAATGGTTGCAATTAACTCTTCATAAATACCAGATATAAATGCAATAGTACCACCAGAAACACCAGGAACGGCATCCGCAGCGCCCATAGCCAACCCTTTTAATGAGATCACTAAATAGTCAATAAATCGTCTTTGCATGTGTTGAATTTAAATATTGAATCCAAAGGTATGCAAATTTTTTATAGACCTTCTTTTTGATTTGTTTTCAGTAAGTTTTTCACTTGTATTTTATTACAAACTTCAGGAAAAAGTTCATCAATAATAAATGAATATTCTGCATTATATTTTAATCCATTTTTTAAATGGAAGGTACCTTTATCAGTTTCATTAAGAATGAAAAACAGGCCTGCTAATCTATATTCTAGCTCTGCATTTTCTGGGTAAAATTCTGTGGCTTGTTCAAAGTTATATATGGCAGCTTCGGGTTCTCCCAGTTTAATTAATAAGTCACCGCGTGATAGCCAAGTTGAGAGTTCATAATTACCCAATTCCAATGTTTTTTTGAAGCCTCTTTCAGCTTCTTCGTATAATTTTAATCTCAAATTTATTTGAGAATATAATTTCCAGTAAATCACATTTTCACTATCAATATTAATTGCTTTATTAATATAGTACAGTGCCTTTTGATAATTTTTTTTTCTGTTATAAAATCTGGTGATAGCAATCCAGCCTTTGTCTAATAAAGGATCTTCATGTACCGTTTTATAGTAGTACTGAACGGCCAAATCGTCTTTTTTTAATTTTTCATAACAGTTTCCAATGCGCAACAAAGCAAAGGAAGTAGGATCATCAAGTTTTAAAGTCAAACCATAAAACTCAATAGCTTCTTCGAAACGTTTTAATTTTTCCAAGACTTTTCCTTTTTCAAGATAGGCTCCCACGAAACTATCATCAGAAATAATAGCAAAATCAAAAGCGGCTAAAGCCTTTTTATAATCTTTTAAAGTAAAATATTGTTTCCCTAATTGATGCCATGCAACTTCGCAATATGGATTCTCATCTAAGAATGAGTTCAAATATTCAATAGCTTGGGTGTTCTGATCCAGAAAGTCAAAACAATAAATGATGTTATATAGCGCAGAATAATCTTCAATGTCTTCATCAAGACATTTCATGAAATAGGCCTTAGCTTCTTCAAATTGATCTAGAAATAAATACTCCATTCCTATTAGCGAATAAAGATCAACAACGTCATCAGTCAATTCTAACGCTTGTTTAAGAACCTCAATTGCCTGAAAATGTTCATCTTTTTTTGAAAGAATGTTGGCCTTTTGAATATAAATTTCCTCATTCATAGGTTCGAGACGATACAACTCATTTAATAAAGCATCTGCTTGAACTAATTTATTTTCAAATACATAAACTTCAACTTTAAAAAGTTTTAAATTAGTTGAAGTAGGGTGCTGATCTAAGCCTAATTTAATAGCTTTTTTTGCTAAGGACATTTTACCTTGATTGAGGTAATGATGGATAATATTTTCAAACTCTTCTGAATCAAAAAACAAAACATTGTTTGTTTTTAACATGGATTCAAATTTTATTAAAGGAAAACTATCGTTGTCGTTAGAGCTATACTCCATAAGCATGTTTGTATGATTCTACGGCAATAAATGTATGATTCTAATCGTTTTTTTAGGGAAGATGACCTAAATGTTTTTAACAAAGTAATCAACAGGTAAACCTTTTATAAAGAAAAGGAGTGTTTTTTATTTGATAATCAAAAAGTTATACCTTATTTATTTTTCATAATTAAATTCAAAACATTAAGGATTATTGAGCATCCTTTGATTATTTCTTCATTTGAAATGGTTAATGGAGGCGTAATTCTGATTGCTTTAGGTTCAAATAATAACCAAAAAAGAATTAAGCCGTGTTCTTGACAGGTTAATATCACCTTATTTGTAAGGTCTTCTGAAGGCATCATTAATGCAAGCATTAGGCCTTTTCCCCGGATTTCAAGAATTAAAGGATGTACTAAAAGCGTTCTAAAAAGTTGTTCCTTTTCTAAAACTTGAGCCATTAATTTGCTTTCAGTGATTTCTGTTAATGTGGCTAAAGCAGAAGCAGCAATAACAGGATGACCACCAAAAGTAGTTATGTGACCTAGTTTTGGATTTTCGGCAAGTAAATCCATTAAGTCTTTAGAAGCGGTAAATGCACCGATGGGCATACCGCCACCAAGCCCTTTTCCTGTTACTAGAATGTCAGGGATACATTGATAATGTTCAAATCCAAATAATTTACCTGTTCTTCCAACACCAGGCTGGATCTCATCTAAAATAAGTAATGCGCCAACCTCATTGCATTTAGCTCTTACTTTGGCTAAATAATTATTTTTTGGCGCAATAAAACCAGCGCCACCTTGAATAGTTTCTAAAATAACACAGGCTGTTTTTGAAGTTATAAGGTCTAGGTCTTTTTCTTTGTTAAACGTAATAAATCTTACGTCCGGAAGTAAAGGTCTGAAAGCCTGTTTGCGTTCTTCGTAACCCATTACACTCATAGAACCCATTGTGTTTCCGTGATAAGCATTAAGGGCAGAAATAATTTCACTTCGTCCAGTGGCTCGTTTTGCCAGTTTCAAGGCTCCCTCAATAGCTTCTGTTCCTGAATTTACTAAATAAGTTGTTTCTAAGGGATAGGGTAAGTTTTTGGCCAGTAATTTACAGAGTTCAACGGCTGGTTCCTGAATATATTCACCATAAACCATGACATGTAAATACTTATCTAATTGCGCTTTAATCGCATTAATTACTTTTGGGTGATTATGACCTAATGGGGTTGCAGAAACACCAGCAACGAAATCTAAATAAGCTTTTTGATCGGTGTCATATATATAAGATCCATGAGCATGAGAAACAGTCATGGCTAATGGATGCGTAGTTGTTTGCGCCTGGTATTTAAAGAATTCAGACCTCATAAAATTACAGCTGTTTTTGTTTAATCAATTTCGGCTTATCTTTTAAAAGTAGTTTTTTGTCTTTAATGTTTTGAGGTATTTTTCTTGATGCTTTCGAGTCTTGTTTGTTATTTGTGTTTGATGTTTTATCTGCAGATTCTATTCTGTCAAGCATGGCATCATCAAAAAATTCTTCTTGTGGCACGTAATCATCTAAGCCTGTTATTTTTGGCAAAACCAACGGTGGATCATCTTTAAATAAATCGTCAATACTTTTTAATTGTTCTTCTTCACGCCAGTCGAAACCTTTTAATAATTTCTCCTTATCTGGGAATGTGGACTCAGGGTATATTTTACCATCAATCTGATTTAATTTCTTAACTTCCTCAATGATCTTCTTATCTAAATAAATTTTAATACTTCCTGATTTGGCTTTATCAATGCCAACCAATTCGTTTAAATCATTTCTGAAATAATAGATGGACTCTGCATTTTTTATAATATCAACAGTTCTTAATTCGTTTTCCTCATTAAATAAGCCTACCAAACGTTGACCTGCAATTTGATTAAAACCAGCTTCAAGGGTATCCTTACTTATTAAAAAAGCATTTTTAAATACAATAAGAGAATCTAATTTTTCGGTTTTGGGATTTGAAATAAGGTGAATAGTATCTCCGGTCATTTGGTTACCAATATTCCATAAAATGGGCCTTCTTTTGGTCGAAAAAGCATCTCCTGTTGAGTATTTAGAGATATTGATAAGCTGAGTTAATCCTTTTTCATGATTCACATGAACAGAATCGGCTTTGCCACTCATATCAGATTTGTAAAGTCTCACATTTCTAAAAGCTCTGGTAATTCTTTTTTCAGGTTTACCTGTTAGCATTAATGTATCAGCATGCATATAAATAGAATCGTTTTCCTGAAGCGTGATAGCTAATGCGCGTTTAGTTATGAAAACAGAATCTTTTTCTTTAAAAACTTCCGCATAATGACCTTTAACTATGCTATGGTTTAGAGTATCTGTAACTTTTATGTTATTAGTAGCCGAAGCAAAACTCCTGTTATTATCAAAATATAAGCTGTCCCCTTCAATGATTCTGTTATCATAATCAATCCTTGATTTTTTCAAGGCATAACCAATTTTGGTTTTAGTATCATAATACCCTTTTTCACAATAGGTCACACTTTCTTCAGTTGTAATAGTGGAAGGACCAAATAAATAAGCTTTTCCGGTATCTGAATAAAAATCAAAATAATTAGATTTTATAGTGGCATCTGGATTTACTAAAACAACATCAGTTACGAATTGATACTTTTTCAAATTCATATAGTAACGACCAATTTTACTGGTTATAGTACCAGAGGTGTCTTTTACAACTTTCCCGTTATTTCGGTAAAATGCTTGTTGTTTTTCTCTGTCAAAATATAAAGTATCAGAAGTAATAGTAGAATTTGGGTCTGTTAAAACAACATCACCGCTGGCAAAGGCCAATTTAGTAATGCCGCTATATTCAATGTATTTTGAATTCATATGGATAGTATCCCCTTGAATCAATTTTACATGGCCATAGGCTTCAATAAAATTTTCTTTACCGTAATAATAGGCTTTATCACACCACATATTGATACTTTCATGTACAATATGAATTTGTTGTGAATCATCGCGGGTTAAGATTTTAGCTCCAGGGTACTCGGCCTCATTGAAGGTTAAGAAGCCAGAGTATTCAATCTCAATTTTTTTTTGGTCTTGTGCTTTTAAACCGACGGTAACGGCCAAAACACAATAGAGTAGTAGATATATGGATTTAAATGTATTCAAATCAGCATTGTTTGTCGCAAAAATAACGATAATTATAATGTTTCAGTATAATGAATCAAAAAACGCTTCAATTTTTATGAAGCGTTTTTTATATAAAATTTGATAAATTGCTTTATTTTTTATTTCTAAAAATAGTTTGTTTTCTATCTGGTCCAACTGACACGATGGTAATTGGAATTTCAAGTTCTTTTTCTAAAAACTCAATGTAATCGTTTAATTCTTTTGGTAGTTGGCCTGCCTCTGACATTTTTGTCAAATCTTCATTCCATCCTTTAAATTCTGTGTAAATAGGTTGTACATTTTCTGGTTCAATATTATAAGGAAAATGGGCTATAACAGCTCCTTTATAATTATAGGCAGTACAAACTTTGAGTTTTTCAAAACCTGATAGTACATCGCCTTTCATCATCATTAGCTGAGTCACCCCATTCACTTGACATGCATATCTTAAGGCTACTAAATCAAGCCATCCACAACGTCTAGGTCTTCCGGTTGTCGCTCCGAATTCCTGTCCAACACGACTCATAGTAGCACCATCTTCATCAAACAATTCGGTAGGGAATGGACCCGAACCAACCCGGGTAGTGTAGGCTTTAAAAATACCAAATACATCGCCTATCTGGCTAGGTGAAACCCCTAAACCCGTACAGGCTCCTGCAGCCGTTGTATTACTGGAGGTCACATAAGGATAGGTTCCAAAATCAATATCTAATAAAGAGCCTTGTGCACCTTCAGCAAGAATAGTTCTACCTTGTTTTTGCGCTTGAAACAAATATTCTTCAGAATCAATAAATGTAATTGATTTCAAAACTTTTACTGCTTCAAAAAATTCTTTTTCGAGCTCTGCTAAATCATATTGAATATCCACATTATAGTATGAAATCATGGATTCATGTTTGTCTGCCAGTGCCCTGTAACGATCTTTCCAGTCCTTTAATTCCAAATCACCAACACGAAGTCCGTTTCTACCTGTTTTATCCATATAAGTTGGCCCAATACCCTTAAGGGTTGAACCAATTTTCGCTTTTCCTTTAGCAGTTTCACTTGCAGCATCTAATAAGCGATGGGTTGGTAATATGATGTGTGCTTTTCGAGAAATCAACATTGATTTTCTATAATCAACATTTTGTTCTTCAAGCTTATCTAATTCTTTTTTAAATATTACAGGATCAATGACCACGCCGTTACCTACTAAATTTGTGGTATTATCATGAAAAATACCAGATGGAATGGTGTGTAAAACATGCTTTCTGCCATTAAAAACTAAGGTATGTCCTGCGTTTGGTCCACCTTGAAAACGTGCTATAATATTGTATTTTGATGTTAATACGTCAACAATTTTTCCTTTGCCTTCGTCTCCCCATTGTAAGCCTAATAGTAAATCTACTGCCATTGTAAGTTTTAATTATTTTTTTGCTTTTCTATTTCCATAAAAGTAGAGTGAATGATTATTGATTTCAATATCAAAAACTTCTTCTATTGTTTTTTTAATCGATTGTATTCTAGGATCACAAAATTCAATAACTTCTCCTGTATCCGTAAGAATAACGTGGTCATGTTGCCTGTCAAAATATGATTTTTCGTAATGTGCTTGATTTTGACCAAATTGATGTTTTCTAACAAGGCCACATTCTAACAGTAATTCAATAGTATTGTAAAGGGTTGCACGAGAAACACGATACTTTTTGTTTTTCATGCTGAGATATAAAGACTCTATATCAAAATGTTCTGATTTATTATAAATTTCTTGAAGAATGGCGTAGCGTTCAGGAGTTTTACGGTGACCATTGCCTTCTAAAAAGGCAGTAAAGACATTCTTAACAATATCCTGATTTTTTGTGTCCACTTTTACATTCATAATCTCAAGACAAATTTACACTTTTATACTCTATTCACTTTATCTATCCCATTAATTTTTTTAAGTTTTTCAATTAGTTTTTTAACAAGCGTATTGTTTTTTACAATAATATTTATTTTGCCTGTAAATAAACCATCATCACTTTCAAAACTTAAACTTTTCATGTTGACGTGCATATTTGATGATATTTCCTTAGTAATATCATTGACAAGACCTATGTGATCAATACCTGAAACTCTAATCTGAACCAGGAATTCTTGTTGAGTAGAATCGATCCATTTGGCAGACATGATTCTGTAGGCGTAATTTGATTGTAAGCTAACAGCATTTGGGCAGTTTTTTTTATGAACTTTGATGCCTTCAGTAACGGTTAAAAAACCAAAAACCTCATCACCAGGAATAGGATTGCAGCAATTAGCCAATTTATAATCTAGTTTTTCTTCTTCCTTTCCAAAAACAATGGAATCATAATTTGAAGTGACTTCCTCTTTTTCTAATTCCTCTTTTTTTATGTTAGCCTTTCTGGTAATTTTATTTTTAATAAAACTCATTAAGGCATTGCTTCTGGACGAAGCATAATCTTTGAGCATGCTGTTGTCAATAGTGCCAATACCAACTCTGTAAAATAAGTCTAAACTTGTTTTAAGTTTAAAGTAGTTAACTAACTCATTGATACTTGCTTCATTTAAAGTGATTTTTAACTGTTTTAATTTTCTTCTTAAAACCTCTTTTCCTTCTTCACCAACTTGTTTTCTGTCTTCTTTTAATGCTGATTTAATTTTACTTCTGGCTCTTGCAGTCGTTGCATAATCCAGCCAGTTGGTAGTTGGCTTGGCAGTATCAGAAGTTAAAATATCTACCTGATCTCCACTTTGTAATTCATGACTTAGAGGAACCAGTTTTCCATTGACTTTAGTGCCTCTTGTTTTCATTCCAACTTCAGAGTGGATACTAAAAGCAAAATCCAATGCCGTGGCACCTTTTGGTAAAGACTTGAGTTCCCCTTTTGGTGTAAAAACAAATATTTCTTTTGAATAGAGATTAAGTTTAAATTGCTCAACAAAATCAACGGCATTTATATCTGGATTTTCAAGGGCTTCTTGTAATCTGTTAATCCAGTTTTCTAAATTGTCCTCTTTTTCTTCGTCCTGCTTATACTTATAATGAGCGGCATATCCTTTTTCAGCAATTTCATTCATACGCTCACTTCTTATTTGTACCTCAACCCATCTGCCTTTTGGTCCCATGACTGTAATATGCAGTGCTTCATAACCCGTTGATTTAGGTGAAGATATCCAATCGCGAAGTCTAATAGGATTTGGTCTAAAATGGTCAGTTACAATAGAATAAATTTTCCAGGCTAAAAACTTTTCGTTTTCGGGGTCACTTTTATATATAATTCTAATGGCAAACTTGTCGTAAACCTCATCAAATGATACGCCTTGTTTCAACATTTTTCGTCTTATAGAAAAAATAGATTTGGGCCTGCCTTTTATAGTATAATTAAGATGTTCTTTATCTAAAGAAACTTTAATAACATGACTAAACTCATTTATATAAAGGTCTTGCTCTTCTTTGCTTTCCTTGATTTTATATAAAATATCATTGTAAACCTCTGGTTCTGTATATTTTAAGCCTAAATCTTCAAGTTCTGTTTTTATATTATAGAGTCCAATTCTATGGGCTAATGGCGCATAAATATAGAGTGTTTCTGAGGCAATTTTGACCTGTTTGTCTGGACGCATGGCATCCATTGTTTGCATATTATGGAGTCTATCGGCAATTTTTATAATAATTACCCGGACATCATCATTCAGCGTCAATAACATTTTTCTGAAATTTTCTGCTTGTAAAGAGGCGTGCATATCTTGCTCCTTACTTAAGGAAGAAATTTTAGTTAATCCATCAACAATTTTAGCTACTGTTTTCCCAAAAAGGCGTTCAATATCTTCAATAGAGATATCTTTATTATCTTCTACAACATCATGCAGTAAAGCTGCGGCAATTGATGTGGCGTCCAAACCGATTTCTTGTGCAACAATTCTTGCAACCGCTAATGGGTGAAAAATATAGGCTTCACCAGATCTTCTCCGTTGGTTTTTATGGCCATCTAGTGCCACATCAAAAGCACTTCTTATAAGTTTTTTATCCTCGACGGTTAAATTTCTGTAACTTACTTTTAATAACTCTTTGTAGGCTTTGGCAATGGCTGCATTTTCTTTTTCTATAGCTTCATCTGTCATAAACTAAAAATAGCATAAAGAATATTAACACACAATAGCATTGGTGTTTTTAATTTCTAAAATGATCTGTTCAAAAATTTAAAAAATGGACCAGTAATTGAATGGCTTTACCTCGATGGCTTATTTTATTTTTTTGGGTTAAATCCATTTCAGCAAAAGTTTCTTTAAATCCATTAGGTTTAAAAATAGGATCATACCCAAATCCTTCACTACCACGTTTTGATTTTGTAATGTTTCCTTCACAAACCCCTTCAAAAGTATGTAGCTCATTGTTAAGATGTAAGGCAATGACTGTTTTAAATTGTGCTTTTCTGTTGGTTTGATTTTTAAGAATTTCAAGTAGTTTCTGCATATTATCATCTGCATTTCTTTGTTCTCCCGCATAGCGAGCAGAATAAACACCTGGCTCGCCATTTAAAATAGCTACTTCAAGTCCGGTGTCATCAGCAAAACAATCATAACCATAATGCTTTTTTATATATTCTGCCTTTTGAATCGCATTGCCTTTTATGGTATTTTGCGTTTCTGGAATGTCTTCAAAACAACCAATTTCTTCTAAACTTAATAGTTTAATTTTTTCAGGTAACAAGGTTTGTACCTCTTTAATTTTATTGTAATTGTTGGTGGCAAAAACGAGTTGCATATATAGTTCAATTTGTGAGTTTTGTATAGAATTTAAACAAATCTAAAATTAAAATTGAGACCTTGTTTTTTAAATATTAAAAATCTATCTAAAATTTATATCTTGCCCTCTAAAATTATAATCATACTAATATCTTCTTAAATGAAACAGATTCTAATCATTGTTTTTGTCTTTTTTTTAACTTTTTATAGTCATTCTCAAAACCAACCCTGGCTGGGTAAATTTGAGCCTATTGATAATTTAATCAATCAACCTAATTCTTTTAGAGCAGCCAGCGGAGCACCGGGTAAGGATTATTGGCAACAGCGCGCTAATTACAAGATTGATGTCGTTTTGGATGAAAAGAATAATACCATTTCGGGTGAAGAAATGATTACTTATTTTAATAATTCGCCTGATGATCTGAGTTATTTATGGATTCAACTGGAACAGAATATCAATAAAAAAGGTAGTGAAGATTTTGGTTCAGTACATAATAGCATCACTGAAGGTATGAGTACTCGTCAGATGCAGTTTCTTACAAGAGCGATTGATTTTCCGGCAGGTTATACCATTAAATTTATTAAAGACGAAAGCGGAAATGCCATCAGATCTTTGGTGAATAATACCATGATGAAAGTGCTACTTAATCAGCCTCTAAAATCTGGTGAATCTTTAAGTTTTTCTATTGGATGGTCTTACCCAATCACAGACAGAAGCATGTTTCTATTATCACGAGAAGGTTATGAATATTTTCCAGCAGACGACAATACCGTTTATTTGATTGCACATTGGTTTCCTAGAATGGCTGTTTATAATGATACTGAAGGTTGGCAAAACCAACAGTTTAATAGGTTGGGAGAGTTTGCTCTTGAATTTGGAAATTATGAAGTAAATATTACCGTGCCAGAAGATCATATTGTTGCATCAACAGGTGAATTACAAAATATAGGTGAAGTTTTAAATAAAACACAGATTAAGCGATTAGACGAAGCCCGAAAATCTTTTGATAAACCAGTGTTAATTGTGACTAAAGAGGAAGCCGAAGCTAATGAAAGGGAAAAATCAACTAATTTAAAAACATGGAAATTTAAAGCAGATAATGTTAGGGATTTCTCATTTGCCTCCTCACGTAAATTTATTTGGGATGCACAAGCAGTAAAATTTTCTGATCATAACACTTTAGCTATGTCCTTTTATCCTAAAGAAGGATTACCGGTTTGGCAGGAAGAATCAACAAAAGCAGTAGTGAATGCACTACAAGTTTATTCAGAATCAACTTTTGAATATCCTTATCCTGTAGCTATTTCAGTGAATACGTCGAATGTCGGCATGGAATTTCCAATGATTAGTTTTAATGGAGGTCGTCCTGTTGATGGAAAAATGAGTGATGCGGCCAAACAAGGGATGATAGGGACGATAGTTCATGAGGTTGGTCATAACTGGTTTCCTATGATTATAAGTTCTGATGAGCGTAAATGGATGTGGATGGATGAAGGGTTAAACACCTTTATTCATCAAAGAACCATTGCAGAACGGTATCCTGATTTTTATAGTTTTCAACCTAAAACAGTCGTGCCTTTTATGAGTGGCGATAAAAGCATCATGCGTCCTATTATGACAACATCAGATAATGAATTATTTAGTCAATTTGGGGCTAACTTTTATTTAAAACCTACCGTGGGTCTTCAAATGTTAAGAAATTCTATTGTAGGAAAAGAACTTTTTGATCAAGCCTTTAAAGAATATTGCAATAGATGGAAATATAAGCATCCTAATCCAGCGGATTTATTTCGAACACTTGAAGATGCCACAGCTGTTGATTTAGATTGGTTTTTTAAAGGATGGTTTTTTACCACAGATAACGTCGATATGGAATTATCTGATGTGAAATGGTTTAAAGTATATGAAGAATCCTTGAATATTGAAGATCAAAATAAGAATGTAAAAGTGAAAATTGAAGGCGAAAATTCTGGTGGCAAAGCAAAAGATTTTTCAAGTGGTCCCGAAGTAATAACAATGGCCCCAACTTCAGTTCGAGGTTACGGTGAATTTTTATCTAGGCTTGATGAACCTGAGGTTCGAACGCAAGTATCGGGAAAGAATATTTATGAAGTGACCATAAAAAATGTGGGTGGCTTGGTTATGCCAGTAACCATAGAATGGATATTTAAAGATGGAAGTTCAGAACTTGACAAGTTACCAGCTGAAATTTGGCGTTTTAATGAATATGAAATAAAGAAGACGTTTGTTAAAGACAAAGAAGTGACTCAGGTGAATTTAGATCCTAATTTTGAATTTGCTGACACTGATATGAATAACAATAACTTTCCAAAAAAGGAAGAACCCTCTGATTTTGATAAGTTTAAAAGTAAGAATTGAGTATGCAGTCTTTTAATTCACCTTTAGAAGCATTTTTATATTGGGAAACAAACACGCCAAACAAAGTATTTCTGAGGCAACCCGTTCATGGTAAAATAAAGGAATATACATATGCGCAAGCAGGAGTCGAGGCCCGAAAGATAGGGGCTCACTTAAAGTCTTTAAATTTACCTGAGCAATCTCATATTGCTTTAATTTCAAAGAATTGTGCGCATTGGGTGCTTGCAGACGTCGCTATTATGATGGCCGATTGTGTTTCCATACCCATTTACCCAACATTAAATGCAGATAGTGTTCATCAAATATTAATACACAGCGAATCAAAGGCAATTATCATTGGTAAGTTAGATGATTTTGAATCTCAAAAAAGCGGTATACCAGAGATTCATAAAATTAGTGTGGGATTATATAATCAGACAACTGGCATCCTTTGGGAAGACATTATTTCCAAAAAGGATCCATTGGTGAATATCACACTGCCGCAAAAAGAAAAATTGCATACTATTATTTATACTTCTGGTACCACAGGTATTCCAAAAGGAGTTATGCATAGTTCAGGAAGTTTTATGGAGAGTTCCAAAACCTTAAAAATACACTTTGAATTTCCAGACAATCTTAAATTGTTTTCTTATTTACCATTGGCGCATGTTGCAGAACGCGTTTTAGTTAATGCAGGTATGGTTTTTGGTGGTAATGTCACATTTGCAGAATCCTTAGAAACTTTTGCAAAGGAACTGGAGGCAACACAGCCACATCTCTTTTTTGCGGTGCCAAGAATTTGGACTAAGTTTAGAGAAAAAATTTTAGAAACTATACCGCAAAAAAAGTTAAGTATACTGTTAAATATTCCTGTTATTAATACATTAATTAAAAGGAAACTTAAACAGAAACTGGGCTTGGCAGAAGCCGTCTTTATTGCATCCGCAGCGGCTCCAATAGCCTCAAGTTTGGTAAAATGGTATCAAAAGCTTGACATTAAAATTTTACAGGGTTATGGAATGACTGAAGATTGTTGTGTCTCTCATTTTAATACACATCAAAACAATAAAATAGGAACCGTTGGTAAAACACTTAATGGTGTCAAAGTTAAATTAACAGAAGAAGCCGAAATTTGTATTAAAAACAATTGTTTAATGCTGGGGTATTTTAAAAATCCTGAAGAAACGGCTAAAGTTTTTGATGCAGAAGGCTATTTAAAAACAGGAGACAAGGGAGAATTTGATCATGATGGATTTTTAACCATAACGGGTCGAGTAAAAGATCAGTTTAAAACGGATAAAGGCAAATATATTTCTCCATCACATATTGAATTGTTACTTTCTCATAATACTGACATAGAACAGATTTGCATTGTAGGCACAGGAATTCCGCAGCCTATAGCATTAATTACCTTATCTGAACTTGGTAAATCAAAATCTAAAATTGATTTAGTTCAAAGTTTAACGGAATCAATAAAGCAGATTAATCCATCCCTAGAAAAGCATGAAAGATTAGAAAAAGTGGTTATTATGAAAGAAGACTGGACAGTGGCTAATGGCTTAGCTACTCCAAGTTTAAAAGTAAAGCGCAATAACATCGAGAAAATTCATCAGGATTATTATAAGTCCTGGTTTGAAAAGAAAGACTTCGTAATTTTTGAATAAGATAAATACAATGAAACTTCTTTGTATAGGAGATAGTTTAACGTTTGGCTATGAAACGGACGTTTCAAAAAAATGGACAAGTTTACTTGAAAGGGAATTGAACCTGGAAGTAATTAATTTTGGTATTAATGGTGATACAACTTCAGGTATGTTAAGCCGGTTTATCGCTGCAGTTAAGGAGTTTAAGCCAACACATTGTTTGATTTTTGGTGGCACCAATGATTTATGGTTCGGTTTAAATGACGAATTTATAATTTCCAATGTTTATGCCCTGTGTAAACAAGCTCAGTATTTTAATGTAATACCTATAGTTGGAATTCCGACACCTTGCTATAATTATAATGAATTTAATGTGATAGGTGAAAACTATTCTGAACGAATTAAAGGGTTTCAAGACGTTTTAATTCAGTTCTGTTCAACTAAAGAAATCAAGTATATTAATTTTAATGAGGGTATAAATCAAAAGTGCTTTATGGAAGATGGCATTCATTATAATGAGAAAGGGCATGTTTTTATGATGAATCTTGTAAGAGAAAAATGGCATAACGTTTTTAAATAGCTGTTTTATAACAAAGATCAATTTCCTATACATGAACAGCACTCCATTATTTGACATGGCGTTTTTTTTGACTTAATGTTATAAGGACAATAGAATAATTAACGGTGATGATAGGGTTCATTTTTTAATATAGTAAAACCTCTGTAAAGTTGCTCAATTATAAAGAGTCTTACCATTTGATGGGAAAATGTCATTTTTGATAGGGATAATTTCCCCATTGCTTGTTTATACACCTCATCAGAAAAGCCATAAGGACCACCAATGACAAACACTAATTGTTTTATTCCTGAATTCATGTGTTTTTGCAAATAGTCTGAAAAAGCAACAGAATCCAATTGTTTACCATTTTCATCCAATAAGATAAGGACGTCAGTAGCATTTAAGCAGTTTAGTATGAGCTCGCCTTCTTTTTGTTTTTGTTGCTCTTCGCTGAATTTTTTTACCTTTTTTAAATCCGGAATGATTTCAAATTGAAATTTTATATAAAAATTCAATCGTTTTTGATAATCTTCAATTAGTGATTGAAGTTCTCTATTGTCTGTTTTGCCAATGGCGAGAAGTTTTATTGTCATAAAACAAAATTACTATATGAAAATTGTGAATTACACAATTAAAGCTAATTTTTTTATAAAATACATAATTTGAAAATCTTTTAAAGAAAATCAATTTCTTATTTTAGCAGTAAATTTTAAAATGAATGATAACTAAAGAACAATTTGACAAAGAAATAGAAATTATAATTTCTAATGCAATCAGAGAAGATGTTGGTGATGGTGATCATAGTTCAATGGCTTGTATTCCTGACGGCGTAAGAGGAAAGGCAAAACTTTTAGTTAAAGATAAAGGTATTATTGCTGGTGTAGCTTTTGCGAAAAAAGTATTCAACTATGTTGATAAAAGTTTAAAAATAGACATTTTAATAGAAGATGGTTCTGAGGTCTCTTATGGAGATATTGTGTTGTATGTGGAGGGCTCTCCCAAATCTATTTTAATGGCAGAACGCACGGTTTTAAATGCCATGCAGCGTATGAGTGCTATTGCTACTAAAACCAGGATGTTTGTAGATTTATTGAAGGGCACCAGAACTAAAATATTAGATACAAGAAAAACAACACCTGGAATTCGTGCTTTAGAAAAATGGGCTGTTAAAATTGGTGGTGGAGATAATCACCGATTTGCATTATATGATATGATTATGCTCAAAGATAATCACATTGATTTTGCCGGGGGTATTACTAAAGCTATTATTATGGCTAAACAATATTTAAAGGATACTGATAGAGATTTAAATATTATGGTTGAGGCAAGAGATTTAACTGAGGTTAAAGAAATTCTCCAAAGCGATGGTATTTACAGAATTTTACTGGATAATTTTGATTATGAAGACACTAAAAAAGCAGTTAAATTAATCGGTAATAAGTGTCTTACTGAGTCGTCAGGTAATATTAATGAAGAAACTATAAGGCATTATGCTGAGTCTGGTGTGAATTATATTTCTTGTGGCGCTTTAACACACTCAGTTTATAATATGGATTTAAGTCTTAAAGCTATAAAATAGAGATGTCAGTTAGTTTTTGAATTTGTTAAAATAGAAAGTATATAAGTTTTTTAATTTAATAACTTTACATAAAATATAACAGATACAATTATTAATGACAAAACCAATAGAAGACAAGCTTTCTAAAATACCAATAGTCAATATTTTATTTAAGTTTTTAAAAAGACTAAAGCTTCCTGGTCTTGAAGGTCTTTCTTTTTATGATTTATTGGAGTTATATGTTATTGGAATTGCCAGAGGTGCTTTAACCACAAGGGCCAGTGCTATTGCCTTTAGTTTTTTTATGGCCCTATTTCCATTTCTGTTATTTGTTTTAATTGTGATTCCTTATGTGCCTATAGATGATTTTAAAATTGAATTTTTAAAATTTCTGGAATCTTTCTTGCCACCCAATACATCAGAGTTTTTCTTTGAGAATATATTTGAAAATATAGATCAGTCCCAGCGTGGTGGTTTGGTTTCTACGGTGTTTTTATTATCTATTATTTTAATGGGAAATGGCGTAAATGCTGTGTTTTCGGGTTTTAAAAGTTCATATCATGAACAGATTGGTAGAAATGCATTAAGACAGTATCTATATGCTTTAAGTGTCTCTTTAATTTTGGCATTTCTACTTATTTTCACTATCGTCGTATTAGGGTATTTTCAAATTTATGTGGTTCAAAAAGTATTGGATGTTTTAGGTAATAAGGGTTACCAAGTAGAATCTCAGACAGTTTTTTGGTTTGATGTTGCAAAATATGTATTCTTTGTTATTATGGTTTATTTAGCCACGGCCACATTGTATTATTTTGGAACTAAAGAAGGAAGGCATTCTAATTTCTTTTCTATTGGAGCTTTATTGACAACATTTCTAATTATATTGATCTCCTATCTTTTTGGACTTTATATTGAGAATTTTGGACAATTCAATAAGTTATATGGGTCCATAGGGGCGCTTTTAATATTAATGTTTTATTTATGGTTAAATGCCAATATTCTGTTATTAGGTCATGAATTGAATGCGTCCTTGAATAATTTACGCAAAAGGTTTTAGGTCATGGCATATTTTATTGATGTCATACTTCCTATGCCACTTGAAAAACTTTTTACTTATAGTATAACGGCTTCTGAAGCAGATTTTTTAAAAGTAGGAATGCGTGTGGGGGTACCTTTTGGGAAATCAAAGATATACACGGGAATAGTTTATAATATACATACTAAAGCTCCAATTGCCTATGAGGCAAAAGCTATTGATCAAATTTTAGATGAATCACCTGTCGTTAATTCAATTCAACTACATCTTTGGCAATGGATTGCGAGTTATTACATGTGTACTTTAGGAGATGTGATGAGAGCCGCTTTGCCGAATGCTTTTATTTTGGAGAGTGAAACGATCATTGTATTAAATACTGATAAAATCATAAATGATGTTGATTTAAAAGATGATGAATTTCTGGTTTATGAAGCCTTACAGCATCAATCTTCCTTAAAAATTCATGATATTTCAAATATACTTGATAAAAAAACGGTGCTTCCGGTCATTAAACGCTTAATTGATAAAGAGGCCATTTTAATTGAAGAAGAAGTCTACGAAAAATATAAACCGAAATTAGTTAGGTATGTAAAGTTACATGCTCAGTTTACCTCAGAAAGAGCACTGCAAAACTTGTTAGAAGAATTAAGTAGAGCGCCGAAACAAAGCCAAGTAGTTCTTTCTTTATTTTCAATTTCAGCAAAAACTAAAAAGCCTGTTAAAGTATCAGATTTATCAAATGAAAGCGATGCTTCGGCGTCCATTATAAAAACTTTAATCGATAAAGGCGTTCTTGAAGAATATTTTATTCAAACAGATAGAGTGCAATATTCAGGCGAAGAAAATGAAGCTTCAAAACACCTAAACATATTTCAGGAAACAGCTTTAAGTGAAATTAAGGAATCCTTTAATGATCAGTCCGTGGTGTTGTTACATGGTGTAACTTCTTCAGGAAAGACTGAAATTTACGTGAAGCTTATTGAGGAAGCATTAGCAAAAAACAAACAGGTATTGTACTTGCTGCCAGAAATAGCCTTAACCACACAGCTGGTTAGTAGATTGCAAAATTATTTTGGAGAGCAAGTGGCTGTTTTTCATTCAAAATACTCATCACAGGAACGTGTTGAGGTTTGGAATAATGTGTTGGAAAATAAAAATAAGGCTCAAATAGTTTTGGGTGCACGATCCTCTGTTTTTTTACCATTCAACAATTTAGGATTGATCATTGTCGACGAAGAACATGAACAATCTTTTAAACAATTTGATCCTGCTCCCCGGTATCATGCCAGAGATACGGCCATAGTTTTGGCTAACTTACATAAGGCTAAAACACTCTTGGGTTCTGCAACGCCTAGTTTAGAAAGTTATTATAATGCGCAGCAAAATAAGTATGGTTTTGTGGAAATTAATACGCGTTATAATAATGTTTTAATGCCCGATATTGAATTAGTCGATATTAAGGATAAGCATAAGCGCAAATTGATGAAAGGGCATTTTAGTGACCGACTCATTGAGGAAATGATGGAAGCATTAAAAGAAGGAAATCAAATTATTTTATTTCAGAATAGGAGAGGATTTTCTCCAATAGTAGAATGTAATACCTGTGGCATATCACCTCAATGTCCTAACTGTGATGTGAGTTTAACTTATCATCAATATAAAGACCAGTTACGTTGCCATTATTGTGGTTACCATACAGCTATGATTAAAACATGCTCAGCTTGCGGAAGTGTTGAGTTAGACAGTAAAGGTTTTGGTACGGAGCAAATAGAAGAAGAAGTAAAATTATTATTTCCTGATTATAAGGCTGCCCGTATGGATTTGGATACCACAAGAGGCAAATATGGTTATGAAAAAATAATTACTGCTTTTGAACAACAGGAAGTAGATATTTTGGTTGGAACGCAGATGTTAACCAAGGGTTTGGATTTTAGAAATGTAAAATTGGTAGGTATTATGAATGCGGATAATATGCTCAATTTTCCAGATTTTAGAGCACATGAAAGAAGTTTTCAGTTAATGTTACAGGTTTCTGGTAGAGCAGGACGTACGGATAAAAGAGGCAAAGTGCTCATTCAAACGTATAATCCAGAACACAGAATACTGCAACAGGTTTCTACTAATAATTATATAGAAATGTATAAGGAACAAATGAATGATCGTTATAATTATAAATACCCGCCAGTTTACAAGCAAATTAAAATCACCCTAAAGCATAAAGATTATAATAGAGTAGAGGCCGGTTCTCAATGGATGGCCAAATCATTACGACAAGTTTTTGGAGACGCTATTTTAGGTCCGGAATCACCACCTATTGCCAGAATCAGGAATCAATTTCACAAAAATATATTGATAAAAATCCCTAAAAAGCAATCTTTAGTAAAAACAAAAGAAGCTATTATTAAAATTAATAACAGCTTCTCAAGTATTAAGGATTTTAGGTCGGTAAAAGTAATTTTAAATGTCGATAACTTTTAGAATTAAATATTATTTAAAGCATCTACTAATTGGGTCTTTTTATTTCTACTTAAAGGAATTTCATAAGCACCAACTTCCACATTTTTACTGTTAAACCTATCTATTTTGTCTAGATTAACAATATAAGATTTATGAATTCTCAGAAATTTATTTTCCGGCAATTCTTTTTCAAAAGATTTCATTGTAGATAACACTACAAGACTATTCTCTTCGGTAACCAATTTTACGTAATCTCCTAAAGCTTCAATCCATTTAATGTCTTTAATGTAAACTTTACGTTTTTTAAGATTACTTTTTACAAAGATATGTTCACCCTCTTCTTCATTAAAGTCTAAGGTTAATTTATGCTGTTCTAATGCTTTTTCAACAGCAATATTAAAACGCTCTCTGGTAATTGGTTTGTGTAAGTAATCGGTAGCATCATAGTTAAATGCTTTAAAAGCATATTCTGTTTTACCGGTTACAAAAATAATTTGGGGTTTGTTGTTTAATACATCCAAGAGTTCAAAGCCATTAAGTACTGGCATTTCAATATCTAAAAAGATAAGGTCTACTTGATTTGTATTTAAACCATTTTTAGTTTCTAAAGCACTACTGTACTCCGCAATTAAGTTGAGAGAGGGGTGGTTCTCTACTAACTTGACTATTGAGAGACGTTGTATTGCTGAATCGTCTACTACTACACAGTTTAAAGTCATAACATTTTATATTTCGGTTAAGATATCGACAATATTACAAAAAATTCGGATAAAAACCAAATTTCATCGTTAAACTGTTTATTTTAACATAAATTTAACATATATAAAATAACTCTAATATACGAAGAATATACTTGCAATATATAAATAAATAGATTATTTTTGCACCCATTTTAATAATAAATTTAGATTTTTATGAATCATTATGAAACTGTTTTCATCTTAAATCCCGTTTTATCTGAAGATCAGATAAAGGAAACAGTAAAGAAATACGAAGATTTTCTTGTTTCTAGAGGAGCTAAGATGATATCGAAAGAAGACTGGGGACTAAAAAAATTAGCTTACCCTATTCAAAACAAGAAAAGTGGTTTTTACCACTTAATGGAATACACTGTTGATGGAGAAGTAATTGCCCCATTAGAAGTAGAATTTAGACGTGATGAGCGTTTTATGCGCTATTTAACTGTTACTTTAGACAAGCACGCTGTGTCTTGGGCAGAAAGAAGAAGAGCAAAACTTAAAGAAAAAGCGTAATTATGTCAACAATTGAACAACAAGCAAAAGGAAAAAAAGACGGAGAAATCAGATATCTTACGCCTTTAAATATTGAAACTAACAAAACTAAAAAGTATTGTCGTTTCAAAAAGTCTGGTATTAAGTATGTAGATTATAAAGATGCAGACTGGTTATTAGGTTTTGTTAATGAGCAAGGTAAAATTTTACCTAGACGATTAACAGGAACCTCATTAAAGTACCAAAGAAAAGTATCTGTGGCTGTAAAAAGAGCACGTCACTTAGCTTTGATGCCTTACGTAGCAGATTTATTAAAATAAAATACCGATAACAATGGAACTTATATTAAAACAAGACGTTGAAAATTTAGGATTTAAAGACGATGTTGTAACGGTTAAGAACGGTTATGGTAGAAATTTTTTAATTCCTCAAAAACAAGCTATTTTGGCTACCGTTTCAGCTAAAAAAGTATTAGCAGAAAATTTAAAGCAAAGAGCTTTTAAAGACAAGAAGATAATTGACGATGCCAATAAGATTGCTGAAGTTTTAAAAGCATTAGAAATTAAAATTACTGCTAAAGTAGGTGCTGGAGACAAATTATTTGGTTCTGTAAGCAATATAGATGTAGCTGAAGCAATAGCGAAAGAAGGACAATCAATTGATAAAAAGTATATTTCAGTTGCAGGTGGACATGTGAAGCGTTTAGGGAAGTACGATGCGACCATACGTTTACATAGAGATGTAACTGTTGACTTACCATTTGAGGTTATTGCACAAGCAGATTAATCTAAAAAAATAGTTAACAATAGTTAATAAAAAAAGGGTCACTCATTTGAGTGGCCCTATTTTTTTTGGTTACTATTGATTACTTTTGACTCACTAATTCAAATTTTCGATAAATGAAAAAAATTACTTTGTTTTTTATGTTTATGTTGAGCGTAAGTTTTGCGATAGCGCAAGTAACTACCTCTAATATAAAGGGTCTAATTTTAGACAATGCTTCTGAACCACTGCCAGGGGCAAATATTTTAGCAATTCATACGCCAACTGGTACAAAGTATGGCGCTGCTGCAAATATAGATGGTAGGTTTAATTTATTGAATCTTAGAGTTGGTGGTCCTTACTCAATTACTATCAGTTTTATTGGGTACAACGAGCAATCATTTAATGATGTGTATCTTGATTTAGGTAAAACACAGAATTTAGATGTTGTTTTAATCGAAAAGACAGCAGAACTTGAAACAGTTGTTATTCAGGGGTACGGTAGTAGAGGTGCTTTTGGAAGCGATCGCACTGGAGCAGAAACCAACGTAGGAAGACGTGAGTTAACACGCTTGCCATCAATTTCTCGTTCTGCTTCAGATTTTACAAGATTAGAACCTACAGCAAGTGGAAACTCATTTGGTGGTAGAAATGACCAGTTCAATAATTTCTCTTTAGATGGTGCCATATTTAATAACCCATTCGGGTTAGATGCTCCAACGCCTGGGGGACAAACAGATGCACAACCAATTTCTTTAGACGCGATAGATCAAATTTCAGTTTCTACAGCACCATACGATGTCACACAATCTGGATTTACTGGGGCTTCAGTAAATGCAGTAACTAAAAGTGGTACTAATGAGTTTCATGGAACTGTTTATGGGTTTACAAGAAATGAGAAAATGACGGGTAACAAAATAAAAGGAGAAGATGTTGTTAGACCTAAATTGGAGCAAACTCAGTATGGCGTTAGTATAGGAGGCCCAATTATAAAAAATAAATTATTCTTTTTTGCAAATTTTGAAAAGGATGAGCGTTCAGATTTAGGTTCTAATGGTTGGGTGCCAAATAGAGGTAGTGGAGCTATTAATGAATCCAGAGTCACGGCTGCAGATATGATGGCGGTTCAAAGTGCTTTAGGAGATTTAGGATACAATACAGGTGCTTATGAAGGCTTTACTTATGCTTCGGCATCTACTAAGGGTATCTTTAAATTAGATTGGAATATTAATGACAAAAACCGTCTAGCTATTATTTATAACTGGTTAGATGCTTCAAAGGAAAAACCTGCACATCCTACAGCACTTGGATTCAGAGGTCCAAATGCGGCAACGCTTCAATTTGAAAATACAGGTTATGAAATCAATAATAAATTACAATCTATTCAGTTAGAATTGAATTCAACCTTATCAGAAACTGCTAGTAATAAACTTCAAGTAGGTTATACGCATTTCGATGATTTCAGAAACCCACTTTCTGTTGCTGCTCCAACCATCACTATACTTGAAGGTGGATCTAATTATATTATAGCTGGTCATGAGCCTTTTTCAATTCACAATACGCTTGATCAAAAAGTATTTCAATTCACCGATAATTTAAGTTTTTATCAAGGGGATCATACGTTCACCGTTGGTACTTCTTTTGAAAAATTTGAGTTTGATAACTCTTTTAATCTTGGGGTATATGGAGCAAGAGGTGTCTTTTTCCCATCATATGGAAGTGTTGCTGAATTTCTTGCAGATGCAGGTCCTGGTGGCGGCATGGAAGCTATGTTAAATGATGCCACCGCGGCTAATGCTGCTTTAGAAGCGAATGGTGAAGGTGTTGCTGGCGGATGGGCATTAGCTGAAACTAATGTTGGACAATTAGCGTTTTATGCGCAGGATGAATGGAATCTTTCTGATAAATTCAAACTTACTTATGGTGTGCGTTTTGATAAACCATTGTTTTTTGATTCAGCAAAAAAGGCTCAGGATGTAATTGACAGAGCTTGTTGTTATGTACCAGATATACCTTATGTAAATCCAAATACAGGAGAGACTGTAAAATTAGATAATACGCAAATGCCTAATAATGATTGGTTGATTTCTCCTCGTTTAGGATTTAATTATGACGTGAATGGAGATGATACTTTCCAGTTAAGAGGTGGTTCAGGTTTATTTACAGGGCGTTTCCCGTTCGTGTGGTTAGGAAATCAGATTGCTAATCCTGAAATATTTTTCTACCAAATGGTCGATCCAGATTATAAGTATCCACAGGTTTGGAGAACTAATTTAGGAACGGACTATAAGTTTGAAAATGGTTTAATTTTAACAGGTGATGTTTCTTATACTAAAGACATTAACGGTGCTCATGTACAAAACTGGGGCTTATTACCTCCATCAGGAACCTTACAGGGCGTAGATAATAGAGCGATTTATACTTCTGCTGATATTATCAATAACGCTTATGTTTTTACTAATTCAGATAAAGGCCGTATTTGGAATGCTTCTGTGAAAGCTCAAAAAACCTTCAATGATGGTTTTTACACGATGTTAGCTTACAGCTATTTAAATTCAAAAGATGTCAACTCTATTGAAGCAGAAATTACAGGAGATGCCTTTGTTTTTAATGCTGCTTTAGGAAATGTTAATGATGATGCGTTATCTTATTCTAAATATGGTGATACGCATAGATTCATTGGCGTCATGAGCAAAAAATGGAATTATGGAAATGGTCAATGGTCTTCTACTTTGTCAACCTTTTTTGAATATGCCCAAGGAGGTCGTTTTAATTATACTTATGGAGGAGATATCAACGGCGATGGCTCTAATTTAAATGATCTTATTTATGTGCCAACTTCAAGTGAAATCACTCAAATGCAATTTGCAGGAGCGGGTCAAGGCGCTGCTTTAGATGCTTACATTTCTCAAGATGATTATTTAAGCGGAAGACGTGGTGAATATGCTGAACGCTACGGGGCTGTTGCACCTTGGAGAGGCAGATGGGATATTAAATTTTTACAAGATTATAATATTAAAGTATCTGAAAACAAAACGAATACGATTCAATTTAGCATAGACGTGCTTAATGTTGGTAATCTAATCAATTCTGATTGGGGCGTGATTCAGCAACCAAACAATGTACAACCAATAGGTGTATCGGTTGATGGCACAGGAACTCCAACGTATTCTTTTGATCCTAATCAAACTAAAACCTTTGGGTTTGACTCTAGTTTAGCTTCACGCTGGCAAGCGCAAGTAGGATTACGTTATATTTTCTAAAAATAAAAGAATTTATATTATTAAATTTGCGCTCCTAAATAGGGGCGCATTTTTTTATTATGAAGTATAGTAGATTAACAAAAGAGCAATTCGAAGAATTGCATCAAGAATTTATAAACTTTTTAGCGACACAGTCTGTGACCGCTGATGAGTGGAAAAATTTAAAGGAGAATAAGCCTGAACTGGCAGAAATGGAACTGGATGTTTTTAGTGATCTCATTTGGGAAGGTGTTTTAAAAAGTGCTAAATACCTAGAACATATTTCGCCACAACACATGCATCTGTTTGCTATCAATAAGGACCATATGCATGTCATAGCAGTGACTTTAAAAAATAAAGTAGACATGACTACTCAGGAAGGCTTTAGTTGGTTACGTGAAAATTTAATGGATGAAAATGTAGCGTTTTTACAAGCAAAAAAAACGTATTCTGAAGACAGAAATCTTGATATTTTTAAACTAATTCAACAAGGTTCTGTTATTACCAAAGGAGATTTATACCGATATTTTAATAAACTGATCAATTAGTCATTCATAACGTAATGACTCTACAGGATCCAGTTTAGAGGCCTTAATAGCAGGTATTAATCCCGATAATATCGCCACAAGAAACGTAATAGCAAAGGCACTAAACATCGCTAACCAAGGCGTGGTAAAATTAAAACCGGCTGCTGCAGATACGCCTAAACCTATTAATAAACCTAAGATAATGCCTAATATACCACCTAATTGTCCAACTATAATTGTTTCAACAAAAAATTGAACCGCAATGGTGGCACGCTTGGCGCCCATGGCTTTTCTGACGCCTATCTCGCGAGTTCTTTCTGTAACTGAAACGAGCATAATATTCATTAGAGCAATAGAAGATCCAAAAATGGTAATGATACTTATAATCCAGGCGGCCATATATAAATATTGCGTGATAGAAGCAACTCTGTTAATTAAATCAGTACTGTTTTCAATAGCAAAATTGTTCTCTTCAACAGGATTTAATTTTCTAATTTTCCTAAAAGTAATGACGGCCTCTTCCTGAGCATTTTCAAGAAGTTCCTTTTTTCCTACTTTAACACTTAAACCATAATTGATATTAGCATTTGTAAAGATAGATCGCGCCTTTTGAATAGGAATAATAACGCGGTAATCTTCATTACTTCCCAGACCTGTTTTTTTAGATTCTAAAATGCCGATAACTTTAAATTTAGTGCCTCTTACACTTATGGTCTTATTTATTGGATATAATTCTTTAAACAATTTTTTTTGTAAATCCACACCAATAACACATACATTATTGTTGTTTTCAACATCAAAGTAATTGAATTCTCTTCCTAATGCTATTTTAAGGCCTGAGTTTTGTAAATAATTTTCATTGGCCCCTAAAACAGGAACATCAGGATCCGTTTTTGTGCTTTCATATTTTATTTCTGCAGCATTGGTTCCTGTAAAGACAAGAGAAATCGAGGACAGAGGGAATTGATATTTTTCAATAAAATCCTTAGCGTCTGCATAAGTTATAACGGGATTTTGTTTTTGACGTTCACCGCCGCCGCGACGTTGCATCTGAAACTCATCGCGTTGAATATTAAAGGTGTTCGCGCCCATCGATGAAAAATCACTTGAAATCGTATTTTCCAGAGCAGAAATAGCACTTAAAATACCAACAAGCGCTGTAATACCAATGGCAATAATTAAAACGGTTAAAATAGTACGTAATATCTGACTTTTTATAGAATCTATAGCAATTCTAATATTTTCTCGTACTAATGAAAACATAAACCGGATTTATAAATTATTCATTTTTCCTGTTAGACTATGAAAGGTCAATAAAGTTACTATAAATTTTAAAAAAGGGTTCAAGTCACATTAAAAATTAAGATATTTGTGTATTAAAAATATTTCAATGGCTCAAAAACCAAGTATTCCTAAAGGCACAAGAGATTTTAATCCAGAACAGGTTTCTAAGCGAAACTATATTTTCCAAAAGATTAGAACGGTTTTTGAAACTTTTGGATTTCAACCGATAGAAACCCCTAGTTTTGAAAATTCTGACACTTTAATGGGAAAATATGGAGAAGAAGGAGATCGATTGATTTTTAAGATCTTAGATTCAGGCGATTATTTGAGCAAGGTGGATGATTTAGTATACAACATTAAAGATTCAAATAAATTAACTCCAATAATTTCTGAAAAGGCCTTGCGCTATGATTTAACAGTGCCTTTTGCGCGTTATGTCGTACAACACCAAAATGAGATAGAATTTCCGTTTAAACGTTATCAAATGCAACCGGTATGGCGAGCCGACAGACCTCAGAAGGGCCGTTTTAGAGAATTTTACCAATGTGATGCTGATGTGGTTGGTTCACAATCATTATGGCAGGAAGTAGAGTTTGTGCAACTTTACGATGCTGTTTTTTCTTCTTTAAAATTAGATGGAGTTACGATTAAAATAAATAACCGTAAAATCCTTTCGGGGATTGCTGAAGTTATTGGAGCACAGGATAAATTGATTGATTTCACGGTGGCCTTAGATAAGCTCGATAAAATAGGAGAGGAGAAGGTTAAAGAAGAAATGTTGAGCAAGGATATTCCGCAATCGGGCATTGATAAATTAAAACCATTATTCAGTTTACAGGGAAGTTTTGAAAGTCAGATGAATACTCTTAAAACTATTTTGGCCTCTTCAAAAGAAGGCATTAAAGGCATTGAAGAATTGGAATTTATTAATAACGCCATCAGCACCTTAAAATTAGAAACAGCTTCATTACAACTCGATGTGACCTTAGCACGTGGCTTAAATTACTATACAGGAGCTATTTTTGAAGTATCGGCTCCCAAAGAGGTACAAATGGGTTCTGTTGGTGGTGGTGGAAGATATGATGATTTAACAGGTATTTTTGGTTTGAAGGATGTAAGTGGCGTCGGCATCAGTTTTGGATTGGATAGAATTTACCTGGTCTTAGAAGAACTGGGACTGTTTCCTGAAACTATCACTAAGACCATTGATGTCCTTTTTATAAATTTTGGTAATAAAGAAGCCTTATTTAGTCTAAAAGCGATCAAGCATTTGCGTGAAAATAATATCCATGCAGAATTATATCCTGATCCTGCTAAAATGAAAAAGCAAATGAATTATGCCAATAAAAGAAAGGTACCATTTGTAGTTTTGGTTGGAGAACAAGAAATGAATTCAAATACGTATACATTAAAAAACATGGTTTCCGGAACTCAGGAAGCCTTGAATTTAAAAGAGTTGATTAATCATATCATATAAACGAGCCTTAAATTAATTTAAGACTCCAAAATAGATTAAGGAAATTTTATTATTTTAAAAGAATTTTTTTTTAAAACTTTGCGTATTCAGTATCTATTTTTAATATTCAATTTTTTATAAAGGCATTTAATAATTTTAAGAGAATAATATGGCTAAAATAACTTGTTTTGGTGAAGTTTTATGGGATGTGTTCACAACACATGAAAAGATAGGTGGAGCACCATTAAATGTCGCATTAAGGTTAAAATCATTTAATCATGAAGTTGCTATCATTAGTGCTATAGGAAATGATATGTATGGAAAGACCCTTTTAGACTATATTTCTGAAAGCGGCCTTGATACAGATTATATGCAAGTGCACGAAACACTGGAAACAGGAAAGGTTCATGTAAGCTTAAATGATAAAGGATCTGCAACTTATGACATTACCTATCCATGTGCCTGGGATAAAATTATTTTTAATGAAAAGGCGAAAGCCTTAGTTTCAAATTCAGATGCTTTTGTTTTTGGTAGTTTGGTAGCCAGAGATGACGTTTCAAAGGAGGCCTTATTGCAGCTTGTGGAAGTATCCTCTTATAATATTTTTGATTTGAATTTAAGAGCACCACATTATTCAAAAGAGCTTTTGATCCATCTTATGAACAAGGCCCATTTTATCAAATTTAATGATGAAGAACTGTATGAAGTAAGCGGCTATCTGGGTTCTAAATATTTGTCTATGGAACAAAATATTCGTTTCATTTCCGAAGCAACCGATACAAAGCACCTCTGTGTTACCAAAGGGAATCATGGGGCTGTTTTATTTTATGATGGCACCTTTTACTATAACAGTGGTTATCTTGTAAAAGTGAAGGATACCGTTGGAGCAGGGGATTCCTTTTTAGGAACTTTAATAAGTCAACTTCTTAACAAAACGAACCCACAAGAGGCTATTGATTTTGCATGCGCCGTTGGAGCTCTGGTAGCTCAAAGTGAAGGAGCCAATCCAAAGATCTCCATATCAGAAATTGAAAAGTTTATGAATCCTTATATAAAATAAGACACCATTAAAATGGAACTATTAAAATTTAAAAAAAGGGGCAGTTATTTCTGCCCTTTTTTAAATCCATAAAGATTTTGTCCAATAAAATCATGTGGGAATTTATCATCCCCTTCAAATCCTATTTCTACAGTACCACTATCTTCTGGGATGTAATTCGTTTTAAATATATAATCCCAAAGACTTAAACTGATGCCATAATTGACGCCATAGGATCCTTTTGGTAAGGTATATGCATGATGGTATAAATGCATTACCGGATTGTTAAAAACATATTTAAGAGGACCCCAGGTTATTTTAATGTTGGCATGATTTAAATGACCTATGGCAATGGTAATAAAATGTATAATATAAGCCTGATTAGGTTCAAAACCACCTATTAACATCACTCCAAAAGTTTTTAATGGTTTGTATAGGATGTTTTCCATCCAGTGGTATCTTAAGTGCGCTGCAAATCCCATTTCTTTGACGCTATGATGTACTTTGTGGAACTTCCATAAAAATGGATATTTATGCAATAAAACATGCGTAAACCACTGTACAAAATCAAGGATAATGAAAAAGACCAGTAACTGGAGCCACATGGCCCATTCAGAAATATCAAAAATAGCAAAGCTTTTGGCCGTAATATTAATATCTGCAAATAGGAGTCCTATCATCTTGTAAAAACCACTGATGACAATCGAAAATGCAAAAAAATTGAAGTACATATAAAAGGCATCTAACCAAAAATCTTTTCTTATAATAGATTGGTATTTTCTCCAGGGGAATGCTATTTCTAAAAGCCAGACAAGAACTGATATAGCCGTAAGTCCCCAAAAATAATTCGTATACCAGGGCACTTCAAAGATCATTGATTTCCATGTCCAGTCTACAGTTCCATTAAAGGAATTTATAAAAGCGTTAATATACTTTTCCATAATAATTTAATTTTTGTAAAATGTTATTAATTTCTATTCTTATTATTAATCTAATTCATACCAGTCAATATTTGTTAACCCAGGGCGTCTTCCCGTATCAACCGGCGGATAATTTGTTGCTAAATAATTAACTATAATCTCTTGATTTTTTCCTAAATCCGGCAGATTCTGAGTTTGCTGCATCCATTTAATTGTGGCATTCCACCGATCCGCATTCATGCGGTTTTGAAGAATTAATTTTGATGAATGACAGGCTGTACAGTTACGGACCACCGTCATCATCCCTTCAGCATCCACAAAACCAGTTTCTACATGTATCCCATTTTCTATTCTATCGGGGTCTAATTCTTCAACAACAACAGCCACCTCTGGGGGCTTGTTAAAATTAAAAAATTCAGGATTAGACATATAATAAACAAGTGCTCCACCTGCTATGACAAACAAACTGAAGAGTAAAAGTAATAAATGATATACTTTTTTGACCTGTTTAAAAAATTCTAATTCTTCAGACATTTACTTAACTTTAACCGCAATGCGATGACAAGCATTATTTAAATACCCTTTAGGATTCCATCCGGGTAATAGCATAGGTTGTGCTTTTCCATTACTATCTGTAGCTTTGGCCCAAACTTCATAATATCCTGTTTGTGGAAAATCAATGGAAGCCTTAAAATGTTGCCAGGCCAATCTGTTTTTTGGCTTTTCAACGCTACACATTTTCCAGGTCGAGCCATAATCTATGGAATATTCCATTTTAGTCACTTCTAATTCACCTGCCCATGCATGTCCTCTAATGTTTAATGTTTTTCCTTTATTGATGATAGCACCCGATTTTGGATAGGTAATTAACGATTTGACCGGCATAGACTCAATGATACAATAATCTTCATCCTTTATCTTTTCTCCCGGTTCTATAGGTTTACAAGGTACTCTATAAGAATCGCCACCCATTTTTTCACCATCATGAATGATGTTACGAATACTAATCCTATTAAGCCATTTGCCTGAAACCGAAGCAGGCCAGCCGCCGGCCACCAGTCTTAAAGGATAACCATGCACCAACGGAATGTCTTCTCCATTCATTTTAAATGCAATTAACGTTTCATCCTGTAAGGCTTTTGACATGGGGCACCCTCTGGAAATAGGTTCTTTTTTAGGGTCCCGACTCAAATGTATATCTGCTGCGTGATAACCAATATAAACTGCGTTATTTTTTATGCCGGCATCTTCTAAAACATCTCTTAAACGCACACCAGTCCATGAAGCACAATGTACAGCGCCAATAGTCCATTGATTTCCCTGAGCAGGTGGATTAAATTCACTGCGTCCATTGCCACCACATTCTATGGTTAATTGATAGGTATATTGTTTAAATTTTGATTTTAATTCAGCAAGAGTATAGGTTTTTTCTTTAACGACAGATTCTCCATCAATTTTCAAAACCCAGTTTTTAATATCAATATTCTCAGGAATTAAGCCATTATTTCTTATAAACATGCAAGAATTAGGGGTGATTTCATCATCCAATAAGTGTGCTTGCGCTTCCATATTCCATGGCTTGTCATTCAACACTACCATTTCTTTGTTTTTATTAAACATTTTAAATGGATCTGGATCTTGTAATGCCAACGGCACATAACCTTCTAATATATTAGATCCAAAAATAATTTCTGCTCCAATAAGGGTAGCAAACGAGCTTATCGTTGCTTTTTTAACAAAAGATCTTCTTTTCAAAAGTGTAGAATTAAATTAGTTTTAACATACCGTATTAAAGATACAAATTACAATTTTAAAAATATATGCTATGTAACAAATGTTACACATTTTTTGTCAAGTCAGCTTTATATTGTACCTTAATTATATTATGCCATAACTTAAAGTTAAATTTTATGATAAAGAATTTTGGAACTAAATTTATTGGATGGGCTTTTGTTTTAGCCGCCGTATTATTATGGAGTGGCTGGGCACTTTCACCACATCACGTGGGTGAGTATTTTCAGGCTTCAGATTTTCCTGCCATAGGTGAGAACGTATGGTTCTGGATATGGATGTATCGCATTCATATATTTGGATGGGTCACTATGGCCATTGCTATTTTTGCATTTGTTTCAATGACCGGTAAAAAACCTTTTGGAGTTGTAATCATACCTGGAGCAGGAATGGTTATCGTCGGAACTTTTACCATTGCTATTGCGGCTGCGTTTTATTATAATTACGGTGCCTGGGGCGTGGGTCAAACCATGGGTAAATCGCCTGAAGAAATTCAGGAATTTTTGAACGGTACCCTCTATACAAATCAATATGTGACCTGTTTTGTACGTTTTGGACGAATATTTTCAGGAGTAGGATTGATATTATTAGGATTTGGACTTTTAAAATGGCATATGCTTAGCAAATGGTTAAGTTGGTTTACTATTTTATTGGGTCTTACCGCTATGGGCCTTATACTGGCTATTCCAGACAACTTTGAAATTTATAAGCCTGTTTTTCACGTAAAGGTGATATGGTTACTAACCATGGGCGTTTTTATACTCTTAAAAGGCATTAACCTGTCTGAAGCGGAGTCTTAAGAGTTCTATTTAGTACTTATTAAATATAAAAACTCTGCATTGAATAAGATGCAGAGTTTTTTATTTGTGGTTATTTTAATTTAAAAAAGCCTTTTAGCAACTATCAACCAGGCATAGCTTAAGAAGACAAACCATGGATTTAATTTTGGATTTGGTTTTTTGCCTTTCCCTAAACGTTTAATTTGTGCTTCATACCAAATGATGTTCATAGCAGCATCAATAGCTTTAACCCCTGTTTTTTGAATGTAACAGGTAAAATCAGTTTGCTTTTCGGTGAGCAGGTCATTGGCGATATTTGGAAATAAGACAAAAGGACGTGCCATTCCAATAACATCTACTTGATTTGATGCTACCGCATCTTGCATAATTGAGGTCGTCCTGAAACCACCTGTTAACATTAAAGGTGTCTTGGTGATCTTTCTTGCTTTTTCAATGTATTCCATAAAATAGGCTTCCCTTTTACTGGTGCTCTCTTGTCTTTTACCCATCATGGCCGGTGCTTCATAGGTTCCGCCAGATATTTCAATAAGATCAATTCCTTCTTTGGACAGCATTTTAACCACTTCCATAGATTCTTCTTCTGTAAAGCCTCCTTTTTGAAAATCTGCTGAATTTAATTTAATGCCTATAGGAAATTTTTCTCCCACTTTTTTTCTGATATTTCTATACACTTCAATTACAAATCTGGACCTGTTTTCAATAGTGCCACCCCATTTATCCTCTCTGATATTGGTATAGGGTGACAAAAACTGACTTACCAGATAGCCATGGGCTCCATGAATCTGAACACCTGTAAAACCTGCTTTTTTTAAAATAAAAGCGGCATTTCCAAATGCTTCAATGATCTCCAAAATCTCATTTTCAAGCAATGCTTTTGGTATTTTTTTTATCGCATTTTTTCTACCACCAACCTTAAGAGGTACGGCAGACGGCGCTAATAATTCACTGTTGATTTGTTCCATGGCCTGTCTGCCAGGATGATTGATTTGTGCCCATAAATGTGTTTCTGTCCCTTTTACAGTGTCGGCCCATGCTTTGAGTAAATTAAAATCTCTCTCATCTTCCACAATCACATTTCTAGGCTCGCCTAGGGCCTTAGAATCAATCATGATGTTCCCGGTAATTAATAATCCGGCACCACCTTGAGCCCATATTTTATAGGAATTTATCAGCGTTGTTGTTGGCTCATGCTTTTTGTTTGAAGCGTTCTCGCTCATGGCCGATTTAGCAATTCTGTTACTTAATCTGCTGCCATTAGGCAAAATCAATTCTTGTTGTAAAACAGTCATTCTTGATAGTGTATGTTGTTATTTAATATCGAAATAAAGTGATAAATGATCATTTATATTTTTAATAAATAGTTAGAGGATTAAAGTCTGCTTTTAACTGATTTGTTATGGGTAAAAACAGCGGCTCTGGAAATTGTCCCCAATCAAACCAATCCCACTTTTCACATTTATGGGGTTCCATTAATTTAAGGTCACCGGCGGCAAAGTCTGCTACTATAAAAATGGTTATATAATGCTTATGTTCCTTTTTAAAAATATCATTGGTAACCATTCCAAAACGAAGATTCTTTATTTCAATACCCGTTTCCTCCATCACTTCCCGTTTAGAGCATGCTTCCCAGGATTCACCAAATTCTAAATGGCCTCCAGGATAAGACCAGGTACCTTCACCATGGGCATTTTTTCTTTTGCCTAATAGTATTTTGCCCTCTTTAATGACCATCACGCCAATCCCAACTTTTGGACTATTTTCCATCATTGTAATTTTAATAATTCGTTTAAGTTAAATAGGTGAAACAGTAAGTTTCATGCTTTATCTGATGCTTTTCTATATCCTGGTTTAAAGTTATTCTTTATCCATATCTTCAGTGGTGCTATTCTTTATTATTTGATAATAAAAACGAATGGAATTTTCAAAATCACTAAGGGGTAATCTTTCATTCAAGCCATGAAAAGATTTAATATTTCCTTTATTGAGTTTAATGGCTGAAAATCTATAAATATTATCAGAGATATCATTTAAATGTCTGGAATCTGTGCCGCCAACTACTAAATAAGGCGCAACCAGTACCTCCGGATAAATTTCTGAAATGGTCTTTTGTAATGCAGTATAGCCAAATGAAGTGGTGCTTGACACTTTTGATGGTTCAGAAATAAAGTTTCCCTTTTTAATCATGATACGGTCGTCATCGATCAGTGTCTTTACACGTTCAGTAACGGTCGCGACAGTTTCACCTGGAATAATTCTAAAGTTTATGGTCGCACTGGCAGACTGCGGAATGACATTATCTTTCACACCACTATTAAAGATGGTAGGAGCAGTGGTTGTCCTCACCAGGGCGTTACCAGACGATGATTTTTCATAAATTCCTGTTATCACAGATTCAAATATGGATTTGTTAGCAAAAACAAGTCTGTTTATAAAGGGCATTTCCGGACCTAAATTTTGAATAAAACCATCAATGGGTGCAGAAATAATGGCTGGAAAGGGATTCTGTTTCAGTTTTATGATGGCATTTGAAAGCACATCAATGGCTGTTTCCTTTTCTGGCATGGAAGAATGGCCACCTTCCATTTTTACTAACAATTCTAAAGAAATAAAGCCTTTTTCAGCGATACCTATGAGTGCCACATCTTTATCAATGTCTGGAATCATATGCTGCACAATACTGCCGCCTTCATCCAGAACAAATTCAGCCTCCACGTTTTCATCTTTCAAGTATTGAGCGATAGACTTTGCTCCATTAGCGCCTCCAATTTCTTCATCATGTCCAAAGGAAATATAAATACTGCGTGCTGGTTTAAAGTTGTCTTTTAGCAACAGTTCTAAGGATTCCATGATGCCAATAACGCCTACTTTATCGTCAATTGTGCCACG